>JAFRHR010000051.1 GCA_017433195.1 bacterium
TAACTGTTAAATACTTCAATTAAACTGCATAAACACTGACTTGTTTTCTGTCACGTCTGTGCGGTTCAAATTTGACCTGACCGTCAATCAACGCATACAACGTATCATCAGAACCGATTCCTACGTTGTTGCCAGGATGAACTTTTGTTCCTCTTTGACGAACAAGAATGTTACCGGCTTTTACAGTTTCGCCGCCGAACTTCTTAACGCCAAGACGTTTAGCTTCCGAGTCGCGTCCGTTACGGGTAGATCCCATACCTTTCTTATGTGCCATTTTATTTTCTCCTTTAATTTATTTTGAATAAACTATGCTTCCGTTGTTTCTGCTGTTTCAGCCGCTTTCTTCTGAGCTGATGTTCTGATTTTTGAAATCATCACTCTTGTAAAGCCTTGTCTGTGTCCTTGTTTTCTTCTGTAACCTTTTTTAGGTCTTTGTTTGTAAACAATAACTTTCTTTGATTTGTCATGTTTTACGATTGTACCCTCAGCAGATGCACCTGCAACGTAAGGTTGACCTACTTTAGATTTTTTACCGTTTACAATCATTACGACCTTATCAAAAACAACTTTTGAATCAGCATCGCCATCTAATAATTCAACATCAAGGTATCTTCCTTCTTCTACCTGATACTGTTTTCCGCCTGTTTCTACTATTGCGAACATTTTTCTTTTCCTTTCACTTTGGGTATCGTACACCACCTTTGAAAATATGCTATATAATAAACATTTTCGGCTTTTGGGGTGTTTATCAAACGATTTACCGCATACTAATACAACTGTCATTATCACCAAATAACATTCTAATGTCAAGTAGTATTAATTTATTTTAAGTTAGGATTTTATTTAAATGTTAAACCATACCCTCTTTAACAGCTTTTACCGCAGCTTGTACTCTGTCATTAACGCACATTTTTTGTAAAATTGAACAGACATGAGCTTTTGCGGTATGTACGCTGACTATAAGTTCTTTTGCGATTTCAGTATTGCTCTTTCCTGATACAAGATGTTTCAGGACTTCAAATTCACGTTCTGTTAAAGGAACTCTGCCTGCTGAGGATGATTTGTCAGGGATAATACCTACACTGTCAATTTTAGGCAATGCGTTCAATGTCATTTGTGCGACAACAGGATCAATCCAGCAAACACCTGTATTAACATCTCTTACTACATCTGCAAGTTTATTCGGATCTATATCTTTCAGGCAATATGCACTTGCTCCCGAGCTTAATGAGGCAATAACTTCTTCACATCTGTCATGTGATGTCAGTGCAATAATTTTTGAATTGATATGCATTTCTCTGCATTTTATCATAGCTTCAATACCGTTCATTCCGGGTAAGCCTAAATCCATGAGAATAACGTCAGGTTTATATCTTTCAATAAGTTTTAATCCTTCGATTGCATCTTCGGCTTCCGCCACAACTTCTATATCCGCATTAGCATTCAATGCACATCTCAAACCTACCCTTGTTAATTTAAAATCTTCAACAATAATAACGCTAATTGGTTTTACCTTTGTTTCAGTACTGTTCATATTGTTCTCTCCTTTTTACAAGTCAATTTAATACCGCTCATAAGGATTAATCCATTACCCGATTGTCTAATTTATTTTCATGCTATAATCCATATATAGTTACTAAGGAGAATTTTCATGTTTTTTAAGAAAAAAGAACCGAACAAAAGTATAAGATTAAACGAGATTTATTCAAAACTAAAAGAAAAATATTCATTTGATAACATATCAGATGACAGAAAAAATGAACTTTCGAGTTTGATAGGAAAGTTTGGATATCTTCCGTATCCTTATATAAAAGCATTAGAAGAATTATCTTATGAAGAAATTCTTTTCGGTTTAGAAATGAAATGGCAAGCAAACGGAATTTTTGAAGATAGTGAGTTCAAATTTACTAACGATAAAATCAGCGTATTGGCAAGAAACGGTGTAAAAAATTCTTCTTGGATTCAAAAAGAGGGGCATGACATAAAACTGATTAACCTTGCAGGTTTGAAAAACGGTAATATTACAAAAGATACCGGCAAATTTATGGACTGGTTGCGTCAGTTGTTAATCTTGCCGACAGGTAACATTGATAACAGGATTTTTAACACAACAATTTATTTAATACCGTTTCATCCGAGAGAATTTGGTTGTGCATATTTGCCCAAAAGTTCCGATATAAGTGAAAAATTATTTGATAAAGAAATCTTTGATTTGACAGGAATGGATGCTAAAGAGCAGGTAAAAACGTTTATAGAATTGGCACAGTTGGCAGGTCATCCTGTTATATACGACATACTTCCGCAGACTGGAAGATTTTCAAAAGCTGTTCTTGCAAATCCTGAAATAGCCCGTTGGTATGATATTAATGCTTTGAATATCGAATTAGATAAACGTATAGAAACAATATCAAAAAACATGCCTGAAACTTTTGAAGACGAAGACGTCGAACTTGTTAAAAATATTTATAAAGATGCACAAAACGGTACTTTAGGTGATTTAAGCACTCCGTTTAAAAATATTTATGACACATTTGACAGTTTGGTATCGGAAGCTAAAAAAGAGTTATCAGATAAAATGCTTCGCAAAGAAAATCAGATAAAAATCCAAAAACGAGCAAGGGAAATAATAGCCAAAGTTCACGGATTTAAGTCAAACCA
>JAFRHR010000052.1 GCA_017433195.1 bacterium
CTCAGCTTCAAAAATCCTGTCGGATTTTTCCGCTTCGCGCTACACATGATTGTATTGAATTTGCTCCACGCTCGGTTTTTAGATTGGATACAAATTATTGCTCCACGCTCAAAGTAGTAGAAACAACATCTTGGATTATTTCCGCTCGCCAACTCTTCACTCAGCTTCAAAAATCCTGTCGGATTTTTCCGCTTCGCGCTACACATGATTGTATTGAATTTGCTCCACGCTCGGTTTTGTCGTTGCTTCGTTATCACTGCCGCAACTTCAAACCTCGCTATCCGGAATTTCATTCCGTCCGCAAATTCAACAAAAAAAAACCTTTCTGATCGAAAGGCCCTTGGAATCTTTTGTATAATTCCTCGTGTGTGTAGAAGGTTAGTGTAGGTTGTATGAAAGGTTTGGAGTTGTGTGCTGTCTTGTATATATATAAAGTATTTTTATATACTATGATTGCCTAAAGTATATAAATTTGTTACAAAAATTAATATATTACCCTAAAAACCTTTTATATCGGGCTTCTTCTATTTTTGTTTATTTCATTTATACACCATTCAGAGGATATATTTGCATATTTTCTAAAGAGTTTAAAACACATGTCGATAAAGCATGTTGACTTATTAAATAAAAACATTAAATACCACCATGTATATGTAAGTAAAATTGAATAGATAGGAGAACATACTATGGGTATGGCAGCATCACAGGCAAGATATTTATCACTTGTCGCAAGAAAAACCAATGTTGAATGGGAAGGTCAACAAATTAACCAGTCAAGAACAGCACTGGCAAACAAGACCGCAGCATTATTTAACCAGATGTTAGGAATGCAGGTACCAGATTGTCCGGATTGTACTGATTTCACAAATGTACAGTATTCGTTCACAGACGGCTTGAACGCCTCAGTAATTGATAAGTATTATCAATTATCTTCACCTGACCCCGAATACAACTATGTAGTAACACACCACTACAACACAAACGTTTACACAGGATCTGTTAAAAAACTGAATGACCCGCAGGTAAGTTTCGGAGACAGAAACTATGTCGAGAATTTCCCTGCACGAATTGAAACAGAACAATATGCAGATGCGGTAAATTCAAGAAGACACCTTTATAAAGAATGGCAAGTCGCAACCTTACAGCTTAAAAATGATAAGGCCGAAAATCCTGATTATATAACAAAACAAGCATTAGGCGGAGGGCAAGGAGATAAGACAATAGCCAATGACTATGACGGATATACATATGATGATAGCGATGGAGAATCCGGAAAACTCTCATGGGTATTCAAGAAAATTTCAGATGCTAATTTTGAAAATGATATGTCTTTAATAGATGGAGAATTACAAGCCTTTTTAGATACGGATACTTTTAAAGATGAAATTGCAACTTATCGAACAGCTCATACTACGCCACCTGAATCCGACTATACAGATATTCAAGTGCTAAAAGAAATTCTGCTTCGTGATGATGACGGGAACTACTGCAGAAAAGACAAAATAGCAGCGACAGTTGCTGACGCAACGAAAAAATTCTCAATTTATAACATTGAAGATTCTGTTGCACATTCAGAAAAAGTTGTCGCAGATGCAAAGAAAGCTTATGATGACAATGAAGCAATAATAAATCATTTTCATGAAACATACAGAATTAATCCGAAATATGTCGGAAACTGTGAATTAACGGAATTAACTCCTCCGTTAACAGATGATGAATGGGCTGAATTATCACAGTGTGTTAAAGATTTTGATAATAACAGTTATAATACATTCTTACAGGAATACTTCGATATTGATCCGGATACCCCTGATTATTTCCCTCAATATACTTACAGAGGTGATGGCGTATTCAAATTCACGTTAAACGGCGTTACCCAGTATACTACAATGGCAGATTTGGCAATGAGTTATATCAACGCTAATGATCCTCCGGGGAACGATATCGATTCGCAATACAAACTGGAATACTACAATGCTTCATACATTGAAACACCAATTGAAAAAACAGAAAGAGCATTGTTAGAAACAGACGGACAGGGCAGATTTAAATCAGTAAGATTTGAAGATGACAGCGTAACATACACTTTGAATTGCGAAACAAAAGTAAATGAAGAAGCGTATAACGATGCAATGAATCAGTACTACCATGACGTATACTTATACGAAAAAGCAATTGCTGATATCAACGCTAAAACAGAAATCATTCAAAACCAGGATAGAACTCTTGAATTACGTCTGAAACAGTTAGATACAGAGCAAAGTGCTCTTTCAAACGAAATCGATGCAGTTAAAAAAGTTCTCAAAGACAACATCGAAAAGAGTTTCAAGACATTCGGAGAATAATAAAACAATACATCCCATTAAAATGTCCAAACTTATCTATCATTTCATATATAGACTGTCTGAATTTCAGGCAGTTTTTTTTTGCAAATTTTGCGTAGAGTGAGCAACGAAGTTGCGAAACTCGAAGTAGCGCAGAGCAAAATTCGCGGCAATTTTACGATAGTAAAATATAGCGAATGACTGCGATGCGTGAAGCAATAATTTGCATTCAATCTCAAAACCGAGCACGGAGTAAAACCAATACAATTTCGGTAGGGTGGAGATGAGCGCAGCGAACGAAACCCGTAAGAGCATATAGCCCGTTTGAGCGACAAAATCCGGTAGGATTTTTGAGCACTCTGCCGAAGAAAACAATTAAGTATTGTTTTCTGAGAGGTAGAAGAGTTAGCGAGCGGAAATAATCCAAGATGTGGTTTCTCCTACTTTTTTGTGTAGAGCAATAATTTGCATTCAATCCTTATCTCAAACAGCCCCTAATTCAAGATGACGAATCATCACCTCATCCTAACCTTCCCCTCAAGGGGAAGGAACAATACACCCTCTCCTGTTAGTAGAGTGCATGAGTGAGGTAACAATTATTTACCCACCTCCATCCTCCCTAATTAGGGAGGATGCCTGTTGTTGCTGAATTTATGAAGCATACAACGGCAGGAGGGTAGTTTATACTTTCCTACTCATGCTATACTTTACCTATGGACGAAATTTGTTTAAGAAATTATGCACATTTGGGCGATGCGGTCTGGGAATTATTTGTCAGAGAAAAAACAGTCTTTAAAACCCAAAAAGCAAAGAATTTGCACTCGCTTACGACAAAGCATGTCTGCGCAGGATTTCAAGCGGAACTTTTAAATTTTCTGACGGACAAACTGACAGAAGACGAAAAAGAGTTAGTAAGAAAGGCAGGAAATATTCCCGTTCCCATTGCAAGACGAAACATGCAAAAGGAATACCGAATGTCGACATCTTTTGAGGCACTAATAGGCTGGTGCTATCTTAACGATAAAAAAAGACTTGAAGAATTGTTTGAGATTATATCAAATTCCGAAATTTTTCTGATATAATTATTTCGTAATTGTATACTGTTTTTAAACAATTTAGGGCAAAACTGTCATGCTGAACTTGTTTCAGCATCTTACAAACATCGTAAAAGAAAAATAAATTTTCAATTGCATAATTTGACAGACCATGAAACTATTTCAGGGTGACAATATAAACCTAAAATCATTAATTAGACAGGGGGAGTTTTGAGAGATGGATTTAAGTAATTTAACTACATACATGCCTTTTTTGATAAAAGCAGGTTATGTCTTATTATATCTTTTATTTGCCTATATTTTGGGTTCAATTTCAACCGGTTTTATAGCAGTTAAACTTTTAACGGGACAGGACATAAGAGAAGTCGGCAGCGGCTCGACCGGTGCTACAAACGTAAAAAGAGTTTTGGGTACAAAATGGTTTTTTATCGTTTTGCTTACAGACGGTATTAAAGGAATTTTGACAGTCGTACTTGCAAGATATTTCTTTACCGACACGGCAGGGTTTATAACTGTTTTGAGTGCGGTTTTCGTTCTTTTGGGACACAGCAAATCCGTATTTCTTAAATTCAAAGGCGGGAAATGTGTTGCAACAGGGGTCGGAACAATTCTAGGTCTAAATCCGCTTGTCGGTTTAATTGTTGCGGCAATTTGGGGCGCAATAACTTATATTTCAAAATACGTTTCTTTGGGCTCAATTATTGCACTACCTTTATCTGCAGTGATTATGTACTTTATGGATTCTCATATTGCATACTCAATTTACTGTTTAATCGGCGCAATTTATATTGTATGGCTGCACAGATCAAATATTGCAAGATTAATCAATAACAGTGAAAGCAAAGTCAGATAGAGGGATTCTATTGTCATGCTGAGACTTTAGCCGAAGTATCTCTTGAATTAATATTGTCATGCTGAACTTGTTTCAGCATCTTTTCAATTCTTTAGATCCTGAAATAAATTCAGGATGACAGTTTATTTTGATGTTTAATTATTAAACGACTTTTTATAAAGCATTTCCCCGTAATCTAAGGCTTCTTTTCGGCCTGCAACGGGTAATTCCGCATTATTTTCTTTATCAATATTGTGTCTTAAAAACTTATTCAGAGCCTTTGGCAGTGCAAAACCAATCAATGCCGTATTTGCAATAAGTGATGCCCAGTATAAGCCCGCACCGACATTTTTTGTCTTTTTAAGACATTCTTTTGAAAGACCTTTTTCATTTTCCAAGGTATTGAAATTCTTAATTCCGAGTTTGAATTTCTGGACAAAATTCAGGTTCTCACCTTTATCTTCCATAATTTTTGTGCCGAGGAATTTGTCTGCTGTACGCCCCATAATATTATTTAATAAATAATCCCCGCCAAAGAACATAGCAAAAAGTCCCGCATCTCTTAAAGCCCTGTCTTTTCTTTCGTTTTCGTCACGGGAAGAAATTATTTTTGCAGGGAAACTCGATAATGCCCAAATTGAAGCATAAATTGTTTTTGACATGTTTGTCCCTGAAGTATATTCAAAACGGTCCGGGTTATCGGATATTTTCTTCAGAACTTTATTCTCAACTTCGTTTAATAAACCTTCGCCTTTTTCGGCCTTTGCAAAGTTTTTGCTCAAACCTTTTGTAACGGTTTTTGAAAACAACAATGCAGGCACAACACAACATGCCAGATTAAGAGCCAATTTTAAACCTTTATTTTGTTTTTTATCCGAATCATTTTTTAAATTAAAACCTGCCGAAAAGTCCTTTCGGTTTGTTCGTTTTTCCGTTGTTTCCGTTGCAATCCATGGGATTGCAGACCACATCGCAGCGGTTGTCATAAAGTCAGTTGTCAAAACTTTTTCGTGAACATCAAGCAAATCTTTTTTCAGTTTTTCAGGGTTGTCATAACGGTCATAAATTTCATCATACGCTTTTTTATGTTCGTTTGTTCCTGCTTTTTTATCAAATATCTTTGCAGTTTCATCAAGTCCTTGCTTTAAATCCGCATCAGGCTTCAGATACTTTTTCGGAACCTGAATAATTTTCTTCCCGACATCTTCAAGCGATTTTGTAATACCTTTATTTTTAAGAAAATGCTTGTTATATAGGGGTAAAAGCATTAATGGAGTTAAGTATGATGCGGCGAGATAAACCCCACCCATAATTGCACGTTCCTGCGCCTCGTATTTGTTATTAGACATTATACACTGAGGAACAGTGCTTCCGCCTATTGTAACAATTCCCCTGTTTATAAGTGTGTGATTTTGAACGTAAGCAGTTGTATTATATAAGTCAAACCTTTTAAAAGGTAATGTATTTTTAACTTCTTTGCATTCCATGATATATTTCAATCTTATTCAGTGATTGAGGTTAGTCAAATTAATTTTGTTACTTAATTTTGAATGTTACGTTTGCAACGGCTGTTATCTTTTTATCAATTGTTGAAGTATCGTTTATTCCCATATCGGAAACATTTGTTGAATCAACAGGAGTAATCTGATAAACGCCCATTCTTACTGATTTTACTTTACCCACATTGCTTCCTGTCGGTTTTAGCATTGATTTTGCTCTGTTTTTTGCATCCTGTGACGCTTTTTCAAGCAGAGAAACCTTTAAATCAGCCATCTTTGAATAATCGTAAGAAGGAGTTCTTACTTCAATATTAATTCCCTGGTTAATAAGACCTGTAATATCGTTTGAAATTTCTCTTATAACTTCAACATTATCTGATGAAATTAAAACCGGCTGATAGTAGTTATATGCTTCGGGTATATTTGTTGAATAACCTGTTTTAGGGTCGTTTTTATAAACATCATAACCGTTTGATGTTTTAAGTTCTATATTTTTTATTCCTTTATCTTTTAAATACTTTTCAACTTCTTTATACTGATTTTGAGCGGTTGCATAAGCCTCCTGCTTTGTCGGTTTCTTAACATGTATATCAAATTCCAAAGAACCTTTGTCAGATTTAACTATCTCAAAAGCGGAACCCGTAACCGAGATTTCATTTCTTGCCATTGCTGATGATGCAATTTTTGTTGAAACAATAAGAGCAAGACCTATTAAAGCGCCCAAAGTTAATATCTGAAATTTTTCTAATTTTTCTAACATAATAAACTCTCCTTTTATACTTCGGATTATAACAAAAACATTATTTCATTGCTTAAAAAATTTTTTATGATATCTTAAAAGAAAAGGGGATACAAGCTATGAGAATTTCTGCGGTTGATACACAAAACACAAATTTTAACGGGATTTATGTACATACGATGAGTTCAAAATTTTCAAAGGCACAAAAGGTTGTTGCCGAAAAAATAAAACAGACATTAAGAACTCCTTACCAGCAATTCGATTGCAAGACTGCCGAAAATTATT
The DNA here is from genome assembly GCA_017433195.1 of bacterium. Classification (GTDB taxonomy): domain Bacteria; phylum Cyanobacteriota; class Vampirovibrionia; order Gastranaerophilales; family Gastranaerophilaceae; genus RGIG2479. The sequence continues at coordinate 6,735 of JAFRHR010000052.1, forward strand.
ATAAAAACAATTACAATACAGATTTTCTGCTTGCAGCAGGCGAAGGTGATTCCGTAATATTAAGCGGAACAAAAGATATGCGTAACAAACATGGGCAGGAAGTTTTCAGTGACACATTTAGAATCGGAGAATTTGACAAAAATTTTGAAAAACAAAGTATGTTAGATGAAGTTCAAAAATCCGTAGTAAAAGACAGAGACAAATCAAAAACAGGTATGTTAATAGGGGAATTTTTTGTTGCCGGTTTAATGATTTTAGCATCTATATTTCAAAACCCCATTCATTCAAAAGGCGACAAATTAAAAGAAAAGTCCGTTATTGAAAATGCAGATACTCTTAAAATCAGCAAAGACACTCTAAAACAAGGCGCTGATACTATATTTACCGACACAGCAAAAGTTATGAAAAAGATAAAGTAAATCGGCTTTGGTAATCACTGAATCCCCTTCAATGTGAAAACAAACTAATTTATTTACCCCCTCTTACGGAAATTCTGATTGGTGTTCCGACAAAACCGAAAGCCTCTCTTAACTTGTTTTCTATATATCTCTTGTAATTATCCTTTAAGAAATCAGGGTTATTTACAAAGATTGCAAAATAAGGCGGCTGAGTAGAAATTTGAGTTGTATATTTTATTTTTAAAGTTTTACCTTTTACGCTCTGAGGCGGATTTAAAGCATATGCCTCGTTTATAACTTTATTCAGCAAGCCTGTTGAAATTTTCTTTATGCAGTTTTCGTAAACCTCTTGTGATTTTACAAAAATCTGTTGTATTCTCTGATGAGTTAAAGCACTGATATAAATTTTCGGAGCATAGTCCAAAAACGGAATTTCTTTAACAAGTTCTTTTTCAAACTCCACAAGGGTATTCGGCTTTTTATCTTCTATTAAATCCCACTTATTAACGGCTATAACCAAACCCCTGCCTGCCTCAACAACTGTTGATGCAATTTTCTTATCCTGATCGGTAATTCCTTCAGACGCATCTATAACAAGTACGGCGACATCGCAATCTCTGACAGCCTTAATTGCTCTGTCAACGGCAAATTTTTCTACACCCCAATCGACTTTTGATTTTTTCCTTATTCCTGCTGTATCGACTAAAATATAGGGCTTTTCCTCAAAAACAATATCACTGTCTATACTGTCTCTGGTCGTTCCCGAAACATTTGAAACAATAACTCTTTTTTCACCCAAAAGCGCATTAACTATTGATGATTTTCCGACATTTGGTCTGCCGACAATTGCAATTCTTACAGGCTTTTCGACAATTTCTTCTTCAACTTCTCCTGCTTCCATATCTTCAACGATAAGGTCTAACAAATCACCAACCCCGCAGGAACCGTGAAGTGCCGAAATCGGATGAGGTTCCCCAAGAGAAAGTTCATAAAAATCACCTAACATTGCTGCGTTTTTCTGAGTATCAATTTTATTAACAGCAAGAAAAACAGGTTTTCCAGAACGTCTTAAAATATTTGCAATATCCCCATCAATTGGGTTAACCCCGTCAAGTCCGTCAACAACAAAAACTATTTTATCAGCTTCTTCACACGCAACTGAGGCTTGTGAATAAATTGATTTCATAACCTCATCATCGTCTTCTGGAATAATTCCGCCCGTATCAATGACTGTAAAATGTCTGTCCTGCCATTCGACATCAAAATAAAGGCGGTCTCTCGTAATTCCGGGAGCATCGTCAACTATTGCCTGACGTTTTCCGACAAGTCTGTTTACAAATGTTGATTTTCCTACGTTTGGTCGTCCTACAACTGCGACAATTTGCTTCTTTTTCATAAAATTTATTTTATCACAGATATTTTTTACTTGAGTAATAATTTTTTGTTTGTATTATAATGAACTTGATGATAAACGGAGTTAAGAAATTATCAATTGCATTTTACTGGCACTTCCATCAACCGTCTTATTCTCTGGATAATACGGCACTTTTACCATGGGTAAGACTTCACGCCGTCAAGGATTACCTTGATATGCTTTTGATTATGGAAAAATTTCCGAAACTCAAATTAAATTTTAATTTGGATACCGGCTTGTTGGATGCCATTCAAAAATATACAGATACAGATTATACGGATATTCCTGCACAATTAACACTGAAACAGGTTGATGATTTAACTTCGGACGAAAGAGAATTTATCTTAAACAACTTTTTCAGTGCAAAATATGCAACAATGATTTACCATCACGAAAGATATAAAGAACTTTATAAAAAATGTGTTTCTAACGAATATATTTCTATTGATGATTTTTCGGATTCGGAACTGTCCGATTTAATGGCTCTGTTCAATATGGCCTGGATGGATCCGTCTCATAAATACAGATATCCGGAATTAATGGAAATAGTAAAAAAAGACAGAAATTATACTCTTGAAGACAGAATAAGTATTATAAACCTGCATAAACAAATAATGTCTGAAATAATTCCGGCATACAGAAAATTTTCTGATGAGGGCAGAATAGAAATAACAACCTGTCCTTATTATCACCCGATTTTACCTATACTTTCAGACACAAAAAATGCAATAAAAGATACTCCTGTATCAGATGACCTTCCGCAAAATATAAATATGAAGGATGATGCTTATGCACAGATAAAAAATGCTTTGGACAGAATAGAAGAATTATTCGGGAAAAGGCCAAAAGGGGTATGGCCGTCAGAGCTTTGTCTGTGCCCTGAAACTTTAAAAATTATGTCTGATTTAGGAGTAAAATGGACTATTTCTGATGAAAAAGTTCTTGCAAATTCAAAAAATGTTCAATTTGTAAGAGATTTCAAAGGTAATTTAAAAGATCCGTATCACCTTCTGAAAACTTATAACTACAAAAAAGATGACTGTGATATTGATATCGTATTCAGAGATGCTTCAATACCAAGTCTTATAAACTTTGAATACTTTAACTACGATTCCAAAAATTCGGCAGAAGATTTATATGACAAAATAAAACTTATTCAGAACAAAATTTTGACTTCACCGGATAATGAACACTTAATTACAGTTGCTCTGGACGGAGAAAATTGCTGGGATAATTACATTAATGACGGGCAGGATTTTCTGGAACATTTGTATTCGTTAATTGAAAATGACGATACACTTGAAACAGTTTTGATAAGTGATTATTTGGAAAAGGATAAAAGCAAAAAGGAACTTACTGATTTTCAGGCAGGTTCATGGGCAGATAACAATTTTAAACTCTGGATAGGAGATCCTGTTAAAGATTTGGCTTGGAATTATGTAACTACCGTTCGTGAAGATATTACAAATTTCGGGAAAAATAACAGTGTAGATATTTCTGAATCTATGAAGGAAATCTATATTGCTCAGAGCAGTGACTGGTTCTGGTGGTACGGAGAACCAAACAACTCCGAACAGGATTATATTTTTGACTACCTTTTCAGAGAACATTTAAAAAATGCATATTCGCTTTTAAATATATCCTATCCGGATTTTTTGGACAAACCGTTAATAAGTGCCTACGGTTCTTCAACAAGACATCCGCACGGAATAATAAACCCTTCAATATCGGGTTCATCAGAAGCTGATTTTGAATGGCTTAATGCCGGTTGCATAAGTATGCCTGACGGCCCCGTTTATCAGGAAGGCAAAGTTTTTGACAAAATATGCTACGGATACAGCAACAGTAACGTCTATTTCAGAATTTACGTTAATCCGAACTATTTTTCATCAAACGATAATGAAAATTTAAAAATAAATCAACTCTTTATTTATACAAGAAATACGTCAAAGAGAATTTTGGCATCAAGAATAAGAGTTTTGAATAAAACAGAAAACGTATTTCCTATTTTGAAAGAGAAATTTAATTCTGAAATTTTAATTAGATTACAAAACAAAGAGTTATATCCTGTGTCGATTGCAAAAGCATCATGCGACGGACTATGGATATTGGCAAATCCTCAAAAAATCAAATCTGCAATGAATGATGTTATTGATTTATGTATTCCTTTTGAACTACTCTCAATTTCAGAGGGCGATACAATGGAATTTTTCTTTACAACAGCAGTTAACGGAGTAAAAGAATCTTTTATCCCTCAGGACAGTTTTTTGGTAATGGAACGCCCGATATAAAATTACATAAATTTTAAGTTTACAAACCTTAATAAAGCATGGTTTTTTAGCAATTTTTTTTCTTCATAATTTTATAATTAAGTAGATGGTGTAGTTTTTTGCAAAGGTTTATATGGAAATCTCTAAAATTTGTTTAAACAATGCGTTTTTCCAACGTAAAAACAATAATTCCGTTCATGAAAAAACTTTAAATTTTTCCACGAATCCTTTGTCATGCAAACTACTCAACAGTCCGTCAGCAGATACCTTTGTAAAATCACCGGAGAGCTTATCCTTCACCTCAAACAGAGGTCCGGCAGGAAAAACATCAGAAGCCTTTATACTGAAAGGCATTGATAGAATCAGAGGGCCTTACAGCGGTATCCCTATGATTTCAAGAGATACAATGGAGCAATTATGTGACAGAATAGATAAGGCAAACTCCCCTCAGGATATGATGAATATCATAAGACCGTATCAGGATTGCCTTCAGCCTGTCCAAAAAGAAGTATTCTATTTGGTTGACGGATATCTGAACAAATATCCGAATGCTTCAATAAACGAATGTCTGGCATCAAAATTACCTACATCAGTAAGAAGATTGGGAGAAAAAGAAAGACAAATTCTTACAACCATACATGATAGCCTTGACACCATAACTTTCAGACCGGACAAAAACAAATTAAAAAGAGTTGTTAACGACGGTATTCGTAAAACTCGTGAATATACGACAGGAACAAACAAAAAAGGTGAAACTGTAATTACGGGTTCTAATTTCAGAAGAAAAAAATTAATCAATTCATTTAAAGATGTAAAATCTTATTACTGCGACAATAATAATGAATTTTATTACAAATCGGATGAGAGAATATTTACACCACTTGAAAAACTATATGAATCATTACCTGAATCAAAATACGATTTTGATGCATTTGTCGTAAAATACGGACAACCCAACAAAAGCAACAAAGAAATTGCAAGAAATATAATTCAACCATCAATGGCAACTGTTGAACACATTAAGACCGTAAAACATGGCGGCAAAAACGACCTGAGAAACTTTATGTTGGCAACAGATATTAAAAACTCTGAAAGAAGTGACGATAACCTTGCAACCTATACCCGCAAACACCCTGAAATAAAACAATACTGTCAGTGGTATACCGATGACATTATAGGGCTTATAAAAGACGGCAAAATGAAAGGTTACGAATGGTATCCTTATGCGTTAAAAGAAACCCTTAAAAATGAATCAGCAGGAGAAATAGTCATTGACGTTTCAGAACTGAATCTTACCGAAAAACAGATTCAGCGAGGCATTGCTTATTATGAAGTTGCAAGGGAAGAACGTCTTACAAGAGCTAACGAAATGCACTAATAAAAATAATTGAAAACAATTATTTTTTCATATAAGATAGTTATATGATTTTAAGGAGGGCTCTTATATGAAAGATTTTGTAAAGATATTGTTATGTGCATGTTTCATGTTTTTAATAACAAATCCTGCTCGTGCATTTTATTCAGATATGGATGAAACTCACTGGGCATATTCTCAGATTAAAATACTGACCGAAAAGAATGTCGTTGTCGGATATCCTGACGGAAGTTTTCACCCGGATGAAAATGTAACCAGAGCAGAATTTGCATCTATGGCAATTAAAGCATTGGGACAGGAACACACAACAATTGCACAACCAATTAATTATACTGATATTGATCCTGATTTTTGGGCTTATGATGCAATACAAAAAGCAGTTTATTTTGATTTGATTTCAAATGACAAAAACAATCAGACTTTCAGACCTGATGATTCTGTTTCAAGAGCTGAGTCATTATCTATAGCAGTTAATGCACTTACAACAGAACAAATAAGCAAAGAAAAAGCAAAAGAAATTTTATCAAAAATCTATAAAGATTATGAAGTAATTCCTGAATGGTTCATCATTTCAGCAGGAAAAGCAGAAATTCTTGAAATGATAGTATGCATGCCTGCAAGAAAAGGATTTATGGACGCAACAAGACCTGCAACAAGAGCAGAAGTTGCAGCTATTTTGTTCAACATGATGGAACAGGCAAAACTTAACCCTAACGCAAAACTTGCAGAAGCAATGAGAAAGAAAACAGGTGAAGGTTATGTTATTAAAACTGCTTACGTTCAGGGTTCAGTAGGTACGATTCCTGCAGGTTCTGTTATCCCTGTAGAAATAGGAACTGTTTTGGGGTCTCAGATATCTCAAAACGGCGACCTTTATATCGGAAAAGTTCCGCAAAACTACATTACAAAAGAAAAATTCATCCTTGTTTATAAAGGTGCTGACATCAAAGGACAAGTCGTTAATGCCGAAATCGGAAAACTGTTTGTAAGAAACGGTAAATTGGAAATTGGTAATGAATTACTTGTTACAACTAACGATCAGGCAGTTCCTCTTAAAGGACTTTCCGAAGTTACAATGAAGAAATCCAAATTCATGGCCTGGATAAGAAAAGTATTTAAAGGCGAAAAAATACTTGCCGTTCCGGGTAATGTCGTTTATGTAAAAACTCTAAACGATATCAAAGTTGATTTAACAAACGGCTGGATTTACGAATAAACATAATTTTAAAACAAAAAATACTCCTTATCTTGTTATAAGGAGTATTTTTTTGCAAAAACAATAGCATTAACGGTTGATTTTTTTTGAAAAACTGTATGTTATTCTGATATAATGAAGCGCATTTTATACTTTATTTTCATATTATTACTTATTTTTATATTCGGAAAATCATGCATAAAAGCAGACATTCCTGAATCAAACACGTTCAGCTCTGCAAATGCTGAAGCAGAACAGGAAATAGATTATCCCAAATCACCGAGAAACATAACAATAAATAATATAGATTATCTGCAATCGCAAGCTCCGTGTGGCAATTACGGAGGAGAACTAATTTCTTCAATTATCGGAGAGGGCCCAAAAACCTTTAATCCGTTTACCGCAACTGATGCAACTTCTTCTGAAATGGGAAGCATTATGTATGACGGACTTTTTACAACAAATGCCGTTACGGGAAATATAGTTCCTAAACTGGCAAAATCCTATGAAATAAAAGGAAATGACTATATCATAACTTTAAGACACGGAATAAAATGGTCTGACGGTGTTCCTATTACTGCAGAAGATGTTTTATTCACCTGGAATGACATAGTTTTTGCAGGATTAGGTAATACATCTGTCAGAGATATGCTCATAATAAACGGGAAACTGCCGACACTAACAAAACTCGATGATTATACCGTAAAATTCACTTTACCAACTCAGTTTGCACCGTTTTTAAGACAGTTAACACTCCCAATAGCGCCAAAACACTATTTTACCCAAAAACCTGATTGGGATAAAAATTTTGATACATTTTTATCGACCACAACTAAGCCCGAAGAAATTGTTTCAAGCGGGGCATTCCGCCTGAAAGAATACGTTGCTGCGCAAAGAGTCGTTTTTAAGAAAAACCCGAATTACTATGAAATAAACCTTAAAAGACAACGCCTCCCATATCTTGAAAAACTCGTATTTTTAATAGTCGGAGATTTTAATAACGAAATTCTGAAATTTGAAGGCGGAGAACTTGACGTTATTGGTTTAAAAGGCGGAACAGTCGCTTTATATAAAGGAAAAGAAGCAAAATCAGACTACAAAATATATAATTTAGGCCCTGATACAGGAACAATGTTTGCTGCAATAAATATGAACACAAGAAAAAACAAAGACGGAAAATTCTATGTTGATCCTGTTAAACAGAGATGGTTTAATGACCGCAATTTCAGAGCGGCAATCGATTATGCAACAGACAGAAACAATATGGTTATTAATGTTGCTCAGGGTATCGGAATTCCTTTATTTACCGCAGAAAGTTTAAACTCAATATACTTAAATAAAAATCTGAAAGGACATTCAAAAGATATTAATCTGGCAGAAAGCTACCTTAAAAAAAGCGGTTTTTATAAAGATTCAAACGGAATATTACATGATAAATACGGGAATACAGTTGAATTTAATTTATACACAAATGCAGGCAATACTGAAAGAGAAGCTGTTTGTGTAATGCTGAAACAGGATTTGGAAGAACTCGGAATGAAGGTTAATTTTAAACCTCTTGAATTTAATTCACTCGTCAATAAATTAACCAATTCTTATGACTGGGACTTGATGGTAATGGGGTTAACCGGTTCTCCTTTAGAACCTCATTCAGGAAAAAATGTCTGGTATTCGACAGGTTCTCTGCACTTATTTAATCAGCGTCCCGCAGGAAAACCCGCAACCGACAAGTTAAATTTTGAAAAAGAGTTAGATGATATTTTTGATATCGCATCTTTAAAAGTAAATTTTGCAGAGAGAAAGAAATACTATGACAGATATCAGGAAATAATTTATAACGAAAAACCTCTTATTTATTTATACTCACCAATAAGGATTTCGGCTATAAGACGTAAATTCGGGAACCTATTCCCGTCATCTTTAATGGGTTTGACCTATAATATTGAAGAAATTTTTGTTAAAAACACCGAGGAAACCAAATGAAACTTTTGAAATACATACTAAAAAGAATATTTCAGGTTATACCGCTGCTTGTCATAGTATCGGTAATCAGTTTCTTTATTATAAGATTATCACCGGTTGATCCTTTGGCAGAATTAAAATTAAACCCGTCAATATCACAGGAGGTTTTGCAAAAAGAGACCAGACGACTTGGGCTTGATAAACCGATTATAGTTCAATACGGTCTTTGGGCAGGTTCATTTATCAGAGGTGATTTGGGAATAACTTCAAGCGGAGAAAAAGTTTCCGTAAAAATAAAAGAAAGAGCATTTAACACTCTGATTTTGGCGTTCTGTGTCGTATTTATGACATGGATAACAGGGATTCCGCTTGGTATAATTTCCGCAGTAAAACAAAACTCCGCAATTGACAGGCTTTTAATGGTTTTGGCAAGTGTCGGAATGGCTGTCCCATCATTTTTCTTTGCCATACTATTATTGATTTTTGCCGTAAAAACAGGCTGGTTTCCTGTCGGAGGACTCACAAGTCATAACTTCAGCGATTTGAGTTTGTGGGGAAAAATAACCGATATGGCACACCACCTGGTTTTACCTGTAACCGTACTGTTTACAATTTCAATTGCCGGACTTCAAAGACAAATGAGAGCAAATATGCTCGATGTTTTGGACAGTGATTATGTAAAATTTGCAAGAGCTAAGGGCTTGAGCGAATTTAAAATCATATTTAAACACGCACTCAGAAATGCAATAAATCCTCTTATAACACTTTTGGGATTTGAATTTGCAGGACTGTTAAGCGGTGCTGCCCTGACGGAATACGTTTTTCAGTATCCGGGGCTCGGCAGACTTATTTTGGAAGCAGTAATGAAATCGGATATAAATTTGGTTATGGCTTCACTTATGATAGGTTCAATAATGCTTGTCATAGGAAATTTAATTGCTGATATTTTACTGCTTATTACTGACCCGAGGATTAGAACATGATGAAACAACTGTTTAAAAATAAATTAGCCGTTGTTGCATTAAGTATTCTGACATTTTTATACTTAATAGTCATCTTTGCTGACTTTATTGCTCCATACAGTAAAAATTACTCGGACAGAGAAAGAGCTTATGTTCCGCCGTCTCAGGTTTATACAATTAATGAATACGGTAAAATCTCAAGACCATACACTTATAACTATATAAGAGAATACGATCCCGAGCTTATGCAGACAGTTTATAAACAAGACCGTTCTCATAAATATCGTATAAAACTTTTCGGAAGAGGGGAAAAATATAAATTTTTGGGGCTTATTCCGACAAGCAGACATCTGATTACGGCAGAAGACGGAGGATGTTTATATCTGCTCGGAACTGATATAAACGGCAGAGATGTATTTTCAAGATTACTTTTCGGCGGCCGCATTTCTTTAACAATAGGTTTTCTTGCCTTACTTGTTTTATTCCCGATAGGACTTATATACGGAGGTCTTTCGGGATACTTTGGCGGTGTTGTTGATACCGTAATGATGCGATTTGCTGAAGCCGTGATGGCAATTCCGAGTTTTTATCTGTTAATTATTTTAGCAGCAATTTTACCTCCCAATATGACAAGTACCCAAAGACTTGCCCTTATAGTCGTAATTCTTGCATTGATTGGCTGGGCAGGATTTGCAAGAGTAGTCAGAGGAATGGTACTTTCAATAAAAACTCAGGAATTTGTACTCGCCGCAAAAACAATAGGCGCAAAACCCTTCAGAATTATTGTCAAACATATTTTGCCGCAGATTTCAAGTTACATAATAGTTGCAATAACTTTAAGCGTTCCGTCATATATCCTCTCAGAATCAGGATTGAGCTTTTTGGGACTTGGAATCCAGCAGCCTGATGCAAGCTGGGGTAATATGCTTAAAGAAGCACAGGAATTTACAAATATTTTGTACAGGCCATGGTTATTAACCCCCGGAGTTTTAATTTTTATTGCAGTAGTGTCTTTTAACATAATAGGTGATACAATAAGAGATATTCTGGATCCTAAAAAGAAGGATACATAACAAAAAAAATAAGGATAAGAGTAAATGGAAAGTTTTATAAATACAAATTTAGATTTTTTTGTCAGAGTTCTTGCTGCACTGATTTTGGGATTTATTCTTGGTTTTGAAAGAGAAGTCACAAATAAATGTGCAGGGCTCAGAACAAATATTCTCGTATGTTTGGGCGCTTGTGTATTTACAATAATATCAATATACGGCTTTCCTACTGTAACCTCCGGAGACCACCCTAACGGGATAAGAGATACCGCCCGTGTTGCGGCTCAGGTTGTAACCGGTATCGGTTTTATAGGTGCAGGAACAGTTTTGAGAAACGGGCCTACAATTTTGGGTATTACAACTGCAGCGACTTTGTGGATTTCAGCAAGTATAGGTATGGCTTGCGGAACTGCGCACTATGATGTTGCAATTTTTACAACTCTTTTATCAGTTCTCGTTTTGACTGTTATAAGAATTTTCGAAAGAGATGTGCTTACAAGCTCATCTAAAAATGTAAATTATTTAAAAATCACATTATATTGTGCCAATGAATATGCTCAAAAAATTCAGGATTATATTACCTCAGAATTTAGTGCTCTTATGGATTTTTCCGTAAAAACACTTGTTGAAAACAAAGATGAAACAAAAATTTCTTTTTCGCTTGAAATAAACAACAAAAAACCAATAGATGCGTTAAATAATAAACTGAAAAAACTTGAAGGAATAAAATCTTTATCAATAAGGGATCTTAATGAAGAATTCTGTAAATAATCAAACCCGAATTATAAAATTTGTACAAACAGCCATTATAACCTTTATGGTTGTAGCAATCGTAGTTGTTGGCTCTCTGTTTACATCTTATAAACACGTTGAACGCAAATTAAAAAAATCCACCAAATACAATGAAAAAATTGAATACTACATGGTCGGATTAATGATAGAACAAACAAAATACTTTAAAAGCCTGAATCCTATGGATTATAATATAGATGCCAGACTTGGTTATCTGTATATGATTTATAATGATTACAAAAAATCTGAAGAAGCATATAACAGCGCAATTGAAAAAGCCCCAAATAATGCTTATGAACCGCAGTTTGGACTTGCCAGCCTTTATATAAGACAACAAAAATATGACATAGCAGAAGATTATATAAAAAATATTAAAGATAAACCAAATGAAAAATTGATAAAATTTAAAGGAGATATATACGACAAATTAGGAAAAGCTTATTATAAAGATGGTTATTATTACAGGGCAGCTAAAAGTTATGAAAAATCTTTGAATTACTATACAAAATTAAAAAAATTCCCACAAAAAGACATTAATACAATAAAAGAAAAAACCGCAGTAATTACATGAATCTGGCAGACTTATATTTAGATGCGGGAAAATACAATTATACAGTTAAGTGTCTTACAAAAGCAGAAGAATATATGCCGGATAGCCTCGCAATAAAATACAAAAAAGCACTTGCACTTTTAGATTCAGATCCTGAACAGGCAGAAAAATTAATGCATCTCGTTTTTCAAAAAGATCCTGAGCACACTAATTTTTACATATATTATGATTTACTAAAAAGACTTGTAATCCAAAAATATAATGAGCAAAAATATGCAGAAGCAAAATTATACAAATACCGTGCCGAAAAAATGACGAATTTTGTTCAGGAAAATATAATTTATAAAGATGAAATTGCGTTTGACGTAATTGAAAAAAACGTTGCAATTAAAAAGAAAAAAGCAAACATTACTTTCAGATTTAAAATAAGAAATTTATCAAGATTAGATTTAAGAAAATTGCATATTGATATAGTTTTCAAGAATAATGATAAAGAAATATACAGATTTGAACAGGAAGTTTTTAACAACTCTACCTACCTTACAACATACGAAGAAACTCCGGTATTTGATATAAAAATAAGTCAAAAAATAAATTATTCAAAAAAACATACGCCAAACATTACAGCTGAAGTTGTTGTATATAAAAATCCTAACTACAAATACTCTGTAGGCAAATTTCAACTACCTATAACAATAAATAACTAAATCTGAGCATTTTCTTTGTTTACAGGAGTCGGGGCATCGCTACTTTCAGGAAGAACCATATCAGGCTTTTCTTCAGTTACGCCATGTTCAAAAATATTTGTTCCCAACATCATTGGATCCGGATTTGCTTTTAATCTGTTATATTCAGACATAACGTTATTTATAAATTTCTTGGTTTCTCTGAACGGAGGAACCGCATTATTATAACGTTTAACATTCCCCGGGCCTGCATTATACGCAGCCAAAGCCAACTCGGTAGATCCAAACATCTTGTACATCATCTTGTAATAAATCAAACCGCCTTTTATATTTTCGTTCAGATAGTAAGGATTAACACCTAATTTTTTTGCGGTTGATGGCAACAATTGATAAACTCCGACTGCACCGTACGGGCTTTTTAAATCATGGCGGAAGCCTGATTCCTGTTTTGCAATACTTAGTGCCAAAGCCGGGTCAACACCTAATTCATGAGATTGCTTGATAATAGAACCTTTAACGTGATTTAGCGGAACCTCTGCTGCATTAACACTGCCGCATAGTAAAAACACTATGGCAATAGTGGATAATATCAGTTTTTTTGTCATTTAAATCCTCTTCGGGTTGTAACTTGCGAATCCGGTTGAACCTACCTAACAGTCAACAGCTAATAAATAAGCTCTCGCGGATAATATAAACTTATGTTACGTCTTCAAGAATATTTTTCAAGTCCATGGACACCTTTTTTAATTATCTGATTTTTGTTTTTTTAAATATAATAAAGGTTTTCAGATTTGTAAAGAAATTTAAAGTTTAGCATTTTCAGACTTTAAATCAAGAATTTAAGATAAAAAAAAAGACTATTTTCATAGTCTTTTTTAAAATACTTACCATAATCTTAATCTTACAAAATTTTCCCCACCGAACTAATCAAGTAATGCCTCTAACAATGTAGCTGCCTTTGCGGATGATGCACTGCTGCGAACTCTGCTTCTGTGAATATAAGTTCTGAGTGCTTCTCTTATTAATTCAGATCTTGATCTGTTTTCACCATCTGCTACTTCATCAATCTTGCCTAAAAATTCTTCCGGCATTGAAATTAAAACTCTTGCCATTTTTATATTCTCCTATATTACCACTTTTGTATTTCCCGTATATATACAAAGTATTTACTTTTTTAAAAATTGACTTTTAGGGGATAAATATTAAGAAGTGTTACAAAATACGGTATTATTTTGAAAAGAATTTAAACTTGAAAAGCACTAATATCGCGTGAAGTCCGTCTTTCCATGTAACTTTTTTACCTTCATCATAAATTCTTCCGTTGTAACTTATCGGAACTTCTTTTAATCTTGCACCGGCTTTCAGGACTTTTACTGTTATTTCAGGCTCAAAATCAAATCTGTTGCTTGTTATTTCCACTTTGTCAGCATATTCCTTTTTTAATGCTTTAAAGCAGGTTTCCATATCAGTTAATTTAACATTAAACAAAATATTTGTAATAAATGTCAGAGTTTTATTTGCAATAAGACTCAGGGGTAAAAAGTTCTTCAGATTTTCTTTATTTGCAAGCCTTGAACCAAATACAACATCAGCCTTATCTTCCAGAATTAAAGGAAGCATTAAATTATAATCTTCCGGATTATATTCCAAATCTGCATCCTGAATAATAATAATATCTCCTGTTGCCGCTTTAAATCCTGTTCTTAATGCAGCGCCTTTTCCCTGATTATATTCGTGCAGAATGACCTTATACGGAATTTCTTTATATAACTCTCTTGTCCCGTCTGTTGAATAATCATCAATAATGATTATCTCTTTTTCCAGACCGCAATAATCAGTAGTTTCCACTTTTTTCAGCAACTGCAAAAAAGTGTTTAATTCGTTATAAACCGGTATGAGTACTGTAATCTTTTTCATAATAAAATAATTGTTAAAAGTATATATATATAGTACAATAAATAAAGAAAAAGGTTAATATTAAGGTTATGGATTTAAAGAATTTTATTACAGAAATATTAAACGAAATTGCTGAATCGAATTTTTCCGATTTACTTAACAGAATAAATGAATTTAAAAATAAAAATAAAGATTATACAGCCGCATGTTACACCCTGATAGGTTTAATGAATTATATTCAGAAAAATTACGAAGCGGCATTATCAATAATTAATGATGCAAAAATTCTTATTGAATATAACCCTGAAATAATAAGTAAAATAACTTACGAAACTATCGTAGGTTACATAAATTGCGCAGAAATGAATGATGACGTATATTCAATTCACTACAACTGCGCAAGACATTATGCGGATATTTCAAAAAATAATGATTTTTTAAACCAACTTGAAAATTTAATAAAAAAACTGCCTTGTGAAAATACAAAAAACGGAGATCCGTTATCAGCCCTTGTTACAATTGGACAGGCTGTTGCGGCGGATAAAAATATTGATTCACTTTTAAAAACAATTGCCGAAGAAACAAAAATTGCAATTCAGGCAGACAGATGCACCGTATTTTTATACGATAAATCAAAAAATGAATTATGGTCTAAAGTTGCACTTGGTTTGGGCAGCAAAGAAATAAGATTTCCGGCGGATAAAGGTCTTGCCGGACACGTTGTCACAACGGGCGAAACAATAAATATCAAAGATGCCTACGAAGATGACAGATTTAACAAAGAAATAGATTTACAGACAGGATACCGCACAAAATCAATTCTTTGTATGCCTATAAAAAATCAGAAACAGGAAATTGTGGGTGCTTTTCAGGTTCTGAACAAACTGAACGGCTATTTTACAAAAGAAGATGAAGACATTTTGGTTGCAATAGGTTCAAGCGCAGGAATTTCCCTTGAAAACGCTAAACTTTTTGAAGAACAGAAAGTTCTTCTTGAAGAACAAAAGGTTGTTTTTGACAGTTTTATAAAAACACTTGCAGCATCTATCGATGCCAGAGATAAGATTACGGCAGGTCATTCAACAAGAGTTCGCATGTATGCGGTTTTGATAGCTGAAGCTATGAACTTCTCCGATAAAGATGTTGAAATAATCAAAAAAGCCGCAATTTTACATGATATCGGAAAAATCGGAATAAGAGATTCTGTTTTGCAGAAAGAAGGAAAACTTACTCCGGAAGAGTACAAACACATTCAGGAACACGTTGAAATAACACATAACATTCTTGAAAAAATTCATATGTCAGAAGAATTCAGACTTGTAACCGAAATTGCATGTTCACACCACGAAAAAGTTGACGGAACAGGTTACTACAGACATCTGAAAGGCGAAGAAATTCATATAGGCGGACGTATTCTTGCTGTTGCAGACGTCTTTGACGCTATAACATCAAAAAGACATTATCGTGACAAAATGCCTATATTTAAAGTAATTGATATTCTTATTTCCGATTCCGGCACTCATTTTGATAAGAATATTGTGGATAAATTCTTATCAATTCCGTTAGACAAAATAGTAAATGTATTTTTAACGGAAAATCACTTAATACTTGAAGAAAATGATCGTCAAATACTTTCTGAGTCAACTCTGCTTGATATTTATAACACTTATAAAGAAAATCAGATCTCTTCACTTACTGAATTATTTAATAAATACTATATTGGTGTTAAAGATGAATAAATTTTTTCATACAGCATTATTTTTTACTGTTTTAGCTTTAACCGTACAACCGGTCATGGCTGAAAATTTATTATTCGACATAACAACCAACCAGACACATATTAACAATACTGTTGATACAGAAAAGAGTTTTAAAGAAAGCCTTGCTGCTGCAACTGAAAAATTTAAACAGGGAAATGTTAATACCAGTTATGAAGAATTTAAATCTTTAATTGAACAAAATAAGGGCGAAGATTTTTATTTAATTTTAATTGCACAAAGAACTGCGGAATTCGGAATGTCTGATTTAACAGATTTAGCTTTTAAATCGGTAAGTGATAATTTTCTTACATCAGTATATAAAGACAATTTGAATAAATACTATTCAACAATGAACAATTTAAAGACAGAAGATATTATTTACCTTAGTGAAGCATATTCAAATATTTTTTATAACAATCTTATGCTTGAAACAATAAACGATTTAAAGAAAAAAACTGATTTGCTTACCCGCAATGATTATGCAAATTATTTGATGGCTTTGGCATACTACAAAATGGACAATCTTCCTCTTGCTCAAAAATACATAACCGTAGCAAGAACTCAAAATTCCGAAAGCACTAAATATAAATATCTTCAGGCACTTATTTTATCAAAAACAACTCAAACAAATTCAGCATTGAAATTAGTTAACGAAATAAAAAAAGAAAATATACAAATAAAAGAATTAAATACAAAAATTTCGGCAGCAGAGTATCTCGTTTTATATAATATTAATAAGGATGCCGCAATAAAAGATTACAATCTCGCATATTATCACTACGTTTCAGAGGAACCGCAAAAAGCGTTAAGACTTCTTACGACTATTCAAACAAAAAAGAAAAAGGTCAAAGCCTCTGTTTATGCTTTAATGAGCAAAATTTATTTTGACACATACGATTTTGAAAAAGCCTCCGAATTTGCACAAAAAGCATTAAAGCTAAATTCAAAAGAAAGTTTGGCTCTTGAATGTATGGGAGATTTAAAATACAAAAATGCAAAATATAAAAATGCTTTAACCTGCTATAAAACAGTTTATAAAATGAAGAACGCTCAAAACGTTTCAATGAAGCTTTATAAAACGTACCAAAAAACGGAAAAGCCCAAAAAAGCAAACGAAATAATGCTGAAAAATTTAAAAAGCAATAATGTTGACCCGGAATTTTATATTGAAAAGGCAGCAATAACCAACGATAATAATAAAGTAATATATCTAAAAAAAGCATTATCTTATGATATTGAACAAAAAGATGCATGGTATGCATTAGCGGAAGAAATGATAAAACGTAATGATAATTCCGCAGCTGAAAAGTTTTTGAAATATGCTTATTATATTGACGAAAACGATTTTAGGTATTATTATTATCAAAGCCTTATAAAACGACAGGAAGGGCAACTTGATGAAGCTGTGAAGCTGATGAACAAATGTACAAAATTAAATCCTGACTTTAAAACGGAAAAGGAATAAGAACAAATGAAGAGCAATATATTAATAGTAGAAGATCATGAATTAACACGTTTCGGACTAAAAACAACTTTTGACGGAGTTGATTTTATAGGCTCAATATTTGAAGCAGGTTCTGCCGAAGATGCTTTTGATATATTGAAAAATGAAACAGTTCATTTGGTAATTATGGACGTTGGGCTACCGGGAATGAACGGAATTGATGCAAGCAAAAAAATAAAATCCGAATACGATGACATAAAAATAATCATGCTTACATCTCACAACGATGAAAATGCAGTTTTGAACAGTTTAAAAGCAGGTGCAAATGCATATTGCTCAAAGGAAATAAATTTACAGAGACTTGTTCAGGTTGTAAACTCCGTACTTGACGGGGCATCATGGTTTGATCCTTCTATTTCACAGGTCGTACTTAAAGCAGCAACAAGCGGGAACAACAATGAACCTGTCAAAAAATCAAACGATTATAACCTGACTTCAAGAGAACACCAGATTTTAAAACTTATAACAGAAGGTTACAGCAACACTGAAATTGCAAAAGAATTAAATGTCAGTGTTAACACCACAAAGGCACACGTTGCAAGTATTTTGCAAAAACTTGTGGTAGATGACAGATTACAGGCAGCATTAAAAGCACTTAAAGAGAAGGTAGTATAATATGGAAGGTATAGCAAAAATTCTTATAGTTGACGATAATCCGAAATACCTGGCAGAGGCTCTGCCGATGTACGGTTATGATGTAGATGTCGCAACAGACGGATTAGAAGCACTTAAAGCAATTGCATCTATGAACTACGATTTAATTCTGCTTGACGTAATGATGCCCAATATGGACGGCTGGGACACACTTAAAGCAATCCGAAACAATAAAGACACAAAAACCTTACCTGTTATTATGATAACTGCCGTAAGCGAAGATCAAAAAGTCGTTTCAGGGCTAAAAATAGGTGCTGATGATTATATATTAAAACCGTTTGTTCTTCCGAATTTACTTGCAAGAATTGAGGCGGTACTCAGAAGATCAAACTGGAGCAAAGAAAAACAGAAACACCAAACTCTGACTATAAATGGAGATTTAAAGGTTTTAACCGAGCGTGAAAAAGATGTTCTTGCACTCGTTGCACAAGGCGCAAGCAATCAAGATATTGCCGCAAAACTCTTTATCCGTGACGTTACCGTAAAAACTCACTTAAATACAATATTTAAGAAATTAAAAGTTTCAAACAGAACACAGGCTGTTTTATTAGCATTACAAATGAATTTAATAAATTAGGAGTAAACCATGACATCAAAAGAAGAATTAGCAAATATTATAATAAATTCACCATCTGAATTTGAAGATGCGGTAGCAGGACAGGGCGAAATTGATTTATCAGAAGTAAGTTTATCAGATATTACACTCTCTGATGTAACTTTTAATAATATAGATTTTAATTCTTCTTCATTTGCAGATTCATCTTTAACTGAAGTGAAATTTATTGATTGCGACTTAACTTCGGTTGATTTTACAAGAACTCACTTAATTGAATGTTCTTTTGAAAATTCTATTCTGAACGGAACAAATTTCAGTTATGCGACTTTAAGTTATTGCGATTTTACTGATGCAGATATGGCAGGTTGTATTTTTGAAGAAACAGATTTAACAGACTCTGATTTATCAAACAGTGAAAATTTGGCAGCATGCCGTTTTGATTCCGAAACAATTTGGCCGGATTCGGATTTGTTACCGGAAGATTTTGACGGAGTTTATTCTGATGATACTTCCGCTTTAAAAGATGAAGAGGACGAATATTCATCACCTGACAGTTACTAAGAAAAACCCAAAACCATCTGTATATAAGCCTTTTGCTTAAGAAAGAAAAAATTTTTCTTAACATTTATTAACATTTATTCCCAAAAAGTCAATTTTATAAAACATAAATACTTTGTATATATACGGGAATTGATTTAAGAGTATAAAAAGGGGAATTTAGATGGCAATAGGCGCAAGAGATAAGATTGATCGTTTGTTAGTTCAAAAATATCAAACAGAACAAGTTGACAATCATGACATTGAATACAATATGGTAGACGCAAGAGAAATGATGAGTGCTATGAATGATTACGCATCAGTTCAGAGAAACATGTTAGCACTTTCTTCAAGATTAAAAATGGTTTGTTATTCTGTTAACGCAAACAATGCACAATACAGAAGCATCAGACCATTAAAAGGGCTGTGTTAATTTAATAAATTTAGGGTATTAAGAGTTACGAGTTTAGTTAGTTTAGGATTTCATAATAATAAAAAAGGATGACCAAAAGTCATCCTTTTTTAATACAAAAAAATAAAATAGTTTTGTAACATTATGTAAATAGTTTTATCTATTTGTTAAAGTTTTTTTTGTGATGAAAACGGAAATGAACTTTACTATCTAAAAAAAGAAAATGGCGAAATAAAAGCATATGATGAAAATAATCAACCCTACGAAATCACTGATGAAATAAAGGCATTTGCAAAAAAAGCTTTATAGAATAAAATCTTACTTATAAAAACAGGCTATCAGAAATTTTTGATAGCCTGTTTTATATTTAAAAATAATATTTAAAACTCCAAATTAATCTGAGTAAACTGAACGATTTTGTTTTTACCTCTTTTCTTTGCATTATAGAGGGCATGTTCAGCATATCTGATAATTGTGTTTGCATCTTCATCAACATTTTCCATACACGGATATGTTGCGATACCGCCTGAAATTGTAATCGGGTGGCGTTCTTCTTCGCCTGCCGGAATAAATTCCATTCTTTCAATATCACGTCTGAATCTTTCAGCAAACAAGAAAGCATTGTCTTCAGAAGTATTCGGCAATACTACCAAAAATTCCTCATCGCCGTAGCGGGTTAAGATATCTTCTTTTCTTATTAACTGCTGTAATTTACCTGAAAGATTTCTCAGCAAGATATCGCCCCATTCATAGCCATACATGTCGTTGATAACCTTGAAGAAGTCTATATCAAACAACAAGCATGAAAGTTGGGTTTTATATCTTCTTGCACGTGAAATTTCTGATTCAAGACGTTCCTGTAAGTATTTTCTGTTATGAAGTCCTGTTAGTTCGTCAGTAACAGAAATTTCTTCCATTTTGTCTTTGTACTGTTTAATTTTTAACAAAGCTTTTGCTCTTATCAAAAGTTCTGTTTCATTAACAGGAGTTTTGATAAAGTCATAACCTTCCGATCTTATTGTAATATCGGTAAAAATATCACCGACAAACAAAATCGGGCAGGTAAACTTTGTGGTCATTAATACGTCTTTTAAATTTTCTGCCTGCTCAATAACCATAAGCGAAACATTTAAAAGCGTATAACCTTTTATATCATCGCTTGAAACAACCCTTACAGACGTATCCTCAATCTTTGATAACGGCTCTAAAAGTTCTGATGTTTCTTTGTTCGTGTAAATAACAATATTATCCATTTTAAGCACCTCATACTTCTACGTGGATATTATACCATAAATTTACGCAATTGTCTTTGATTTTTCAACACATTCTATCAAAGTATTTGCAACAGTCTGTTGTTCTTCTCTCGTAAGTTCAGGGAACATAGGCAGAGAGATAACAACTTCTGTATTATGTTCTGTTATCGGCAATGAACCTTTCTGATAACCTAAGTAGTTATGAACTTTCTGTAAGTGCAACGGTATCGGATAGTATAACATAGCACCTATTCCTGATTCCTGAAGCATTTTGTGAATTTCATCTCTGTTAGGAATTTTTACCGTGTACTGGTGGTAAACGGAATATGTATCATTGAGTTCAGCAGGAGTAATGATATCAGGACATTTTGCAAATAATCCGTTATAGTAATAAGCATTCTCTCTGCGTTTTTTATTCCATTCGTTGATGTAAGGAAGTTTTACTCTCAAAATAGCAGCCTGAATTTCGTCAAGTCTTGAATTTACGCCGATTTCATCATGGTGATATCTGATAGCACCACCATGATTTCTTATAGCAATTGCTCTGTTTTTGAGGTTTTCTGATTTTGTAACTAAAAGTCCTCCATCACCCATACCGCCTAAGTTCTTAGTCGGATAGAAGCTGAAGCATCCGAATTCACCAAATGTACCGACCATTTTGCCTTTATATGTAGCACCAATTGCCTGACAGCAATCTTCAATTACCAACAATTCATAACGTCTTGCAATATCCATAATGGCATCCATATCACAAGGCTGACCATATAAATGAACCGGAATAATTGCTTTTGTCTTTGGTGTAATTGCAGCTTCGATTTTCTTAGGATCTATATTGAATGTTTTTTCGTCAATATCAACAAATACAGGCTTTGCCCCAACAATACCTATTGCTTCCGCAGTTGCAACAAATGTAAATGCAGTTGTAATAACTTCATCCCCCGGGCCTATATCCAATGCTCTTAAAGCAATGTGTAATGCATCAGTTCCTGAGTTTAAACTTACGGCATGCTCAATCCCGATATATTCAGCAAGTTCTGTTTCCAATGCTTTTACGTTTGGACCTAAAATGTAAGAACCTGAACGAAGCACTTCACATACTGCTTTTTCAATGTCGTTGCCGATTGTTGCGTACTGCCTTTTTGAATCTAAAATAGGTATCATAATTTATCTCCTCTTTAAATAATAATCTTCCACAATTCTAGTTTACCACAGTTTTTCTGCGTCTTTACATAATCTTAATCTATGTAATGCGCCCCTCCCTAATTAGGGAGGGCAAGGGTGGGTAATTTTCCCGTAGGGCAAATCCCACAAATTTTATTTTACAAATTATTTTACCAAAAATCTGAACCACAGATAAACTGAGCTTATTGCAAGCGCAATAAGTGTAATTGATGCGCCATATTTCATATATTCCAAAAACGGAATTTTAAAATCTTTTGAAGATGCGGTTTCAGACACAATAACATTTGCTGCCGCACCAATTATTGTTATATTTCCGCCGAGACATGCGCCTAATGACAATGCCCACCAAATAGGAAAAGCATAATCTCTGCCCATAACAATCTGTATTTGTTCAACTAACGGAGCCATTGTTGCTGTATAAGGTATGTTATCAATAAAGCCCGATAAAATTCCCGATGCCCACAAAACAACCATTGTTGTTGCTTCAAGTGAGCCGTGTGTTACTTTTAACAGCCATTCTGACATCATTTTTATTCCGCCGGATGCTTCAAGCCCGCCTATTATTATGAATAAACCTATAAAGAAAAATATTGTACTCCACTCTACATCTTTAAAAACTTTTCTCGGTTTTTCAAAAATAAGCAAAATACTTGCACCGAACATTGCTACTATACAGGTCTGAATGTGAGTTATATCATGAAGCATAAACCCGATTATAACTAACAAAAGTATGGTCATCGACCTTATAGCTAACTTCTTGTTTTTAATGGTTTTTGTATTATCAAGATTTTTTATCAATTCCATTTTTTCAGGTGCTGCAACAAGCTGCTTTCTGAATATAAAGAAAAGTATTGCCATTGCTACAACAAAAATTATAAAAACAATTCCGGTCAATTCAACTATAAAATCAAGGAACGAAAAATGCGCAGCACTTCCGATAATTATATTAGGAGGATCTCCAATAAGAGTAGACGTTCCGCCTATATTTGATGCAATAATTTCAGTAATCAAAAAAGGTCTCGGATCAATTTCCAAAACTTCCGCTATCAAAAAAGTTATCGGCATAAGTAAAATTACGGTTGTAACATTATCAAGAAAAGCCGATGCAACTGCAGTAAATGCCCCTAAAGCCAATAATATAAGTTTCGGATTGCCGCCTGTTTTTTTAAGCATTTCATTTGCTAACCAATTATAAATTCCGCTCCTTGATGAAATAATTACTATTATCATCATTGAAACTAACAAAAATATAACATTGAAATCTATAAAATTTATGAAATAAAAACTATCAATGTCACCATTAGTAAATTTGTTTTGTCCCAACAGCCCCAAAATAATTGTAATAGATGCACCAACAAGCGCAACAGTGGTTTTTGAAATTTTTTCTGTTGCAATAAAAAAGTATGCCACAAGTAAAATTATGGCTGATATTACTATAGCGTTGTTATTTATTAACTCAACCAGGGCTTCCATTTTTAGTCCTTTTACGAGAATAGTTTAAATTATTTGTTATTATACTATAAAAATTTTTTTAATAAAGTTATTAAATAAATTGCAAAAATACACCAATTTCATATAATAGAGAGGTAATGTTTCAGTTATTATCACAATATTTAGAATATCTTGAAATAGAAAAAGGGCTTTCAATAAATACCATAGAGGCATACAGACGGGATTTGGAAGTTTTTTTAGAACAAAATTCGGATTGTGAAAATTTTGATAACTTCAAAAGAAATCATATAAATAACTACATAATGTTTCTGCACGATAAAAAATATGCTCCAAGCAGTATTATGAGAAAAATTGCGGCACTCAAAGGATTTTTTAAATGGGCGTGCTCAAACGAATTATGCACAGTAAATCCGACAATTACACTTGAACAGCCAAAACTACCCAAACACCTGCCGAAAGTTTTAACTCTGAACGAAATTGAAACAATTTTGAAATCAAATTTATCACTTGAAGAACATTTGATTGTTGAACTCTTATATAGTTGCGGACTCAGAGTTTCGGAACTCGTCAATCTGACAGTCGGAAACATAAATCTGTCCTCAAAATATATAATCTGCAAAGGTAAAGGCGACAAAGAAAGAATGATTCCGATAGGCGAAATCGCAAAAAAAGTGATTACAAAATACCTTGAAGAAAGGAAAATGCTTATCGATAAATTCGGCCTGAACACAAACAGACTTTTGATAAAAGAAAACGGAAATTTTGTAACACGTCAGGATATTTATAAACTTATTCACAAAAAGGGAATGGAAATAGGAAAAAATATTTCACCTCATACGTTAAGACATAGTTTTGCAACACATTTACTTGAAAACGGTGCGGATTTAAGAATTGTACAGGAATTACTCGGACACAGCGATGTTTCCACAACACAACTTTACACCCACGTCAGCAAAAAACGACTTAAAGATGTTTATTTTTCAATAAATAAATAAACAGCAATATGTCACCCTGAACTCGTTTCAGGGTCTTATAAATTACGCAAAACCAAATTTATCTTTACTTTACAATGTTGGATAGATGCTGAAACAAGTTCAGCATGACAGGTTTAAAGTAATTTGTAAAAATAACACCCGTTAATATCTCAACAAAACGTAAAAATAAAGTTGACAACGGAGTTTGTGCGTTGTTAGATATAAATACACTTTAGTCGAAATTTTCGTGCTGGATTTGACGGCTGAAAGTTATTAACAGAAAAAGGAGAAAAAAATGCCTACAATCAATCAGTTAGTTCGCAGTGAGCGTAAAAAACTAACAGACAAAACAAAATCACCGGCTTTGATGGATTGTCCGCAAAGACGTGGTGTATGCACAAGGGTTTACACAACAACCCCTAAAAAACCAAACTCAGCACTTAGAAAAGTTGCGAGGGTAAGATTGACAAACGGGTTTGAAGTTACGACTTATATTCCCGGTATCGGTCACAATTTACAAGAACACAGTGTTGTTCTTATAAGAGGCGGAAGGGTTAAAGACCTTCCTGGTGTAAGATATCACATCGTCAGAGGTACTTTGGATACAGCAGGTGTTGCTAACAGAAACCAGAGCAGATCTAAATACGGTGCTAAAAGGGGAGGTAAGAAATAATGTCAAGACGTTCTAAACCTGAAAAAAGAATACAAACAGCAGATCCTTTATACGGCAGCGTTGATGTAACAAAATTCATCAACAGAATTATGCGCAGAGGTAAAAAATCTTTGGCTGAACGTATTTTCTATTCAACATTAAACAGAATTAAAGAAAGAACTAACGAACAACCGTTAGAAATTTTCCAAAAAGCATTGAATAATGCAACTCCGTTGTTGGAAGTAAAAGCAAGACGTATCGGTGGTTCAACTTACCAGGTACCGATAGAAGTAAAAGCAGACAGAGGTTTTGCTCTTTCATCATCTTGGATTATTGAAGCAGCTAAGAAAAGAGGCGGTAAGACTTTCATCGATAAACTTACCAACGAAATTCTTGATGCATCAAACGGTGTCGGTGCAGCTTGCAAAAAGCGTGAAGATACCCACAAAATGGCAGAAGCTAACAAGGCTTTCGCTCATTACAGATACTAATTCAATAATTGAATTAAATAAAAAAAGAGGCGGAACAACTGTTCCGCCTCTTTTGAATTCTACCCCCTTGAAAAACTTATCATGTTGTGATAATATGATAATATGATAAAATCCTTTAAAAACAAAGATGCCGAAAAAATATTTGACGGACAATATTCTAAAAAATATAGTAATTTACAAAATATAATCAAACGAAAACTTGATATGATACATTTTGCTCATTCCAAACAGGATTTAATTGTTCCCCCTTCAAACAGATTTGAAAATTTACAAGGTGATTTAAAAGAGTACTATTCAATAAGAATAAACGACCAATACAGAATTATATTTCAATTCAAAGACGGAAATGCAGAAAATGTATACATAGATGATTATCATTAAATATTATTAACTTTAACCTGAAAGTGAGGTAAACAAAATGAATAGACCATATACACATCCCGGAGAAATATTACTTGAAGAATTTGTCAAACCATATGGTTTGACACAGAAAAAGTTATGCGAACTCTTGAATGTAGGAATAAAAACAATAAGTGAATTATATAACAAAAAAAGAGGTATTTCCCCCGTTATGGCATTAAAATTATCAAATTTATTCGGAACCACTCCTGAATTTTGGATGAATGCCCAAACGGCATACGATCTTTATATCGCATATGGAAAAGAAAAAGACAACATAGACTGCATCAGAAAAATTGCATAAATTTGCACTTTTTCTGCACTTTATTCAATAAAATCATTCATTTATAACTGCTTTTACTATTTTGTAAACAGTTTCGATTTTTTCACGACTTTTTAAATTTTTTATATCCAAAATGAGCTCATTAACAAGATCTTCTTGAGGTTTTATATGGTCACAAGCAAATAATTCTGAACTTGTTACATTCAAGACTTCAAAAATTTTTTCAAGAGTCTCTGAGGTTAAAAAATTTTCGCCGTTTTCAATACCGCAAAGGGTGCGTGTTGCGATATCTAATTTCTCTGCCAATTTCTCTTGAGTTAGACCTCTTTTTTGACGTAATCTCTTTATTTTAGCCCCTAATTGTTTTTTAATACTCACGATATTTAACCTCTTATCAATTTTAAAAGATATTTTGAAACTTAAAAACGATACAAAATTTCTTTAAAACTTAATAATTACGATATTTAATATCTTAACAATTTAAATATATGTTAAATTTTGTAAACCCCACAAAGCATTAATATATCTTACTTATTACAATTTTGAGAAATTTAATCTCGCAAAATCAGCAATTTTAATGTTAAAATTGTTTTTATATTTATATGGATGTGAAGTTTAATAAACTTTAAACCCAAGAGTGTTATATTAAGAGAAAAGGAGATTACTATGGTAGATTTTAACGGAGGACCGGTTAAAACAAAAACTATTGGCGGTGTAAAGTACAACGCAAATCAATTTGATGCAAAAGATTTAGGGGACGGAAGATTTCAATTAACGTCCAAAAAAACAAAAGAAATTATGATTTTTCCTGAACAACCTAGATATAGAACTATAGACGGAAGTTCAGGTCTTAGAACAGAGAGAAATGCAGAAGTAAAATTAGATATTGATGACGGAATGATTTGGGATGATGCAAATTATGAAATATCGCAAATTGAAGGGCTTCAATTTAAATCCTCTAAAGAAGCTGTATCTAAGGTAAAATTAAAAGATTGCAACGACAGCACAGTAGATTTATCAGCAAATAATAGCCGTCATTACGCAGACAGCGCTATTGTTGAAGGTGGAAGCGGAAATGAAGTAATAATGGATAAAAAAGATAAAGCACAATTTGATAGACCGGGACGTGCCCATCCTGCATACGTAGGCGGAGAAGGCATTGCTGCGCAGGATGATTATACTGCAAAATAATAAATTGTTATTAAACAACAAAAAAGAGTCCAAATAACTTTGGACTCTTTTTAGTTTATATAAAACCTTATTTGTCAGCGTGACCTGCTGTACCCAAAACTTCCATTTTGTGTTTAACAAGTTCTTTAACAGCTGCTCTTGCAGGTCCAAGATATTCTCTCGGGTCGAACTTAGAAGGTTCGTTAGTAAAGAATTCTCTTATTGTTGCAGTCATTGCTAATCTCAGGTCAGTATCGATATTGATTTTAGCAACACCGTTCTTAGAAGCATATGCCAACATGTCTTCCGGAACACCCTGTGCATTCGGCAACTGTCCGCCAAACTGATTACATTTTTCAACAAGGTATTGAGGAACTGAAGAACTTCCGTGCAATACGATAGGATAATCATAACCAACTGCATCGTTCAATGCTTTTTTACAATCAGCCAATCTGTTGAAATCAAGTTTCGGAGTACCTGAGAACTTGTAAGCACCGTGGCTTGTTCCGATAGCGATAGCTAAAGAGTCACAACCTGCTTCAGTAACCAACTTAACTGCTTCTTTCGGATCTGTGTAAGTTGAATCTGCGGCTTTAACTTTAACATCATCTTCAACACCTGCTAATTTACCGATTTCAGCTTCAACTGAAACGCCTCTTTCGTGAGCGTATTCAACAACTTTTCTTGTAACTGCTATATTTTCTTCCAACGCAAATCTGCTTCCGTCTATCATGACAGATGAGAAACCGCCGTCTATACATGCTTTACAAATATCGAAATCAGCACCGTGATCTAAGTGTAATGCTATAGGAACTGTAGTTGTAGCAAGTGCAGCTTCAACTAATTTTACCAAATATGTCTGATTAGCATATTTTCTTGCTCCTGCAGAAACCTGCAATATAATCGGAGATCTTGTTTCTTCTGCTGCTTCAGCAATTGCTTGTAATAATTCCATGTTGTTAACATTGTAAGCACCGATTGCATACTTTCCTGCAAGTGCTTTTTTGAACATTTCGCCTGTTCCTACTAATTTTCTTTCGCTCATAAATTTCTCCTTCTTATTCATTTACTATGAATACTCTTTTAAAATAAAACAAAAACAGGTTAAATGCAAAGAATATTTTTAGGGGGGGGGTAAATGAAGGGATGTCGATTTGATTATCCCCTCGCCTAACAGGAGAGGGAGAAATTTCAATGTGAATTTATGAGCATTAGAAATTTGGGTGAGGTGTTAATATTATGTCATTGCGAAAAAATCTTTGATTTCTGAAGCAATCCAGCCTTTTTACACTTATAATTTATAAAAACTCAATTAGCCGGATCGCCACGAAAACTGCGTTTTCTCGCGATGACATGTCTGACTTTTTACTTCCCCCTGTTTACCCCTACCCCAACTAAAGTTGTAGAAATTTCGACATTATTGGTACTTAATAAAATGTATTTAAAACTTTAAAATTAAAGTATGAATATGAAAATGATAGAGACAAAAACTCATTACGTTTTTGATTTAGGTAATGACGTTATTTTTCCTGACAGTGTAAAACTAATAAAAGAACTTCTTAAAAGCGTTTCAAAAGCGAAAAAATTTGCTATAAATATGGAGCATGTAACTTCATGCTGCAACGAATTTTTTGATTTTCTGCAAAACCACACACGCAAAAGGAAAATAACTTTGGTAAATACACCTTCTGAAATTTTGGCATTACTCAACCTTACCCGAACGGACAAATCGGTTGAGTTATTTCAGTCTGTTATCGATATGGAGGAGAACAAACGGAGTATGATAAACAGAAAATTTGCCATTATAAACTAATTTGTATAAAATAAAAATAAACGTATATGATTTTATCGTATTTGGCTTAAAAATGGTCATGCTGAACTTGTTTCAGCATCTTACCAACAACGTGAAAACAAATAAATCCTTACTGCATAGTTCATAAGACCCTGAAACGAGTTCAGGGTGACATATAAAGTCAGCATATTATGGTATCATATACTAAAAGGGAGAATCCTATGACAACACTAAAATTTACAAAAATGCAGGGCTGCGGAAATGATTTTATAATAGTCGATTACGGGGAATTTAAAAAAGCCGGATTAAATATGGAAGATTTTGCAAAAAAAGTCTGCAACAGAAATTTTAGTGTTGGGGCTGACGGAGTAATCGTTCCGTTTTTGGGACAGAGTAACGATGTTGATGCAGAATGGCTTTTCTACAATTCTGACGGTTCAACTGCACAAATGTGCGGAAACGGAATGAGATGTTTTACTAAATATCTGTTCGACAAAAAATATGTAAAATCCGAAGAAATGGTACTAAAAACGGGTTCCGGAATTATTCATTCCCAAATTTTAAAAGACGGACAGGTCAGAGTTAATATGGGTTATCCGATTTTGGAACCTGAAAAAGTTCCGTTCAAAGGAAAAGAATGTATAAATGCCCCGATAAAAATTGAAAACAACGAAATTACAATAAATGCAGTTTCAATGGGAAATCCACATTGCGTAATTTATACCGATGATAATGTTGATGACCTTGCTGTCGGGTTAGGACCATTACTCGAAAAGCACGAAATGTTCCCGCAAAAAACGAATGTTGAATTTGTTAATGTCATTTCAAGAGAAGAGATAAAAGTCGGAGTTTATGAAAGAGGCTGCGGTATAACTCAGGCCTGCGGAACAGGGGCTTGCGCTTCGGTTGTTGCCGGAGTTATGAATGATTTACTTGATAACAAAGTTACAGTAAATCTTCCTGGCGGAAAACTTCTTGTCGAATGGAACGGTTTTGTAAACGGATATATTGAACCGATATTTTTGACAGGGCCATGTGAATACTCTTTTGTCGGAGAACTTTATTTATAAAAAGTAAATAAATATAAACCTGATTGATTTAAAGTTCGTAGGTCGGATTTACTAATCCGACAAATCCATATCATTGGCTTGGTAAAGCCAACCTAAATACTGCACTGTTTGCAAGACCCTGAAACGAGTTCAGGGTGACAATACCATATAATTTATTTTAAAAAATGAGATTTATTATAAATTTAAAGTAAATAAATATAAACCTGTTTTGATAATTTGTATTGAAATTTTTTTGTTTATGGTATTATTCTCTTAATCAAGGAGAAAAAATACTATGAAAAATTATGATTTAATGGCAGTATTTAAACCAAATCTTGACAATGATGAATTGGACAAAGTACTGGACAAAATGGCAAAAGGCTTAAAAGAATTGGGCGGTAAAGTTATATCAACTGAAAAAACCGGCCGTAAGAAATTAGCTTATGATATTCAAAACTTCAGAGACGGTTTCTTCGTAACTATGATCTTAGAAATTCCTGAAGACAAAGTTGCTGATTTCAACAGAAACTTAAGATTAAACGAAAATATCTTAAGAATAATGTTTTTGGAACAAACTAAAAGTATGCAGGGTGCGTAATGACAATAGCTAAAGCAGTTGTAACAGGTAAAGTATTCAGAACAACAGAAGAGAGATCTGCTCAGAGCGGATTTACAATGTATTCTTTTGTTATAGATATAGGAGAAAAGGAAGAAACTCTTTTGAGAGTTATTTCTTACCGCTCTTCTTTATCATCAATGCTGAACGGTTTATCTAAAGGCGACAGAGTTCTTGTTGAAGGACGTTTACAAACAAACAATGTAAAATCTTCAGACGGAACAGAAAGAAAAGTTTTTGAACTTATCGCATCAAGTATAGAGTTAATGAATTCATCAGGCTCAGTTTCTTCTGATTATTCAACTCAGGATGTTGTTGAATTTGATCAGGAAGAATTTGCCGATGAACTTATATCAGGGGAAGAAGTTCCCTTTTAGAAAGTAAAAAACAGGGTAGAAAGGCAGAAATAAAAAATGGCAAAACCGGATATGCAAGACAGAAAAAAACGTAAAAACTGCAACTTCTGTGCAGATCACGTTGAATTCATCGATTACAGAGATGCTGCTAAGTTAAAAAGATATTTAACTGAAGCAGGAAAAATCATTCCAAGACGTGTAACAGGAAACTGTGCAAAACACCAGAGAATGATTACTAACGCTGTAAAACGTGCAAGAGAAGCAGCAATTCTTAATTACGTTTTTGATTAGTATTATTTTAATATACGGAGTAAAGTTGCAACCCAACCTTGCTCCGTATATTTGTGTCAAAATTTAACGAGGTTTTTAATTATGGATTCAAAAATCACAATCAGATCAGATAGAGAGACTGATTATACTTTTCAATATAAAGGAGAAGATGTTACCCTGAAAGCAGGCAGCGTTTTGAGTATAGCAAACGGATTGTCAGAAGTTGTCCTGCCTACAACGACAATGAAAATTATTAATAATTTGATTGTTGTTAAGGAATAGTTTACAGTAACCTTCAATTATATCAGAATTGTCATGCTGAACTCGTTTCAGCATCTTGCCAGCATTGGAAATAACAC
>JAFRHR010000053.1 GCA_017433195.1 bacterium
GAGACAGTTCGGTCCATATCCGGTATACGCGCAAGAGATTTGAACGGAGTCTTCCTTAGTACGAGAGGACCGGGAAGAGGGGACCTCCAGTGTACGGGTTATTCTGCCAAGAGTAAACGCCCGGTAGCTGTGTTCCAAGCGGATAAGTGCTGAAAGCATATAAGTACGAAGCCCACCGTAAGATGAGATCTCTCATAGCATAAGCTAGTAAGTCTCCATATAGATCATGTGGTTGATAGGTCCGAGATGTAAGTATGGCAACATATTCAGTCGACGGATACTAATAGGACGAGGGCTTTTCCTAATTATTATGATTGCGTTTGTTTATAATCTTTATGCAGCTTTCAGTGCACGAGATGTGCTTTTCATCGTGAGTTTCCGCTCCGATTACAAAAGATTTCTCGGTGACCAAGCGTGAGGATACCACCCGTTCCCATCCCGAACACGGTCGTAAAGACTCATTGCGGTAAAAATACTTGGTGGGTGACTGCCTGGGAAGATAACTAGTTGCCGAGACCTAATTTCAGAGGTTTGAATTGTTGATATTTTCCGATTCAAGCCTCTATTTTTTGTCTAAATTACAGGAATTTTTTATGTTGGAAGAGTCAAATTTAATTAAATACGTTTTATTAAACCATGGTGTTATTGCCTATGTAACAGATACAGTCTGGGGCATAGGCTGTTTGCCCGAATCTAAAATTGCAGTTGAAAAAATTTATAACTTAAAAGGCAGAGATAAGAAAAAACCGCTTATCCTAATGTCAAGCGAGGTTTATAACCTTTTTCCATATATCCAACGTGATATTCCTAAAGAAGCTCAAAAGCTGATTAAAGAAAATTTTCCGGGTGCCTTTACCCTCGTTTTGCCAAAAAGTGAAATGACACCAGATTTCATAACCTCAAATATGTCAACTGTTGGGATAAGAGTTCCTGCATGTCCAATATTCGCTGAAATTTGTGAATTATTGCCCCGAAAAGTTTTAGCTACGACAAGTGCAAACCTGTCCGACCAGCCTCCTGCTCTAACATATGAGCAAGCCGTTGAATTTATTGGGTACAAAGTTGATTTGATTGTAAAAGATTACGGATTTAAAGCATCAGGGACGCCGTCTTCCGTTGTCGGTGTGATTGACGGAAAGATTACGGTATTCAGAAAATAGGGGTAAAGATTGATACCCATCCCAACCTTCCCTGACAAGGGATGGAGAAATTAACCCCTCACCCCAACCCTCTCCCGTAGGACGAGGGGGTAAATATTAGCACCTCACCCTAACCTTCTCCTGTCTTGAATTTACTCCACGCTCGGTTTTGCCGTTGCTCCGTTATCACTGCCGCAACTTCAATTTGAGTTATTTGGGTGAGCATAGCCCTTCCCCTCGCTTTCAAATCCTATCGGATTTTGTCGCTCAAACAGGCTATTTGCTCTCACGGGTTTCGTTCGCTTGTTAAAACAAGCTCTCTTCACCCTACCAAAAACTCAACTATCCGGAATTTTACCTCTCAGAAAACGTGACATTTAGTCACCTTTTCTTTGGCAGAGTGTCCGTAAATCCGCCCTCAAGGAGAAGGAACTAAAGTTAGCACCCACCCTTGCCCTCACTCAATAGGGAGGGAGTAAAGATTTACATAAAAAATTAAGATTGTGGGTTGATGTTTTAAAGTGCATGTTAAGAAATAAAACAAAATGTAACAAAATGTAAAAACGAATTTTAAAATGTCTGAAACCCTTGTAAAATCTGCTATATGATATGATATGATATGATATGATGGGATGGGTGTAGTGCACTAGCAATTTTTTTTTTCACCAAGCTTTACATGTTCAGAAGTGTTACTCAATTTACCCCAACAACGGTGTTGTTTAGAAAGGAGAAATAATGAATATTAATTTTAATGCACCTAGTTTTAGAGCGCAGGTTAAAATGGCTGAGCAGCCACCAAAATCTAAAAATGAAAAACTACAAGAATGGGTGCAAGAAGCATCAAATCAAAAACTTTTGGCTCTGAGTCATTCAGCAAGCGCAGGTGCTGCAGCTAGTGCAGTTACTAAATTTCCATATGTTGCTATAAGCTCTGCAGCTTTGGATTCAGGTCTTGCAGGTGTTACTTATTCAAATTCAAGAGTTGATGAAAAAATTAACAAACAAAAAGATGAAATGCTTCAAGAAGCATCAGATAAAATCGTTGAACAAGAAATTATCATCGAAGAAAAAGATGCGAAAATTGAAGAATTAGAAGTTGAAAAAGAAATACAACGAGAACAAATCGAAGCTTTACAACAACTTATGACAGAAAAGTTACCTCAAAGAATATTCAGAACATCTTTGTGGAGTAAAGCAGGGCAAAAACAATCTTAGAAAGGATATTAACCATGAAAGTAGATATTACAGATAATAACCTCGCTTTTGGCGCAAGAGTAAAACTGAATAAAGTAAGCAAAAGTTTAAAGGAAATCTCAAATAACATTGGAACAAGCCCTGAAATGCTTGTTAGCTCAGGCTCTTTAGGTTCAATGTCTTCCGAAGCAGGTGCTTTGGCAACAGCAAACTATTCCGGTTTAGCTGAAGTGTTACCGATAAATGTTTCAATACCGGTATCAACAGGTGTTACTTCCACTGCCGGATACAAAACTTATCTCGGGGTTGCAAAAAATGCTGCTGAAAAAGAAGCAAAAGCTGCAATGAGAAAAGGTGAAGAAATTCCGGAGCAAGCTGATCCTGATTTTATCAAAGTGATTTACCAAAATATCAAAGACCGTGCAAAAAATCTCTTTACGAGGAAAAACTAAAGGAAAGGAAAAAAGAAAATGATTATATCAGCAATTAATCCAATTAATAATCAACAACAAAATATAAATTTTCAAAGCAAAAGCAAAGTTTTGAAAAATATCGGTGAAAAAGTTAAAGAACTTCCCTATACATTAGGCATAAAGAAAAAGAAAACCTTTTGGGAAAAAGTAAAAGATTTTTTCTCAATAGGTAAAAATACAAAAGCTAAAACGCAACCAAAAAATACTGTAACAGAAAATGTACCTAAAAAAGATAATACTATTCAGGTTTTAGGAAAAGACTTTTCAAGACGAATTAAAGATATGGATAAGGTTCTTTTCGGATAAACTGAAATTTATTAAAACAGGAGCCACAAATGTTAAATGCAATTACCCCAAATACTTTTTATAACGCAAGACCTCTGACTTTTTGCAGAAACAGACAAAATCTTCCACAAGCAAACAGTTCAGTTCTTGCAAGCCAAAAATCCTCTCACGATTGTGAAATTTTAGGCAGAAAAACAGTAAACAGAATTACGGGTTTGTTTAACAAGAAATTTGTGGATCAGGCAAATGAAGTTTTATCAAAAATTGACAGACCAACTCCTGAATATGTATATGCAATAGCAGGTACAGGACGTGTTTTTTCTCAGAATAAAGAAGTTGAAATTAATACAGAAGACGAAATTATTCAAGAATTAGCAAACTCGAAAAGACCGCATATATTTATAATGAACCACGATAACCAAACAGCAGATCCTCAGATGCTTGGTTTTTTTAATACCTTACTGAATGAAGAATATATTATCTCAGGACAGGCTGCTGCGTGCCCTCGTCCAAGAATAATTCTTAATGAAGATATTTTAACCACAATGCAGCCTAAAATGAGAAATATATTTGAAAAACTCGGTTCAATAGGTATTGATGCAAGTTTGATAGGCGGAAACAAAGTCGCAAACGGCAAAAAAATGGTTCAGATAATGAAAGAATATGAAAAAGGTGAAAGTAATATCTATATCTTCCCGGAAGGTAAAAATTGTGCCTATAAAAACTGGACCTTAGAAGAAAAATTCCAACCCGGCATCGCAAGTATGATTTCACGCATGATTTCCAAAGGGGATGTTAGCGTTGTTCCTTTGGGTTTTGCCTATAATAAATCCGATAAAAATCTTTCTTCCATAGAAATAGGAAAACCGATAGTGTTTGAAAAAAATAAAAACAGTGATAAGGACGAAATTTTTAATACCTTATGCAGTGCTTTGAGCGAAACGGTAGCAAAAGCAAAAACTAAAGTTCCTCAAAAATCACTGGGTGAAAAAGTTATTTATGTGTAGAATTTATAAACTTAGGAGAAAATAAAAATGATTACCCCAATTAGTATTAACAGACAAAATATAAACTTTCAGGCAAGAGCCAAAATGGATAAGCAAAGTAAAAAGGTAGGTCAATACTTTGAAGATCATAATATTGATGTAAACAAAGTTTTAATCGGAAGCGGTGTTTCCGCAGCCGGTGCAGCAGGGGTATTGCTCGGCAGCCCTGATATGGTATCAGCTCCTGATGCTGCAAAATACGGAATCATTCTCCCTATGGTTTCAACTGCAGGAGCAATGGGTGTAAATCATGTAAAAGGTCAACAGGCTAAAAAACAAAAAGAACAGGCTGAAGCTGAAGTAAAAGGCGAAACAGTTGTACAAGAAAAATCAGTAAAAGAACCTGTAATACAAAAAACAAAAACGGAAGTTAAAGAACTTACTGAAGGAGAAAGACTTGCGCAAGCACAAAATTATATAGATGGGGCTAAGCAGCGTCATTTTAAGGATTATTGGTATGTTACGAATACTTTAGATGAAGATGTTAATGAAAAATTAGATGTAAATAAACGCAGTGATGATCCTGAGGGTTATTCTATTTTGACCGCTGCAATAAATGATGGACGTACAGATATTGTAAAAAAACTTTTAACGAGAAAAGATTTAGATCTAAGTTCTACCGATAAATACGGCAGAACAGATTTAATCCATATGCTATTTAAAACAGAAGAGTGGGGGTCTAATACGAAGGAGTTTTATACATCTGCGTTAATAGAAGTTTTAGAAAATCGTGATGACGTTGGTATAAATAAGCGTATTGAAGGCGGACCTTCATTGTTGGATATGGCTATGTCAGGTAAAATGCCATGGAAAATCGATATCATAAATGCAATATCAAAAAGAAAAGATTTAGATGTAAAATCCACAGATAAAGGCGGATATACAAATTTGATGCGTTTGTGCGCAGGCGGTTACGCGGTAGCGGTAAAAAATATATTAGAACTCCATGATGATATAGATCTTAATCAACGCGGGTTAAAAGATAACTTAACATGTATGGATTTAGCAAAGGCAGCCAAAAACGATGAAATAGTAAGGTTATTGTACGAATATCAGGATAGAAATACTCCTGTGGCA
Organism: bacterium; assembly: GCA_017433195.1. Classification (GTDB taxonomy): domain Bacteria; phylum Cyanobacteriota; class Vampirovibrionia; order Gastranaerophilales; family Gastranaerophilaceae; genus RGIG2479. Next base: position 5,215 of record JAFRHR010000053.1, read on the forward strand.
AAAGAAAGATGTTACAAAGTTAATTCTGACACAGGAATATTAAAATTAACAAAACAAGGAGTAAAAGACTATAACTCAGTAGTTGAAGAAACTGATTATTACAAGGAATATCACCCGAGAACTAACTATTGGTACACTAATTTTGCAGGTGATGCAAGCAAAAAATTGCAGGAATACAAAAAAGAAGTATTAAGATCTTTGGGTGAGTTTTCAACAAAATATTCAGATACAGTTGTATCAGCAGATTTTGGCAAAATAAAACTGACAGATAAAGGGTTAAAACAGTATATGGATATTTTATCAGAATATGCTCCTATAAAAGTTGCGTCTAAAAATCACCAAAATTCGGATAGTCTTATAGCTGACAGAGATAAACTTAACCAAAAAATAGAAATACTTCGTGGTTGCGGAGAAATACCGGAATAATATAGCAATAAATTTAAAGGAGAAATAAAAATGATTACCCCAATAAGTATTAACAGACAAAATATAAACTTTCAGGCAAGAGCCAAAATGGATAAGCAAAGTAAAAAAGTAGGTCAATACTTTGAAGATCATAATATCGATGTAAATAAAGTTTTAATCGCAA
>JAFRHR010000054.1 GCA_017433195.1 bacterium
AATTATTTTCCTGAGAATTATCAAAAAATATTTTTTCAGAATTTTTATTTTCTTCTGCTTGTACAGAATTTTTACCCAAATTATTATCAGTATATATCGTTTCGTTATAGTGTAAATTTTGAGATAAAATTTTTTCATTTTTTGAAAAATTATTTTCTTCATTTAAAATTATTTTTTCGCTTTCAGAAAATTTTTTTATTTCATTTTGTTTTAATCTGAATAAATAATTTAAAAAAGATTTTGTATTATACCCAATTCCATAGCACAGGTCTAACAGTTTTATTTCAGTTTTATTTACAGCAGATGTATTAAATGCGGGCAGTACAAATTTCTCGTATGCTTCCGTCAGAGCACCAAAATACGAGTGATAAACGTCATTGTCTTCATAACTGTATAACCCGGCAGAGCCATCTCCTGTATAATATGCGTTAAAACTCCCCATATAACTTATTATACTATAAAAGCAGATTAGAAATCTGTTACTTTAGGTTCGGTAATTATGTCGTGATAATAGAATTTATCATCATCCAGTGCCGGATCAATATATTCAAGACATCTGCGCCAAAAACGGCAGAATTTATTGCGTTTACTATATTGAACAGGTTTTATTGAATTAAATTCTTCACCTAAACTCATTGATTTCTGATAATTTACCATTTCAGCCATTTCTGTCGAATAGCCTGAATTAATAAGGTATTCAGGCGTTGTAACTTCGGAATTCAACACTTCAGCGCAACCATATTGTTGTGTTATTAATAATAATGATGCAATTAAAATAAACTTTCTCATATATAAATAATACAATATAACTTTAAAAATTTAATAATCTATTTATATGAATTAGCAATAACTTCTTCAAGTTTATCAAGTAATTCACTTTCCGGGACTCTCGCGACAATTTCGCCTTTTTTAAATATGTAACCTTCATTAATGCCGCCTGCTATTCCGAAATCAGCGTTTCTTGCTTCCCCCGGACCATTTACTGCGCATCCCATTGTCGCAATTGTAATAGGCAAATCAAGTGTTTTAAATTTACTTTCAACTTTTTTTGCCAAGCCGATTAAGTCAATTTGAGTTCTTCCGCATGTCGGACAAGATACGAAATTTACCCCGCGTCTTCTTATATTGAGTGCATTTAGTATAGAATATGCAGCATCTACCTCTTCAACAGGATTTTCAGTTAATGATATTCTTATTGTGTCGCCTATTCCCTGGTATAATAAAACACCAAGTGCAACAGAAGACTTTACCAAGCCGTTTTTAAGTGTTCCGGCTTCTGTTACACCGAGATGCAACGGGTAATCACACGTATTTGAAAGCAGTTGATTTGCCTCAATTGTATTTAAAACATCTGATCCCTTCATTGATATTGCAATTAAATCAAAGTTTAAATCTTCAAGTATTTTTATATTCTTTTGAGCGCTTTTAAGCATTTTTTCGCTTAAAGAACAATTTTCATTAAGATATTCTTTCTCGACAGAACCTGAATTTATGCCGATTCTGATAGGGGTATTGTTTGCTTTTGCAAGTTTAACAACTTTTTCGATTTTTTCCTGTTTCCCTATATTCCCCGGATTAATTCTCAGGGCATGAACCCCGTTTTCGATACAGGATATTGCTAATCGGTAATCAAAATGTATGTCCGAAATAATCGGAATCGGAGATTTTTTTACAATTTCTTTTATTGCTGCAGCAGCATCTTTATTCAAAACGGCAAGTCTCACAACTTCACAGCCATGTTCTGCCATTTCTGATATTTGTTTGAGAGTTGAGTCAACATCTCTTGTATCAGTATTACACATAGACTGAACAACTATCGGCGCATCACCGCCAAGTTTTACCCCGCCTATATCCAATTGTTTTGTAATTTTTCTCTTAATCATATTATAATTATATTACAAAAAGGAGAGAGAAAATGAAAAAATTTGCGGTAATTTCTGATATTCACGGTAATATGCAAGCTCTAAATACTGTTTTAAATGATATTAAAGTACAAAAAGCAGATGAAGTATTGTGTCTGGGAGATTACGCAATGGCAGGCCCTGAGCCTGATATATCTGTTAACTTTTTTATGAAAAAAGCTAATGAATTTAAAATGATTCAGGGAAATACCGATGAATACATTGCAAATTTTTCTGATACAGTTTATGAAAACATAAAGAAAAATGCCCCGATTATGGCAAATGCACTCAAATGTGACGTAAATTTATTAACTTCAGAACAAAAGGAATTTTTAAAGAATTTACCAAAACAGCTTGAAATAAATGATGAAGGAGTAAAAATTTTACTCGTCCACGGTTCTCCGAGGAGTATTTCCGAAAATATTTTCCCTGACATGCAGATTGAAGAAGTTGAAAAAATGATAGAATCTACTGATGCTGATATAATTTTGTGCGGTCATACACATATCCCTTGCGGGTACCAGACAAATACAAAGCAAACTGTAATAAATACAGGAAGTGTTGGGCGTCCGTTTACGGATGATCCCAAAGCCTGTTACTTGTTAATTACAGTAAATAACGGCGAATTTACAGCAGAACACAGACAATTGGATTATGACAAAAAATCTGCATCAGAAATTTTGGCTAAAAGAAATTTTGACGGAGCTGAAAAACTTGCTCAAATGCTTATAAATCCTGAGTTAAGACATATTTAATAAAATTTTACTTTATTATTAAATCCTTTTTTATTAAACTAAATAAAAAGGGGAAGATATGGTAGCAACAAAAGTAAAGCCAAAAACAAGCAGTGATTTATCACAGTTACAACCACAGGATATTGAGGCTGAAGAAGCGCTTTTAGGTGCAATTTTAGTTAATCCAGATTCAATTACAAAAGTTGTGGAAATACTTCGTCCCGAGTATTTTTATAAAATTGCTCATAAATTTGTATATGAGGCAATGTTATTTCTGTTTAATAACAACCAGAGAATAGATATTGTCTCTGTTTCAGATATTTTAAACACAAATCAGCACTTAGAAGATGTTGGCGGACGTGCATTTATAAACGATTTAAGCTTCAGAGCAATTACAACGGCAAACATTGAGTATTATGCAAAAATTATTGTTGATAAAGCGGTAAAAAGAGCTTTAATCAGTGCAGGTTCAGATATCATAACCTCAGGTTATGAACCTACTCCGGTTGCAGAATCACTGGAACTTGCAGAAAGCCTGATATACGATATTGCGGCTCAGCGTACGAAAAATGACCTAGTTCCGGTAAAAGATATAGTCTTAAATACTTACGACAAAATTGAATACAGATATAACCACAGAGGGGAGCTTCTCGGTGTATCAAGCGGTTTTTACGACTTAGACGAATACACAAACGGCTTTCAAAAGTCTGACCTTATAATTATTGCTGCAAGACCTTCAATGGGAAAAACGGCATTTGTATTAAACATTGCTCAAAATGCTGCGATCAGAGGCAAAAAACCTGTTGCGATATTCTCTCTTGAAATGTCAAAAGATCAATTAGTTCAGCGTATGCTTTGTTCGGAAGCAGAAGTTGAAACCCAAAGAATAAAAACCGGTAACATGGGAATGCAGGATTGGGATAAACTTGCCGCAGCATCCAGTGAACTTATGGAAGCACCGATTTATATTGACGATACAAGCGGTATGACTCTTACGGATTTGAGAGCAAAATGCAAACGTCTTGCTATGTCAGAAAAGAACTTAAGCCTTATTGTAATTGATTATTTACAACTTATGGAAGGTACATCAAAGAATGAGCAGAGAATTCAGCAGATTTCAGCAATTTCCAGAGGTTTAAAAACTCTTGCAAGAGAACTCGATGTTCCCATAATTGCACTGTCACAATTATCACGTAACCCCGATGCAAGAGACGATAAGCGTCCTGTCTTATCAGACCTGAGAGAATCAGGCGCGATAGAACAAGATGCAGATATCGTTATGTTTATTTATCGTGATGAGTATTACCGAAAAAATGACGGAGAGGAAGAAGAAGGAGAAGTTCCAAAAGCTGTTTCAAAAGGCGAAGCTGAAATCATAATCGCAAAACACAGAAACGGGCCGACAGGAAATATAAAACTACTGTTCCAGGCTAATATCACTAAATTTAAAAATCCTATAAGACCTGCATCAGATATTTATTAATTTTTGTTACTAAATATTATTTATATAGCAAAATTATTTTTGTGCATACTTTAAAATACCAGGTTAAAGTGTTGTGCATTTATGAATAGTTATTCTTTAAACAGTGTTATAAATAATCCGTATCAGCATCAATTAGGGATGCCGAACACTTCTTATAACGCAGTAGACACTTCAAACCCTTTAATTTCAAAACCTTTAACCGAAGAAGAAGCGGAAGCTTTAAAGCAAAAAAAAGATAATATGCTTAAGTATTCTCTGATTTTGCCTGTATATTACGTTCTTAAAAAAGGCACAGACGCTTTTGATAATGCATGCAAAGGTCTTTATGAAGAAAGTTTGTCCTACAAAATGTCAAAACTTGGGGATAAAATTTCAAATTCAAAATTTGCAAATTCTGGTTTTATGCAAAAACTTTCAGAAAAAGCATCAAGTTTTAGAGAAAAAGCAAGAAATTTCATTGATACACATTCAGTTACAAAAACTATCAAAGAAACTCCTGCAAACGCTGAATCAAAACTTGTTACAGACTTTTTAAAGACACAGGAAGAAGAACTAGCATCAGGTTTTTCAAGTGAAGCAAGTGCATTTATCAAAGGAACTTCTAAATTAAAAAATTTAAGAATAAATTCTGAAGAAGCAGAATTTTTAAGAGGCAGATACGGTGTAACAAACGTGGGCAGCTTAAACAAAAATATCAGAGCCATTCAGGATGTTGAATTTTTAAGGTTCGGCAAGGATACCTTAACAAATATAGATAAAATTGAAGGAAGGATAAATACTATCAGACCTAACCTTCAGAATAAGATGAATGAACTGATTACTCAGCTTAACGGTGCAACATCAGAAGCTGAGATTCTCAGACTTAATTCAAAAATTCAAAAATTATCAGAAGTTATTGAAGGGACATTTATCGCTAATATGAGGTCCGATAAACTTACTCAACTCAAAAAAGCAGCATTAAGCACGGATAGAGTTGCGGCAGATGTTATATTGGCTCATCCGGAAGAACATATTAAAGAAATTATTGAAGTTTGTAAAAATAACGGCAGCAAAGCCTTCGGAAAGAAAAGCACACTTGATATTTTCGGAAACAAACTAAGAAGTATGACAGAACCTGCTTCTAAATTAGGAAAACTCATTCCGAAAGCAGCTTATACAGGAATGAGAGGTCTCGTATTTACAGGTGGAACCATTGCAATACTGGCATTTGTTGCGCCCGGGATTGCACAAACTATCGTAGATACAAAAAATGCCGAAAAGGGCAAGAAAACAGCAACTTTTGCTGACGGACTTATGGAAGCGATTTCATGGGTTGTATCAATTCCTATTGCGGTCAAAACTATGTTCGGAATTGGCGGTTTGAAATACTTAGGAATGGATAAAACTCAGGTTCAAAATTACAGAAACGAATTGAAATTATTCAACCAAAAGGCCACTACCGGCTTGTTTGCAAATAAGGCAGAGTACGATGCAGCTTTGAAAAGTCTGAACGACCTTAAAAAGACAGGGGATTTGTCATTAGGTCAAAAAATAATCAAAAAGGCAGCAAATGTAATGATGGTAGGACATGAAACTCCAAAACCATATATGGAAGCCGGTAAAGCTGCAAATAATTTAACAAGAAAAATACCTTACTTATTAAAAGAAGGTGCTGCATATCCTGTAAGATTCGGGCTTTATATGTTTGCATTTGCCCCTGTTGTTGACGGAATACTCTCAGGTGCATGCCATTTACTATTCGGGAAACCTGCCGAAAAACCGGAAGATAAGAAACAAAATTCGGAACCTGTAATAGAAAACAGATACCCTGTAAACCCAAATAACGATTATTCGCAGCTTAGCGATAATAATCTGATTAAGCAGGCTTTAAATACTTATATGGAGAGATGTTAAGGATAGGATTTAAACCTCACCTCATTCCTCTCCTATAAGGAGAGGGTATTACTTCTCCTCAATAGGAAGTAACAATCGAATTGTGTCACTGCGAGGAGTGTAACGACGTGGCAGTCCACTTTTTTAATAATGGATCGCCACGGGGGTAAATAAAAATTGTTTTTATTAGAAGTACATATAATTAGTGAATCTACGTGCGTAGCACCTCGCGATGACAGAACATGTCATTCTGAGGGAATGAAATGACTGAAGAATCTCTTTTTAACTATAACCCTACCTAACCTCCCCTTATTAGGGGAGGAACTCGTTACTCCTACCTTTTTAGCAAGGTAGTATTCCTTCTCCTTGAGGAGAAGGTTAGGATGAGGTGCACTTTTTCTTTGTCCCTACGGGATAACACCTCACCCTCTGCAGACTATGTTGCTTGCGCAACACCCGCTACCGCCCCCTCTCCTGTTAGGAGAGGGGATTATGCCTAACCTCATTATGAGTGGTATATTTGTTAAAATTAATTGTAACGTTAAAAACATCCTAAGCAACAACCCAGTAATATCAATACTTCCAGCCATATATTGTAAAGTTTTGTAACAAAACTCTCCAAAACATTAAAGTTTTTCTAAAGTTATGCCGACATATGTAGCACTGATTAGGAATACTTATATTAACAAAAGAAAAGGAGAATGAATTATGGGTATGTCAGCATCACAGGTAAGATTACTTACCATCACGAAGAGGATCCATACGGTCGAAAATGAGGCCGAGAGGATTCAGAACCAAAAAATGTTATTAGGATTGCAATCAGATGAAGCGTATGAAGAATATCTGGCTGCAATGGAAAAGAAAAACATCGAATACGCTTTCTTCGATGGAGAACAAGGCAACTTCGATTGGGACAAATTGAACATTGCAAAATTATTCACTCAAGGGTATCAATTAAAAGTCAGAGTTCCGGGATTAGTAGATCACGACACAATGACTAAAACTGTAACTGTAGATGTTACACATTCTTTTAATCCGAATAATACTGTAACTAAATCCGGGGTTGCACCTCAATTAGATGCTCAAACAACTAACGGCGTAACCACTTATGTACCTTCACAAAATGAAGACGGAACAATCAGCATAAAACAAGGTAATGATGTTGTAGCAAACATATCAGCAGACGATGCAGAAGATTTTATTGCATACTATGCTGCTCACCCAAGTGATGATCCTGATGGTTTTGCTTGTCAGGTAACTGTTGGTGAGAACGTATATAATGCTGTATATTATCCGGCTG
>JAFRHR010000055.1 GCA_017433195.1 bacterium
AACAAAATAATTAATATGTCACCCTGAATTTATTTCAGGGTCTATTTAATTTTACAGATAAAGATTTAACCTTCATTTTTAATTTTTTTAAGCCTGTAGGTTGGCTTTACCAAGCCAACAAATAATTGTCATCGCGAGAAAACGTAGTTTTCGTGGCGATCCAGTTTTTGGAAAAATATATAAATGGCTGGATTCCCACATCCTCACTTTGTTCGTCCTCGGAATGACCAAATATTAAAGCGATAGCATACCCGCTTTTTATTTATATTGGCGGGCACATTTCATTTTGCCCGCTCTAAAACTTACCCTTTACCCCTTAAGAAGAGTTTTTGCAAAATCGACTGCAGTTTCGTCACGACTTCCGCTTGCAAGTTCAGCGAGAGCCTTTACTTTTTCTTCTTCGTTTAAAATGCTTACGTTTATTGTAGTAGTATCACTCTGGGTTTTTGAAACGTAGATATATTCATCAGCTTTTGAAGCAATAATCGGCTGATGGGTTATGATTATAACCTGCATGTGTTCTGAAAGGTTATCAATCTCTTCCGCAACGCTTTGAGAGGTTTTGCCTGAAATACCCGTATCAATTTCGTCAAAAATAATTGTTTCAATTCCGTCTGTATCTGCAAAAACTGTTTTTATTGCAAGCATAACTCTTGAAATTTCACCGCCTGATGCGGTTTTTGCAAGAGGTTTTAAGTCTTCCGAGACGTTTGTCGAAATTAAAAATTCAACTCTGTCACATCCGTTTTCGTTTAATTCACATTCTTCAATTGAAATTTCAAACCGTGATTTTTCAAGTTCGAGTTTCTGCAATTTTTTTACAATTAAATCAGATAATTCTTTTGCATATTTTCTTCTTATCTGAGAAATAGTTGCAGATACTTCTTTCATTTTTTCAAGAGTTTCACTGATTTCTTTTTCGGTTAACTCTATGTTTTCTGACGAATTTTCAATATCTTTGTACTGGGTAGTCAGTTTTTCATAAGTTTCCAAAACAGAGGATAAACTTCCGCCGTATTTGTGTTTAAGTTTGTCGAGTAAAAACAGTCTTTCCTGTAAAGAATTTAACCTCTCGGTATCGTTATTAAGAGATTGGGAATAATCTCTAAGTCTGTAACTGATATCTTTTAAAAGTTCTTCGGCAGTTATAAAATCCTGTTCTGTTTCTTTAAGCGAATTATCCATGCCAACTGCTTTTGAAAGTTCAAATTTTATTTTTGAAAGTCCGTTTAAAATGGATTCGTCATCGTTACTCAGACTCCAGTAAACTTTGCCCGTTGTTTCTTTGAGTTTCTCGGCATTTTCAAGAACGCTCAATTCTTCTTTTATATTTGTGTCTTCGTTTTCATCTGTTATTTCAGCAGCTTCAATTTCATCAATTTGAAATTTTATAAAATCGGTTTCTGCTTCTGTTTTTTCGTAACTTGCTTTTATAACTTCCAAAACTTTTTTCAGATGGTTATATTTTGCATATAAGTCTTTGTATTCTGTAAGTTTTTCTTCAATTTCAGACTTTGCATAGGCATCAAGAAGTGTTATATGATTTTTTTGTTGCAAAAGAGAATAAGTCTGATGTTGGGAATGAATATCGACAAGATTTTCACGCATTTGTTTTATGATGTCGAGTGAAACCATTGTTCCGTTAATTTTGGATTTACTGCTTGTCGGAGTTATTTCTTTTGTTATGACAATTTCGTCTCCTATATCGTCAATTCCGTTTTCTTCAAACAATTCACCAAAATCATTTCTGCCTTTCAGGAAAGTAACTTCAAGAACGGTTTTTTCTTTACCCTTTTTAATTACATCTTTTGAAACTTTTCCGCCCAAAACTATATCAACGGCATTTATGAGAATACTTTTACCTGCGCCGGTTTCACCTGTTATGACGTTTAAGCCCTTTGTCATATCGAGTGAAATTTCATCTGCAATTATATAGTCTTTGACGTAGATATTTTTAATCATTTTTACCCTGATTTGAATCTAATTTTATGTAATTTGTGTTCCATTTTAAGTTTATGTATTTTACTTTTTTATCCATCTTTTTAACCTGAGGAAGAATTGACGGTAACTGCTGAATTCTTTTTATAACGTAGCCAAATCTGTCTTCATTTACTTCCCCGAGTCTTATAAGAGATGTCGGTATTTTTACATAAACGTCAGCAGGATTTCTGAAATCTATGTATTCAATTGTTTCGTTTGAATTTACTTCAATTGCCTTTGCCAAATCCTTTATCATATTGACTTTTTTGTCGTCCCAGTGTCTGTAATCATCCCCGTGCAGACCGTATGATAAAACCATAATGGTTTTATATTCTTCCGGAAGAGGCATATATTCTCTGCCTATAAGTTTTCCGTCCTCCGAGAAAAATGCAACAGGAGGTGCTTTTATATCAGGCGATATAGATATAGCAGGAATTCTTTCGGTTATCTGTATCTGCAATCTTGCAGGACGCCAAAATCTTCTTACATAAACATCTTTTACAGGTTCCAAATGTAAGATACTGTCTTTTAAAGGCTGAGTATCGTACATAAACAACGGAATTCTGGGAACGTCATTTTGTCTTAAAGCCATTAAAATTTTATTTGACGGAATTATTTTGTTGTTTATTATTTCAAGTGACGGATTATGAACAGTATCAAAGGCTGTCGGATCCATTATCCAGGATTGCATATTTACGATTTTATAGCCGAGAAAAATCAAACCGACGATTATGAAAAATCTTGCATATCTGCGCAATTTAATCAAACGCTTTTGAGAATGCTCAACTTTTCTGAGCATTTTTCTCTTTTGCATTCTCCTCTGCTCGGTATATCTGCTTAATTTTTTCTCGTCTTCGGAGTCTTCTGTTTGGTTTTGATTTTCGTTTTCTTCGTATTCTGAATCCATTATTTATTCAATCCCGCACTTTTCAGTATTAATTCCACTAATTCGTCATAACTTATTCCCATAACACCTGCCTGCGCCGGCAAATCACTTGTATCCGTCATGCCGGGGCTTGTGTTTATTTCAAGCACATAGGCTTCTTTGTCTGTTAAAAGAAAATCTACTCTTGATACTCCGCTGCAACCACATGCTATGTGAGATTTTACGGCAATTTCTTTTACTCTCTTTGTTTGTTCTTCTGATATTTCAGCAGGGAGTATAAATTCTGTTAAGCCTTTTGTATATTTTGCTTCGTAATCATACCATTCACTTTTTGTCGGTCTTAATTCAAGAATTTCTGTCGCAAAAGTTTCATCACCTTTTTCAAGAACACCTACTGTTAAACTTTTTCCGATTAAATATTCCTCTATCAAAACCAAATCGTTATATTTAAACGCTTCTTTTACGGCATCTTCCAGTTCGCTTTCCTGATTAACTTTGCTCATACCGAAACTTGAACCCTCTGAAACAGGTTTTACCATAACAGGATATTTGAGTTCCGAAACGGCTTTTTTCAAATCGTCATGCTCTGTTACGCAAACTGATTTTATAAGCGGAACGTTGTTTGCTTTAAGCATTTCTTTCGTGTAAGCCTTATTCATACACAAAGCACTTGCCATAACTCCGCAGCCGCTGTACGGGATTTTCAGGATTTCAAGTATTCCCTGAATACATCCGTCTTCACCATATTTGCCGTGTAAAGCATTGTATGCAACATCAAACCCTTTAATATCGGATACGATGTTTTCCGTTACATCAATCATTTTTGCATTTTTATAACCGAGCCTTAATAAAGCCTCATAACAATTCTTGCCTGAACGCAGTGAAATTTCTCTTTCGGATGACATTCCTCCGCATAGTACCGCTATTTTTGACTCTTTATTTAATATAAAATCCTGCATATTTCTTCCTCTCTGTCGGACCTCTTCCCAAAAAATTTAACCTCAGGTTTTAATTTTATACCTTGTTTTTCCTTTACGCAACTGTACATTTTGTACATAAGTTCAAGTACATCCTCTGACGTTGCATTTCCTTTGTTAACTATAAAGTTTGCATGGTTTTGCCAAACTTCCGCATCGTTAACTTTAAAACTCTTTGCACCGATTTCTTCAAGCAATTTTCCCGCTGAATTATTTTCAGGATTTTTAAACACACTGCCTGCATTCGGATATTTTAATGACGGCTGAGTTGCGGAACGTGATGCTTTATTTTCCTCAATTCTTTTTGAAATTTCTTCCTGAGTCGATTTTACGCCCTCAAATTCTGCCGAAATCAAAATATAATCTCCGTTTTGGAGAATTGATTTTCTATAACTCAACTCAAGTTCTTCTTTTGTAAGTGTTTTTACATTTTTGTTTTTTAAATCAAAAACATGTGCACTAATTATTGTGTCGGATATTGCCTGTCCGTGTGCACCTGCGTTCATATAAACATTTCCGCCGATGCTGCCGGGGAAGCATGACATAAATTCAAACCCGCTTACAGAATTTTTCAAAGCCAAAACTGAAAGTTCAGACCCTTTAACTCCGCATTCCGCATAAAATCTCTTTCCGTCAAATGTCAGACCTCTCATTTTTGAAGTCAAAATCACATCACCGTCATAACCTTCAGACGAAAAAAGAATATCTGAACAACTGCCTAAAATCAACGGATTTTCTGTTTCATTCAAAAGATAAACAAATTCATCTTCAGATTTTGGGAAAAAAACTCTTTTAACCTTACCTCCGATTTTGAAAGTAGTTAAATTTTTTATTTCAAAGTTTTCTTTTACTTCAATGTCCAACTTTTTCCCCGTTATATTTTTTTAAATTCTTCCCAAGTTCGGTAATTGTTCCTGCGCCAAGACCTATAACAATATCGCCTGCTTTCAGTGTCGGCAGAAGTTTTTTTGCAACATCTTCCATTGAGCCCGAAAGATATTCTGCATTATCAAACCCTTTTATAAAGTTTTCTGAGGTTATTCCTTCTATGCTGTCTTCTGAAGCAGAATAAATATCAGTAACAATTATTCTGTCAGCATCGCCAAAAGATTTTTTAAACTCATCCCAAAATCTCTGAAGCCTTGTATATCTGTGAGGCTGAAAAACCGCAATTACATTGTTATCTGTAACACTTCTCATAGCGGCAAGTGTTGATTTTATTTCTGTCGGATGGTGAGCATAATCGTCAAAAACGGTTATCCCGTCAAATTCGGCAACCTTTTCAAATCTTCTGCCCATGCCTGTAAAGCCGTAGAAATACTCTCTGATTTTATCAATATCGACTCCGCCTTCGTTTAATGCGGCAATAACTGCAAGAGCGTTACAAACATTGTGTTTCCCGTGTAACTGTATTTTGAATTTTCCAAAAGATTTTTCTTTGTACATTACTTCAAATTCAGAATAATCTTTGTTCATTTCAACATTTTTTACGGTGTAATCTGCATTCGAAAAACCGTAGGTTTTCATATTCTCAGTTCTTTTTAACTTTCTTACCCCTTCATCATCGGTATTTATTAAAACTACCGAATCAGGTTTTAACTGACCGATAAAGGTATTGAAAGTATTTACAAGGTCATCGATACCGTTTTTGTAAAAATCAACATGATCGATATCAAGGTTATTTACGGCAACAACATTCGGTCTGTATTTAAGAATTGTTCCGTCACTTTCGTCTAATTCCGCAGTAAAGTATTTTCCGTTTTTAAACTGTGCGTTTGTGTGGATTTCAGGAATAATTCCGCCTACAACAAATGACGGCTCATATCCCGCTTTTTCTAAAACGTAAGATGCAAGACCGCTTGTTGTTGTTTTTCCGTGAGTACCGGAAAAACCTATAAAAAATTTATTATCGTGAGCAAGTTCCGCTAAAATATCGGAACGATGATAAATCTTGTGTCCGAGTTCTTTTGCCTTTAAAAGTTCAGGATTATTTGCTCTTATGGCTGTACTTACAACAACCTTGCAATCACCTGTCGGAACATTATTTTCATCATGTCCTATGTATATTTTTGCACCCAAGTCTCTTAATTTATTAATGTATTTACTGTCGCTAATGTCTGAGCCTGAAACTTCAAAACCCTTTTCCAAAAGGTATTTTGCAAGTCCGCTCATTCCTATTCCGCCTATTGCAATAAAATGATATTTCATAACTCTCCTCTTTTATAAAATTATAGTACAAAGTTTCTTATTTATATATTTTTTAACTTTTCTATATAAAACGTAAAAGATTTATTACAATAAAACCGAGTATTTCTACATACTGTCGTACATATAGTAAACATTTGAAAGGGATTCTATTGTTTTAGGATAGTATTTTTGCATAACAACATCTCTGAGCATGTAGATTTCACTTGTATTTTTCAGCCCTGAAATCAGTGCATATGTTTCCGCAGTTACTTCGGATAAAACTTTTTGAGTCGTTTTCTCCTGTCCTGTAAAATAATTCATTATTTCTTTTTCTGTTTCGGTTGCTTTATTTTCAAAATTTGCATTTTCAGCCTTAAATGTATCGTTAACATTTTTATAAGTATAAAAACGTCTTACTCCGTAATCCAACGCATGTCCCAATTCGTG
>JAFRHR010000056.1 GCA_017433195.1 bacterium
TCTATAAAAAATAAATTATCTACACAGCATTTTTTACCCGAATAATAAAAATACCTCTCAATAAAGAAAAAATTGTTGCTGAGTATTTAGAAAAATGTCGAAAGCAAGTTTATGAAAAAAAGGATAAATAACGTGAATGAGAAACGACTGGATAAAGATAAAAAATTACTATATCACTCACGAAATATCCTTAGAAGAAATTGCAAAAAAGTATAAAATTTCCGTAGGTGCTGTAAATAAGCATTGTCGGCTTGAAAAGTGGGTTGAACTGAAAAAAGCAAAGTCGCAGGAAATTAACAATAAAGTATCAGAAAAAATTACAGAAAAAGTAGTTGATAGAAAAGTTGCTGCAAATGAGTTACATAACGAACTTTATAACAAAGGTTTAAAAGTTGCTGAAATGTTGCTCAATATGTATATGGCAGAATTGACAGACGAAAAAACTAAAAAGAAAAAACTTGCAAATGCCTATAACCTCGATTTTGTTATGAAAGCAATAGCAAATGCGCAAAAAGGTCAACGTCAGGCACTTTGTATTGATAAAGAAAATTCTTCTGCCGAAGAGCCGGAAATAAGAATTATAAGCGGCATAAATTTAAATGATATATAAGGAATTTATGAATGAGTTTTGAATACATCACAGAGAAAAACGAAACAAAAAAACTTTCTAATGACGAAGTAAGTCAATTAGCGGAAAGAATTTCTTCTGATTTTGATAATTACAACGGAAGAAGAACTCAAAATTTAGAACAATCCGAAAGACTTATAAAAGAGATATTTTTCAAAAAAAACCCTACCAAAAAATCTGAAAACAAAACAGATGAAGAAAAATATGAGGCTTGGAAAACGAAAGTGAAGATGTGTAAGACTTACATGTTTTATCAGGTTTTAAAGTCTTTTATTTGGAAAAATGTTTATGCGCAGCCTAACTCAATGTTTGATGTCTCCGGAGAAAATCAAGAGTCCGATAACGATTCAAACAAGCAAAAGGCTGCATTAGTCGATATTCTCGATAAAATGAATTATGTAAAAACATGCGACAAGATAATTGATTATGCTATGCTGCATGGAGAACTTATCAGTTTTGTTGCGTGGAAAAAGAAGTCCGAACAGTATCGTAAACTTGTTGATAAAGACGATTTATTAGAAGAAAACCCTGATGCAATGGCTGCTATTGCAAATGGAAAATTACACTACATAGCAGAAAAACCTATTTACGACAACCCATATATTTATCCGGTTAACCCTGCAAACTTTGTTTTTGATGCAGCGCAAAAAGATAATTGGGATGACTGCCCAAAAATATATCGTTCTTGGAAAGTACCTGAAGATATTATCAACAATAAGTATTATAAAATCTCAAACGAAACTGCGCAGCAGATTAAAAACGAAGTTGATAATGATGTAAACCCTGCATCTTCTCAAATGAATACAGATTTAGAACAAAAAACTAACAACTCTAAAACAGTTGAAGTCTTAGAACATTGGGGAAATCTCACATTAAAAGACGGAACTGTATTAAAGAATTGGCACGTTGTAGTTGTTGCTCGTAAATATGTAGTCAGATTTGAAAAGAATAACAGAATTGTCAATCCGTTTACTTTCGGCGCATGGATAACAGACCCCGAAACAGGCAGAGGAATTTCTCCGTTATATTGTGTTTTAGATTTGGCAGAAATTCAAGAAGATTTAATGAATCGAACATGCGATATGCAAACTTTACAAGAAAACCCGCCGATTTATGCTCCAAAAGGCTTTTTTGACGAAGAAGAAGTCAAACTATACCCCGGAAAAATAATAGAATTTGGCGATAATCTTTCTCCTGCAGATATCAGACCTATGGAATTTGCCGTTTCTATATTCCTGAATGATGTTACTTATCTTTCAGATTTAATGGCAGAAATTTCAGGCATCTTTCCGAATATGGCAGGAGCAGACGAAAAAGGAAATAAAACTGCTACCGAAATAAGTACAAAAGCGCAAGGGCAACTCACAAGATTATCAATGCTTATTGATACGATAAATCAAGACTTAATTGTTGAAGATGTTAAGAAGATAGCAAAATTATGCGCTGATTTCAAAAGTGGCAGGGAAGAAATTTTTGTTAATAGTGGTAATAAAAAAGAAACAATAGAAATTACCGACAAAATAAGACAGGCTGAATATCGTTATACATATGCAGATAGAACTGCTACTACTGAACGCAGCAATAAAGCAGATTTAGTTGCACAAGCCGTTGAAAGATTTGCAAAATTTATACCATTAAATGCACAAGAAATCTTTACTTGGTACATGGAACAGAAAGATGTTGAAAACCCTGAAAGATTTTTGCAGCAGCAAGATGTTATTCCTGCAGAAATTCAGGAACTCTTACTACAAAACCCACAAATAAGACAACTTGTTGATATTTACGAACAACAAAAACAAACAGGAAATGTACCTCAACCACAAGCAGTAATTCCTGACCAAAGCATACCGGAGTCTCAACCTTTGGAGTAATAAATGGACAAAGAAGAAGAATTTAAACAGAAATTAAGTCGTTATGAACTTGTTTCTACTGAACAATATAAAAAGTTACGAGAAAAACAACTCGATTTAATCGTTGAAAAAGCATCAAGCAATTATGACGCAATGGAAATTAGAGGAATGCTGAAATTAATTGCTTTTACTGACGAATGGAAAAATGATTTTATAAAACTAAAAAGAGGGTAGGAGAAGATTATGGAAGAAAATTTAAGCGAAAATGTAGCAGTTTTAGAAAATACAGACAACTCTGATGAGGTTGTTGATACACATGAGCCGCTTTCAAGCGACAACTCAGAAGAAGAAACAACAACACAAGAGCCTAAAAACGAAGAACATGCTACAGAGCAACAAAGCAAGTTTAATAATTTAGAAGATGCTATCAAAAGTTATTCGGAACTTGAGAAGAAATTAGGGCAACAATCACACGAATTGGGTGAACTGAGAAAGCAAGCAGAGGAAGCCGATAAACTGAGAGAACAAATTTCTAATATGCAACTTGCAGAGGCGCAGAAAAAAGGGTTTCAAGATGTAAAATCTTATCAAGACCATAAAGAAATTGCTGATTTTGTTGCTAACGAGTACGCACAATATATAAATGAGTGTGAATTTCCTGACGAAATGGTTAAACTATTAGAAGAATACAGGAAAAACCCCTCAAATGAATTGTTAGACACTATTGAATCTCAATTTTCAGTAGAAACTATCAAAAATGTAGCAGGGAAAAATGCTTTATTTAAAGGACAACTTCAATTGCGTGAGCAACAAGCCCTCGAAAATGAAGTACAAGCATCTGCAAGAACTTATCTTGACGAAAACGTCAATAAATATGCAGAAGATTTTAATAACCCAGCATTTGCTGCTTTATATGGAGAGGCTTTTAGAGCATACGGCTGCGACTTAAACTCTGAAAAGTTTGTTCAACTTATGCACGACTATAAAGACTCTATTATAAAAGCACTTGGCATTAAAGACACAATAAACAACGAAAATCGCAGCGCTACTGACGAAATTTCAGGTTTATCAATGGGAAGTGATGCCGCAAAAACAGGTAACGGAAAATCGTTACTTCAGTTGTCTGATAAAGATTTAGACAATAGATTAGACGAACTAATTTAGAAAGGGAAATGAATTATGGCTATAGAACAGTTAATTAAAGGTGCTTTTTCAAAGGCATTCAACAAATACATCTATGACGAATTGGTTATAGGTAAAATGGCGCATACTGAATTAAAAACAGGCGCAGAAATGGGTGACGAAGTTGATGTTATTATGCCCGGTATGGTAACAACTTTTGATTATGACGGTGGTGATTTACCTAATGCAGAAGAAGTAACATCAGCAGCAACCAAAATCAAAATTGACAGAGGTATGGGTGTTCACTTCAAATTAAAGAAAATTGAAGAAGATGTTATTAAAAACGCAAAATCTGATGCGGCACAAGTTGAACTCATTAAAAATTATACTAATGATTCAATTAAACAGTTTGCTGCAAAAGTTGATAAAGCATACGGTGCATTATACACTCGTGCAGGTCATTATGTAGATAATTCAGGAAATGCAATCACTCTTACTGCAAAACTTGCAAAAGAAATTCTTGCTTATATGGAGGCAAAATTCCAAAAAGGTGACGAAAACGGACACACAAATTGGGTTGCAGGTCAAATGGTTGCTATTGTTCCGCCTGAATATCAATTCTATTTAGGAAAATTAGATAACTTCTGGCAGGGTGTTGAATCAGGTCATAAGAAATTAGAAAAAGGATATATCGGCAGATTATACGGTTGGGATATCTCAGTTTCTAATGACTTAGCAAAAGACGGAAACGGAAATGTTTATCCGTTATTCGGTGTAAGAGGTAGAACTCTTGCAGGTGGTGTATCTAAAGACCTGAATATGCAGCACTACATTCCTGAAAAGAACTTCGATACAAACTACAAAGGATATGCTTTGTATGGTGTTGGCGCACCGAGAAGTGATTTCTTAGGAACTGTTAAATTGGCAGCATCTTTGGAATTAGATTTGACATAGTTATTGGTGAAAAATAATAATAAAGTTGGATTTGGGGGGACTTCTCCCGGTTGTTTCCCCCCTTTTTATTAAAAGAAAGGAAATTGTTATGGCAAGAGATAAAGTTGAAGTTTTACTTCCGGCACAAGATGTAACTCAGTCTATTGAAGTAGGCAAGATTACAAAAAAAGCAGTTACTCAGGCAAATGGTATTTATATTGAAGATGCTTTAAAGAATAAAAATAATTCTTTGCAGATTTATGTTGAAAATACCACAACATCAGGTACACTTTCTGCTACAAGTACATTAACTATTAAAGCAGGTAACCACTATCCTAATAAAATGTTAGGTGATTTAAGTGTTGCACTCGGAGCAGGCGAAATAACTGCTATAATTCTTGACGATATTTCAAGATTTGAAAACAAAGACGGCTCAATAAACCTCGATTTTGCATCAGGTTTTACCGGAAATGTTTGGGCAGTTGCAAAACGTGCAGGAATTAAACCTGTAGCATAATGAAAGAGGGGTTTATCCCCTCTTTTTTAGTATGAATAGAAAGGAGAGATATGGGAAAATTTGAAGAATTTAAGGTAATGTATATTCCGACAAAAGTGGTATTTACTTTGCCGAAACCTGATTTAGATAACATTATGAAAAATGACAGAGGAAATTACAAAGTTTTAGATGAAAGATATGAATTGCCAAAAGAAGAATTTGTTATTGAAACATCAACATATGAAAAAGTTGTTTCAGAATACGATTCTGAGGCAAGAAAAAAAGAACTTAATAAAATGAAAGTTCTTGAGTTAATGGACTTCTGCGATAAAAATAATATCACTTACGAGGAGAGTTATAAAAAAGCAGATTTTATCAATGCAATAGTTGAGTTTGAACAGAATTAATTGAGTAAAAGGTAGTAATATGACAATAACATACTTAGATTTATATAATGATATAACAGGTCAAGCATGGTCTATGTTTGACGGAGAGGTTGAATCTGTCGAAGAATTTGAAAAGTCTGTTACTACCTCTATTCAAAAAGCATTAAATACACTTTGGTGTAGTTATAATTTCCCATTCAGAGCAAAAACTATGACTTTCAAGACTAAAAACGGTCTTGCAGCATATAATACTCCTAATGGAAATATAATCAGAAAAAGAGTTAAAAATAAAATGGTTTATGCCATTAAAACTGATACTGATTATCTAACAAATGAGCCTGATTATGAAACCTTAGAAAATATGACAGGAGAACCAACATCTTTTTATCTTAAAAACGATAAAATTTATTTATATCCGACTCCTGATAACAGTTATTATGTAAATGTAGATTATTATACTATTTTTGCTGCAAAAAATGCTCACGGAATACCTAAAGCAACTTTGGTAAACGAAACAGACTATATTGATATTCCCGAAAAATACGAAACATTATTTAAAAGTGCATTATTACCGCTTGCTATGACCTACGCAATAGCAAATGAAACTGATGAAAACTATTCAGGATATTTAAAACAATATAACGATGCCTATGAAATTCTTCTAAACGAAACAAAAGGTATAAACATAGATAAAACTATCGGGTGGAGATAATGAGCAACATTATTCAGTTGTTATGTAACAGATTTGGCGGAATAAGAGAGAGAAATTCGTATTTTTCAGACGAACTAATAACTGCACACGATTTGCAAAATATAGAATTGTACTTTACCGGAACTAATAGCGGTATCGGAATAAGAACATCGAAAGGAAATACCGCAAAAAATTCTGAATTAAAAGATACTGCAAAAATTATAAAATTATTTGAAAGTACACAGCAGCAAACAAAGTATTTTTTTGTGTATGCAGAAACATCAACAAAAGGTACTTTTTATTATATTGATAGTCAAAATCATTTGACAACATTAAAAGATAATTTAACTCCGACAGGAAAAGCAAACGGCTTTGACGTTGTTCAAGGTTGGTCTGATTTATTCTTCTTCACAAACGGAGCAGAGATGTTTACCGTTGAAATGGGTACATCAAGCAATACTATTGTTGATATGGAATTGCAAGACAAAGACGGCAGAGATGTTATCGGTATAAATGCTATTTTATTTGATAATAGATTATGGATAGCAAAAGATAATATACTTTGGTATTCAAAGCAAGCAGATATTTATGAGTTTGCAGAATCTGATCCCGAAGTTGTAACTTCCGCAGGTTATATCGAAAGACTCAAAAACATAACTGCAATTCACGAGTATTTAGGCTCATTAGCCGTATTTTTTGCAGATAGTTCAGAGCAAATTAGTGTATCTGACGGAATTTTTTCAATAGGTCAAGAAAGCCCGGGGGGATGCGCAGGTTATAATTCTTTAGTTTTTCATGATACAAACCTATATTTTTATGATGATACTAAAAAATCCGTATTTTCATTCAAACAGGTTATAACCGGAGAAAAAACCCTCGGAGAAAATGTTGCAGTAGAAATACAAAGCATACTTAACGGTATTGATTCAAGAAAATTAGACGAAATTCAGACTTGTTCTGTTTTTGTTGAGGGAAGAAATGAGATTTGGTGGATAATTCCGTCAAGTGAAACATATGACCACAATAAAACACTTTATGCGTATGTATATGGCACAAATACAATATATGCCGATAGTCCTGATACTCCGACAGTTTTATATAATTCAACAGGCGGAACTTATTCAGGCTCAGATTGGCAAATAGTAACAGGAACATCGAGCGCAACCATTAAATACGGAGAAAATGCTGCAACATACACATCAAGCAGCAACAAAACAATAAAAGTTCAAAAACCTGCATCAATAATTCTTATTTATGACTATTTAAAAGGTGAATGGATAAAAAGAAAATCACAAAAAATAAACTCTGTTTCTGTTGTCAATAATACACTATATTCGGCAGGAAATGACGGATTTATATTAGAGGAATATACCGGAGAAACCTTTAACGGTGATTTTATTCAGAATTATTACAATTGTTCTCCTATGAATTTAGGACAGGATAATACATTAAAAGTATTGGGTATATCTCCGAGAGTGTCTTTTGATATGCCGTATAATAATCAGTTTTATGTAAAATATGTCAAAAATTACAATACTTTCAAAAACCCAAAAATAAGATTTATAAAATCAAAACTTAAAAACTACTTATATTGGGGTATTGGCTATTGGGGTGTTAACTATTGGGCAGATAAAAATACATCTGTTATAGGCAAACTTCCTAATGCAACATTCAAAATTTTAGAAATAAGCCTTTATACCGAAAAATCGACAGAAACTTTTTCGATAAAAAATATAGAATTTAGCAAAATTAAGGTAAAACAACTTTGATAAGAGTATTAATTCCGACAGATGCAGATTTTGAATATAAAAAATGCAAAAAAATGTATAAAAAATACCAAAGACTTGTCGGAGATAATCAAGAATTTAGAGACTTAGTTAAAAATACATTTTTCTATTCATTTTATGATGATGCGCAACTTCTTGGATGTATTTATTATTACACAAAAAATGACAAACTTTTTGTTAATGCCTTTGCAAACAGACATACTCATGAAAAGAATTTATTATGTCTCAAAAAAACTTTTGAATGGTTTAAATGCGATATTTACGCAGAAACAAAGCATAAAACCGCTATATATTGCCTTTATAAATGCGGTTTCAAGAAAATTGACGATTGTTTATATAAATTAGAAAGGTAGGACATCATGGGCGGAGTATCAGGAGGCTCACAATCTTCAACATCAAGTGTAACCTATAAGGACACAACAACTACAAACCCTTATGTTACTTCAAGAACAAATAAAAAGGGAACAACGACTACATTGCAGCCTAATACTGCATTATCTACAGTTTATGACTTTTCAAATGCAAATTTGGGTAATTTGTTAGACGAATACTTACATCCGAGTCTTGAAAGTGAAACAAATCAGGCGCAATTAAACGCATATAGAAAAATTCTTGATGAAGATACAAAAAGAAATCTTGAAAATAATATCATATCACCTTTAGCAAAAAGAAATATGATAAGAAGTTCTCAGGCTACTGATATGTATAATAATCTTGCAAATAAAACAACTGATGCAGTTAATGATTATGCTGCGAATTTGTTATCAAATAGTCAAAATAATACCGCAAGTATTATAAATAATCTAATAAATTATGCGTTACAAGGTTATAACGTTATTTCAGGTAATCAGGCTCAGTCATTGAACACATCTTCAGGGCAAGCATCTCGGAGTTCAAGCGGTAGTTCGAGTGGTTTCTCTTATGGTTTATAGGGGGATAAAATGAATAATAAATTAGACGAAATATACTTACAATGGTTAAAACAACAGGAAGAACAAAGACAAAAAAGCGGTCTCGGTGATTTTAGAAAAAAAGTTGATAGTATCGGAAATTTTGGAAATGGTCTTTCAACCGTTGGAGATGCAATTAAAAACAATATAAATAACGAAGTTGCTCAAAAACTCGGCAGTTCTATGAGTAATATCGGAGGAACAATTCAGAATGGTACAAATTCTATAACTGGAGTTATGGATAAACCCGCAAACTATTTTAAAGGTTTTGCAAACAAAGGTATAGAAAATGCAGGTGCATCACTCGGCTCAGAGGGAATAAATGAGGCTATCGGGAATGGACTTGCTAATGCAGGAACATCTATTTCAGGCGGTGCAGCGGCATTCAACCCTGTTACTGCACTAATTGCATTGGGTGCTATGGCAATAGACGGAAAAAATAGAAAAAAAGCAAAAGAGGGAAGTGATGCACTTTTAAAATCTGCTATGAATAATTTAAACGAGGAGTCTGATAATGCAGCAAATAATACACAACAATTTGCTCAAAATATGCAAAATCAAACACAAGACTACTCTATGCCTATGGTAACAGGAGGTGCTGCTCCGGTTGAGTATCCGACTACAAAAGAAATGTTTGCAAATTCTTTGAGAGAAAAAGGTTGGGATGACTTAAATATAAATTCAGCATTAAACGGTCTTAATAACGGTAATAAAGATATGGCTGATTATATAAATAACTACAATGCAACCGCACAAGAGGGACAAAAAATAACTATTCCGCAGACAGAAGAAGAAATCAATAACGCAAGAGCTTTGGCATCTTCTCCGCAGACAGGAAATGTACAACAAACAGAACAGATAAAACAAGGTCTTTTGGATAAATTTATGAACGGTGTTTCTGACCTTTCAAGAGGTTACGAAGAAAATAAAAATAATTCTTTCAGACCTGAAAACCTCGCAGCAGACGATAGCAAAAACAAAATGACAAGACTCGGAGAGGCAGCAGGAACTATTTCAAGAGCAGTACAAAAACCTGCAGTACAGGCACTCCTTGCAGGCGGTATTTCAACCGCATTAACAGGCAACCCATTATATGGTGTTGGTATGGCTGCAAAATACGGCGGAAACAGAGCAATGAGCAATATATATCAAAATGCACTCGCTGAACGTGGCATTAATGCAAATCCGGGTATGTTCGGAACAATATCTTCTCGTGATATGGATGCTTTAATGAGACCGCAATATAAAGATATTGAGCAGCAATTAATGAATGAAAGACTAATAGAAAGAGCAAGACATAATCAGGCTTTGGAAAATCATTACAGAGAAATGGAAAATATCGCAAGAAGCAAAAAACAACCGACAAATACCAAAACAAATAAACCTAATACAAAAACAACTACAAGCAGCGGACAGTATGTTATCGGTTTAACTCCGAATGGGGATAGTGTAAAAGTTCCGGTTGAAAAAGTCAAAGAATTTAAAAGCAATGGGGGTAAAATAGTTGGCTAATTACTTTGATCAGTTTGAAAAAGTAGAAGATATTAAAAAAGAAGAAAAAAGTTATTGGAATCAGTTTGAAAAAGTTGATACACAACCTGTTTCTGACGAATATAATCTAAACTTTAATGAGCCTACAAAACAGACTTTTGCAGAAAGTCATCCTTTTGTTGCATCATTACCGGAGGCAGGTAAGCAATTCGGAGTAAGAACTGTTAAATCGTATCCTGAATTTGCAAAAGGTCTCAATGATTTAGTTGCTTTAGTTGGAGATAAGACAAATTTACAAGGTTTATCAGACTTTGGTCGTACTAATGCAGATTTTTGGCAAAGACAATCCGACAAAATTCAGATAAACCCTAAATATCAAGGTTTAGAGGGTTTAGCAGGTGAAAATTGGAAATCTACTCTTATTCCTACGATAACAGGCTCAATAGGTGACCAAGCAACAAACCTTTTAACGGCAGCAGGTGGAGGCGCAGCAGGTGCAAAAACTGCCGCACAATTAGGTTTAAAAGGTCTTGCGAAAGCAGGACTTATTACTACAGGTACTTCCGTTCCGAATTTAGCACAAGAGGGCAATTATTTAGATAAAATTGAACAATTTAAAAATGTTTACGGAAGAATACCTACAAATGAAGAATTAAAACAAATTCAAAATGCAGCATTAAGAGAAAAAGGACTTAATACAGCACTTGAAACAGTATCAGATAGGCTTTTATTTGCAAAATTATTCCCTGAAATAGCAACAAAAAATGTAAAAGGAATAATTAAAAATGCTGCACAACAGGCACTCGCAGAGGGTGTAACAGAGGCATTACAAGAGGGTGTTTCTATCGGCACAGAAAAACAATTAGGTCTTAATCAAGATAATCTTGCAGACAATTTAAGACGAATTGGAGAATCTGCTGCAATAGGTGGTGTTGTTGGTGGTGTAATGGGTGGTGCAGGTAGTGCTGCCGCTCGCCCTTATGATACACAATTTAATTCTGATTCAAATGTAGTTCAAGATGTTTCTGCAAAAATTCTTGATAACGGAAAGGTTTTATATAACTCTGCAATAGATGCACTCAATAAACCTGCTGCCTTTGATACTTTAAGAGAACTATCTAAAAACGGAGATTTAAGCAACAGAATTGAACAAATTGCACCAAAGACAGTAGCAAAAAAACAAGCAAGTAATCAAGTAAGTGACCAAGTAGTACCTAAAAATGACCAAGTAACTGCTCAAATAAGTGATAATAATTTTGTTTCGGATAATGACGGAGTTTATGAAAAAATCGGAAATCAGTTAAGAAATGTTGATACCGGAGAAGTATTTACTCCTGAAGATATAAACTCGTATTCAAAATGGCAATACGACAAAAATGAATTAAAAGAGCCTTATGAATTTAAATATGAGCCAAAGGCTAAACGTGGTATTAATGCAGACAACTATGTATATTCTAAACAAGAAGTTGTAGATGTTTATAATAACTATATTAAAAACCCGACAGAAGAAAACAAAGAAACTCTTGAAGATACAACCGGAAAGTATTACGAAGAATACTACAAAAAAGAGGAAGAATTTAAGAAAAACGCATTAAATAATGAGAAGATAAAAAAAATTGCTCCGAAAACGGCTGAAAAAATTGAAAACGTTACCCCAAATACTTCTGAAAAAAGTCAGGAGAAAAAACAGGATACAGAAATTTCCGGAAAAAATATAATAACAGGGCTTGATGAAAATGGAGATTTGCAGCATTATGATATTTCTGATTTAGAAAATATTAAAAAGGTCGGGGAACCTGTTTATAATGAACGCACTTCAAATAAAGAATTAACCAAAATCGAAAAAATAGCACCAAAAACCGCTGCTAAAATTGAACATCAACAAGAAGTAGAAACTGCAAAAAAACAATATGACGAAAACATATTTATCCCAAATGAACAAAAAGAAGTCCTTAAAGAGAATTTAAACGGCAGCGAAAGTGAGTATTTCATAAAAGAGGCAAAAAGACTTGCTGATTTAATTGAATCTGCTCCAAAAATGTATGAAACAGAAAGCATTGACGTAGATGATAAAAAACCTGTTTTACATTACTTTGGCGGAAGTTATGACAATTATGTTTTTGAAATTGATAAACAAACCGGAGAAATGTTCGGAGCCGTTTCTATGGATGGCGGTAATACTTATGAATTGGGTTATTCTTCAGTAGAAGAAATGAATGAATCACCATTTATTAACCTTGATATGTATTATGATAATACGCAGACTTTTGGACAGATTAAATGGGTTGAAAAGCCTGAAAACATAGTTTATAATGAAGATAAAGGAGCAAACGACAATGGACATAATGAAAGAAATGTTCTACAACAATCCGGAATGGAAGAAGAAGAACAAAGAATCATTGAAAAGTCTGATAGAGTTGGAGAAAACAAACCCGAAACTGACTCAGGAATTTCTGAAATCAGACGAGGAGACAACATTGGGACATTATCTGAACGAGGAATAACTCCTGAAGATAAAGAAATTGTCGAAAAAAATTATAAAAATCAACACGAATTAAATAAGGCTATCGAAGAATATATAAATAGTGAAAGTTATACTCACTATGACGAAGTGCCGCAAGAAATCAAAGATTGGCTGAAAAAATATGCAGGTGCAGGAGGTCTTGAAAAACAGGGCGCAGAGGGTAAAGGGTTATTATCTGAATACTATACCCCCTCAAATGTTGTCAATAAAATGTGGGACTTAACAAAGCAGTATATTGAAACTGACGGAGCAAAAGTTCTTGAGCCGTCTGTCGGTATTGGCAGATTTTTAGAAAATGCTCCTAAAAACACATCTTTTGATGTTGTTGAAATGAATCCGGTAAGTGCAAAAATTACAAAAATCTTATATCCTGATGCAAATGTAACAACAGGAGAATTTCAGGAAAGATTTATTGATAAATCAAAGAATTTGCCTGTTAAGTCAGTAACTCCTGAATATGATATTGTTATAGGTAACCCACCTTACGGACAGTATTCAGGAAGATATAAGGGACTCGGAGAGGGTAAAAAATACGAACAATTAGAGTCTTATTTTATAAACAGAAGTTTAGACACTCTGAAAGATAACGGAATTTTGACGTTTATTGTTCCGAGTTCTTTCCTGAGAGGACAAAAAGGTAAATTAGAAATTGCGAATAAATGCGAATTATTAGATGCTTACAGACTACCTAACAACACTTTTGATACTACTTCTATAGGCACTGATATCGTAGTGCTGCGTAAAAAAGGCAACGGCGCAACAGAAAATAATCTGTTTAATGACAAATGGTTTAATGAACACCCTGAAAAAATACTCGGAGAAGTTCAAAAAGGTAAGGGTAATTGGGGTACTGATATTGTAGCCGGAGATAAAAACGCAGTTGATAGCATTGATACATCAAAAACCGACAAAAAAGCAACACAAGAAGTTACTAAAAAATCAGTTGCTAAGGGCATAAATGTCCCTCGCAAAAAATCAACTACCGAGAAAAAATCGGTAGTTCAAAAAGGTAATATAGAATATACCGAATACAAAGCAGAAAACCCTGTTTCAGAAGAAGATTTAAAATACTTTACTGATACAAAGGTTGACGGAACTCTGCCGAAAGATAAGTATTCTCCTAATGAAAAGGTTAATATGTATGACGGCGATTTATACAATGATTTTAACTATTTACAGGGAGATATTTACGAAAAATTAGATGCGTTAGATACAGAAAACATATCTGAAAAACAAAAAGAAATACAACGCAAAAAACTAATGCAAGTTTTACCGCAGCCAAAAGAATTAAGGGATATAAACTTAACCCCGACATCTGATTTTGCAAGAGAGTATTCAGTAAAAGACACAGAATATGATTATAATTCAAAGCAAGATGTTGAAACCACACCGTATCTTGATAAAAAATATCTAAAATGGGTTGAAAAATTAACAAATTCCGAAAGAGACGGGATAAGTTCTTGGGATATTTATAACTTTGTACGAGGTGAAAAATTAAGAATTAGATACAGGGGAAACCCCTCAAAAGAAGAAAAAGAAAATCAACGTGCAGAATATATGACAAAACTAAAAAATGCAGTTGATAAAACTTTTAACGACTTTTTAAATTCTGAATTGTCCGAACAAGAACGTAAAGATTTAACAAACAGTTGGAATAGAAAATTTAACAACTTATACACTCCTGATTATAAAAAAATGCCCATGATAGTTAAGGGCTTGAACTCTAAATTTAAGGGCGAAGATTTAAAACTCCAAGATGTTCAAATAGAGGGTATAAACTACCTTACTAATAAAGGTGTTGGCTTGTTAGGTTTTGAGGTAGGTGTCGGAAAAACTTTATCAGGTGCTATTGCAACTGTTCAAAACATGCAAATGGGAAGATGCAAAAGACCTCTTATTATTGTACCAAAACAAGTAAAACCGAATTGGATAAGAGAAATACATGAGGCATTCCCGAATATGAAAATAAATGACCTCGATAATCTTGGCAATTTTTCCGGAGAAATAGAAGACGGCAGCATTTCTATTGCAACATTTCAAGCATTAGATAATCTTTGGTATAACCCTGACACATTAGTAAAATTACAAAATGAAGTATATACAACAGGAAACGATTTTAACAGAGAATCTACTAAAAGAGGGGAAGAAAAAACAAAAGAACGATTTGAAGAATTTATAGGAAATGCAGAAAAAGGAAACAAGAAAAAACATACTTTCGAAGATTTAGGAATAGACCACATAACAGTTGACGAGGCACACAATTTCAAAAACTTGTTTGCAGATGCAAAAGCAGACGGACAAGAGGGTAACGCATATACAAAAATAACAGGCGCAGAGTCAACAAGAGCAAAAAGAATGTTCTTAGCAACACAATACATTTTAGGAAATAATGGCAACAGAAATGTATTTATGCTTACTGCTACACCGTTTAATAACAGTCCTTTAGAAGTATTTAATATGCTTTCATATATGGCAAAAGATAAACTCGATAATATGGGTTTATATAACGTTTATCAGTTTATGGAAAACTATGTTGAACTAACTGCAGATTGGGTTGTTGACAGTAAAAATGATGTTGTTTATAAACAAATTGCAAAAGGGTTTAAAAATTTAGGCTCATTACAGAGTGTAATTGATAGTTGTATGCTCATAAGAAGTGCAGAAGATGCAGGTATAAAAAGACCTAATAAACATACAAAAAAGGTAATACTTGAGCCGAAAGAAGAACAATTAAAACTCATTGGTGAGGCAGAAGAAGAAGCCGTTGGAATTGCAAAAAACAACGGCGCAGTATTAAAAGCAATATCAAAAGCAAGAACTGCAACACTATCACCTGATATATATAAAAATAATCTTGACGTATCTCCGGAAGATTTTGTTAAAAACTCTCCTAAGTTAAACTATGTTGCACAGGCAGTTGAATCAATGCTTAAAAAGGATGCAAAAACATCTCAGTTAATTTATATGCCTTTAGGAGTGGACTTTTTGCCAAAATTAAAACAATACTTTGTTAACAAAAAAATCTTAAAAGCAGACGAAATTGCAATAATAAAATCAGGTATAAATGACGATAAAATAAACGAAATAACAGACTCTTTCAATGACGAAAACGGTAAAATAAAACTTATAATCGGAACTAACAAAATGAAAGAGGGAATGAACCTCAATAAAAATTCTTCTGTATTATATGTACCATATATGGATTGGAACCCGACAGATTATCTGCAAATTGTAGGCAGAATTTGGAGACGAGGCAATAAATACAACGACATCAGAGTTGTTGTACCTTTACTAAAAGATTCTTCTGATCCTTTTATGTTTCAGAAATTAGACGAAAAAACCTCTCGAATAAATAACATTATGGATAAAGGCAAAAATTATATTGATACCGGAGAACTTGATACCGCCGAAGAAAAAATCAATATGATTGTAAACCCTGATAAAAAAGCAACAATGTTCTCTCAAATCGAGCAACAGAAATTAAGAAACGAAAAGGACAAATTAGACGGACAATTACAAACAACACGATACTATTTAAGAGAACTCGAAAACGCAGAGAACACTATAAAAAACACAGAAAACCGCATTGAGGAATTAAAAGAAGAATTAAAAGGAATTGAAGATAAGGAAAGTTGGTCTTATAAATATACTCAACAAAATTTAGATACATACAAGAAAAACTTGTCAAAGGCTAAACAAGACCAAAAATTACTCAACGCAAGAATACAGAGATATGAGTTAGATTTTTCAGGTAAAGATTCTGAAGAAAACATTAAAAAGCAAATCGAAGAAGTTGATAAAAAAATAGAGTTGTTAAAAGAAACAACAGAGAAAAAACGTGCGCAATATAAAGACGAATACGAAAAGAACAGAAATACAAGCAAAAGTATTGAAGAACATATAAAAGACTTTGAACAAGATACAGATAATTTGTATAGGGGAGAAGATTTTGATATTCCATTTATATCTGATATTGTTGAATCTTTTAAAGATTATAAAAATTTTATGGCTGCGATTGAATCGGGCAAGAGTATTGGTGAATTGTTAGACCAAAATGTTGAAATATTTAATATGTTTCGAGATAAATTACAAGGGTTAGAAGATTATATTATCTTTGATATGGCAGCCTCGCAACGTGAAACCGGGAGACATTTGGGCGGTTCAATAAGAGCAATTCAATTAGATATGAATAAAATAGGGAATGATGTTAATAAATTTGTAGTTACATTATTTCACGAAGTAGAGCACGCACGACAAGAAGATGAATATAAAAAGTTAAAAAACAAACGAAACAAAACACATAACGATTTGAGAAAAATTTATGCATATGAACAGTGTAAAAGGGTTAACAAAAACAAGAAAAGATATTATAATGAACATAAAAGCATATTAAAACCAATTTTAGACAATCTTGCTAACTTAAATGACTCTGAAAAACTCGAATTTATTAAGGCATTAAGCGAAAAACAGAAAGTTGTTTTAAACAAATACAAAGATTTATATAAAATCTATTACAATGCAGAAAACGAAGTATTAGCAAGAGAGGCAGGTCAAAATGCTTTAGAAAGGGTACATAATTATGGCAGAAGTGATATTAGACGAGACTCTGAAACATCTGATAGAGGATTGGAGAATAGGAATAGAACAGTTGTCTCTTGGCATAACAGAAAACGAGGATTCGGGACAAATGAACTACAAGGAGAAAGTTCAGAAACCCTCGACATAGATTTAATCGAAAAAGGACTAAAAAACAAAAATAAAAATACATCTGACGGAATAAATCAGGTTATCAGAGATAAAGTTTATAAATGGCATGGAAACCTTGAAAGTGACAGATATGATGTCGATAAATCGTTAAATAGTTTTGTTAATCTCACAAAACATAAAGCAAAAACTTTATCTGATAAGTTCGGTTTTAAAGTAACCGATAAGCAAATCAGAGAAATAATGCCGTTCTTGAGAGAGAGAACAGAACTTCCCGAAAGTCTTAACAGACCTGAACTTACAAAATTATACAATTCTTTATCTGATGCACAAAAAACAGAACTTACAAAACTTGCAGATACTATTTCTAACAAGTTTGAAAAGTATTATAAAAATTATCAGGATGTAAAAGGAGTACAAACTGCCGAAAGTATCGAAAATCATATATCACACATTTGGGACTTAGATAATAAGAAAAAATCTTTACTCACAAACTACATAACCACAAATTCAAGATTTGTAAAACAAAGAACTATCGGCACTCTTTTAGAGGGTATTGACGGCATAGAAATCAACGGCGAAACAGTAAAATTCAAACCAAAAACTTTAGATTATGCCGAGATATTAAAAATATCTTCTGATAACCTGATAAAAGCAACTCATGATAGCATTTTAGCAAATGATATTAAGAACTTAAAATATCATAAAAAACCTTTAGTAATGGCTGCAGCAAAAGCACCTGAAGAATGGATTGAAGTTAATCATCCTGCTTTGAATAAAGCCGTATATATGGGAGAAGTCGGAGAAAAAGAATTACCTATATTAATGAAAACTCCGGTAAAAGTACACCCTGAAATTGCAGATTATGTAAGTTCGATATTTGAAGTACAGAAAAACAGTAAATTTTGGGATATGTACGATTCTCTAAACGGAATGGTAAAACAAGTTCTTTTAGGTTTTAGCGGTTTTCATGGATATGCACTCTCTGAATCGTCAGTAGGTAATGCAGGAGCATTAAAAACCATAAAAGAATTAAACCCGAAAAAATTTGTAGATGCTATCAAAAACGGCAATTATGATGTATATAAAAATGAAGAAAGCGCAAAACGTGCAATAAGGGCAGGAGTACAACTCGGAACACCGTCAGATTTACAAAGAAACTTAGTTGAAGAAACTTTGAAAAAAGTGCCATATCTTGGACAATTCTTATCAACAGGAGTAAGCGCAAATAACAAAATTTTATGGGATGTTCTTCATAACAACTTTAAAATTCTTGCTTTTAATACTGCTATCGAAAATCTCGGAGAAAATATATCAAAAGAACAAGAAAGAGCCGTTGCACAGTGGGTAAATGATAGTTTTGGCGGACAGGCTTGGGAACTTTTAGGAATAAAGAAATCTTCCGTAAAAACTGCAAGTCGTATTCTTTTATCTCCCGATTGGAATTTCTCAACAATAAGACAGGCTGCTGCCGCAATAAATTCAGAATGGGCGGATAATCTACTAAACGGCAAAAAAATCGGTAAAGTTTTAGGAATAGGTGAAGAAAAAGGCTCAAACGGAGCAAGAGGAAAAATCGGCAGAGGTTTTTGGATAAGGTCTGCTATATTCTTTACAGTATTTTATAACCTTTTAAATGCTGCTTTTAGAGAATGGGATAGAGACAAACACCCTGAATTTTATCCGGAAGAAATGACACCTTTTGATTATTCTATATGGTCAAATTCTTATCCTATGGATAACATTTATGACAGAATAATGCCTAAAGTATTTATCGGCAGAAATTCAGACGGCACCGCAAGAATGTTAAGAGTAGGTAAGCAATTCAGAGAAGTGCCTGAATTTATAACAGAGCCTATAGAGAAACTTGGCGGCAAAACCTCTCCTTTGATAAATACAGTAAGTCAAGTTGGTTTAGGTATGTCTCCGAGTGATGTTGCAAAAAAACTTGTCGGAAAAGATGTGTACTTAAATCAGGATATTTGGAATGGTTACGGAGAATACGCAAAAAGAAAAGAGGGTTTAGAACTTGTAAAAGGTCGTGCAGTAACTCTCGGGAAAAGTCTTGTTCCTTATATTGGTAGTCGTTATATTGACGGAAAACACGAATTTAGCGCATGGGACTTTGTTGCACAAACAAACGCAGGAACTTCAAAGAGTAAACTTTACAAACAAGCCTTTGCCGCGTTTGAAAGCGGAGAGACCGACAAAATACCTGAAATTAAAAAACATGCATACAGAGACGGTTTGAAAAAAGAAGATATCAATAAAATGGTCGGGTATGCTGAAAAGAATTATAAATCGGAAAATACTAAAAATTATAAAGGCAAATTTGTTAATGCTTTAGAAAATAAAGATAAAAAGGAATTACATAAAATTAAATCAAACATGGAAAAGCATAATCTACCTGCCGAAGAACAAAAAAGAATATACGAATTAGCATATAAAGAATATCTGCAAAATAGATAGGGAAAAGGGGAAAGAAAATGAATAAGGATACTTTAATCAAGTATTCTCCATATCTTGTGTTTTGTGTTGCTATTCTTCTTCAATGGAGAATGTTTGTAACACCTGAACAAATGGAGATTAAGCACAGAGAAATTTTAAAAGATGTTTCTCAGACATACACAACAAAAGAACAATTTAATGATGTTAAGTTGCAATTAAAAGATATGCAACTAAAAATAGACAAAATTTATGAAATTATAACGAATAAATAGGGGGAAGATATGGGGTTAACTACAATTACAAACGGCTCTCTTGCTGATGCCACTGTCGTAAATAATAATTTTGATTATCTTAATGGAAGAATAACTGATACCGCTGCCTCAATAGGAACGCACGATGCTCAAATTTCTTCTCAAATAGAAACTTTAGATAGTAGATTGACAAGTTCTATTAGTACAATAAACGCAACAATAACAAATCAGGTTAGTACAATAAACGCAACAATGACAAATCTTATGAGTTCAAACGGTTTATATGTTACAACTTCTTTTAATACATCCACAGGGGAATGGTATAGAGAGTATTTTTCAAATTCATCAAAAACTACAAGAGTATTTTTAGAACAGGGTGGAACTTACGAGGCTACGAGTGGAGATGCTGCAAAAAACAATTATAATTTAGTTTTTCAAAAAAAATTCAGTAATAATAAATTTCATTTTCAAAGAAGTGTGCAAATTGTTGCCGATACTGGAGATATTAGCAATAGATATGTAATGTATAACAATAAAAAATATGACTATGTTGAGGAGAGTCCGAGTTTGGGGATACAGTCTTATGTTGTTTTAGACATAGCACCTTATACTACTTCTCATTACTTTACATGGTATGCGTGCGGAATTTAGGAGGGAATTATGAGTTGTATAGTTGATGAAAACGGCAATATAGAAGTCGTGCAAGGAGATAGTTTTAAACTATACGTTGACGGCATAAATACAGACGAAAATTATAAAGTATATTTTGCAATATATGATTCAAATGGTAATCAAATTGGAGATCAAGTTTATGTCCAAAGTAATTATCAACCTACCGTTATATTGCAAATACCTGCAAGTCTTACCGATAATCTTGTCGTAACAACAGGCATCAATGGGACAGAAGAGTATTACTACGGAATAAAGGTATGTCTTGAAAGTACAGGTTTTGAGGATACACAATGTATTGGAAATAGTGATATAGGGGAATTAAACACAATCACTGTTTATCCCAAGAAAGTTGAGGGTATATAACAATGGCTCAAACATCAAATTCTGAAAGAATTACAGTATCATCATCAAATAATATCAATGAAATTACAGTATCATCATCAAATGATGTTAATAAAATTAAATTAAATAATAATGGAGCAAAATACTACGGAGATTTAGCAAAAGGTTATCGTGATGAGGCAAAAATTTATCGTGACGAAGCGGAAGAATTTAAAAATACTACATCGACATATTCAGCCACTGCATCTTTAGTTGTTGATGCTATTCCTCAAATATCTACAGTTTCAGGTAGTATTGCTAATATATCTACAGTTGCACAGAATATAGAACTTGTTAATGAAATTGCTCCAAATGTTGATGCTATATCAACTGTTTCAGGCTCTATAAATCACGTTGCAACTGTCTCGGGGAGTGTTGATAATATAAATGCAATCGTAGAAGATTTAGATAATATAGATGCAGTTGCCAATGATTTAACAAATATAAATACTGTCAAAGATAATCTCGGGATTATAGGAACTGTTTCAGGCTCTATAAATCACGTTGCAACTGTCTCAGGCAGTATTGCAAATATCAATGCAATAGCAACAGATTTAGCCGATGATAACAGTAAAATAGAGACCATTATTGATAATCTTGATACAATAGGAACTGTTGCCGGAAGTAATACTCAAATTATTGCAGTGGGCGATAATGTTGATATTATTGCTACTGTTTCGGGTAGTGTTGATAATATAGCAACTGTTGCAGGAAGTATTTCTTATGTTAATAGTGTCGGAAGTAACATTGATAATGTAAATACAGTTGCTGCAAGCCATAATTATATAGCGACTTTATCAGGTTCAAATGTTTTAAAGAATATCGCAACTGTTTCAGGTAGTGTTGAAAATATTGCCACAATAGTAGAAAATATTAATGATATTAATACTGTTGCAAATCGTGCAGTTGATATTCAAGCATTAGGACAAGCTGCGTCGGATATCTCTACTGTTGCAAGTCAAATTGATAAAGTCTCTACTGTTTCAGGTTCTATCGTACAAGTCAGTTCTGTTGCAAGTAATTTATCAGATATTAATGCTCTTAACAATATTTCTTCTGAGATAATTAATGTTTCAAATAATGCGGAACGTATTGCTGATGTTCATAGTTCTCTTACTGCAATTAATTATGTTTCAAACATTAGAGGCGAAGTAGAAAGCGTCGGACAGAATATAGATAAAGTTACTACTGTATCAGGAAGTATACCTCTAATCACCACTGTCTCAGCTTCAATGCCTGAAATTGCAACTGTCTCAGGTTCTATAACCTATGTTAATACAGTTGGAGAAAATATAGATAAAGTTTCGACAGTTTCAGGGAGTATTGCAAATGTAGCGACTGTTTCAGGCAGCATAGCAAATATAAATGCAGTTGCATCAGATTTAACAAACATTGATGCGGTTAAAAATAATGCAACAAATATCAATGCCGTCAATTCAAACAAGACAAACATAGATACTGTTGCAGCAAAAATTGAAGATATTACCACTGTTTCAGGTTCTATAAATCATATTGCGACAGTCTCAGGCAGTATAAACCATGTTGCAACTGTTTCGGGAAGTCTTGCAAATGTTGCTACAGTATCCGGTTCTATTGCAAATATAAATTCTGTTGCAGAAAGTTTATCTGATATTGATACAATTAATGCGAATTTATCTGACATAAATACAGTTGCAGAGGATATTGATAACATTAATACAGTTTCAGGAAGTATAACTCATATATCAACTGTTTCAGGGAGTATTGCTAATATCAATTCGGTTGCAGCAGATTTGACAAATATAGATGCGGTAAATTCAAATAAGACAAACATAGACACTGTTGCTACAGAAATAGATAAAGTTACTACTGTCTCGGGAAGTATCGCTAATATATCAACTGTTTCGGGTTCTATTAGTAATATAAATGAAATTGCATCCTATAAAGATGTTATTTCAACTGTATCGGGAAGTATAAACTACATTGCAACAGTTTCAGGGAGTATTGCAAATG
The DNA here is from genome assembly GCA_017433195.1 of bacterium. Lineage (GTDB taxonomy): Bacteria > Cyanobacteriota > Vampirovibrionia > Gastranaerophilales > Gastranaerophilaceae > RGIG2479. The sequence goes on from JAFRHR010000056.1 coordinate 23,307, forward strand.
TAGCGACTGTTTCAGGAAGTGTTGCAAACATTAATGCGGTAGCAAATGATTTAACAAACATTGATGCGGTTAAATCAGACTTGACTAATATAGATACTGTTGTGGCGAATAAAGATAAAATCTCTACTGTATCAGGAAGTATTGCTCACGTAAATACAGTTTCGGGCAATATATCGGATATAACAAGTGTTTCTGATAATCTTGATTACGTTTCAACTGTATCTGGGAGCATTGCTTGTGTAAATAATGTATCTGAAAATATAAATGATATAACTTCTGTTTATAATAAACTTGACGATATTTCAACTGTTTCAGGGAGTGTTGCTAATATAGCAACTGTATCCGGTAGTATCGCTAATGTTAACGCACTGGCATCAGATTTGACTAATGTTAATTCGGTTGCAGCAGATTTGACAAATATAGATGCGGTAAACTTAAACAAGACAAACATAAATGCAGTTGCAGGTAATGCTACAAACATTAATGCCGTAAACTCAAACAAGACAAACATAAATGCAGTTGCAGGTAATGCAACAAATATCAATGCCGTCAATTCAAACAAGACAAACATTGATACAGTTGCGGGAATATCAAGTGATGTTTCAACTGTCGCAGGTGTATCAAGTGATATTTCGGCTGTTGCAGATGATTTAACAAACATTGATGCAGTTGTTGATGATTTAACAAATATAGATGCGGTTGCAGGTGATTTAACAAACATTGATGCAGTTGCAGCAGATCTTACTAACATTGATGCGGTTAATTCAAACAAAACTAACGTTGATACTGTAGCAACAAATATATCTGATATTTCAGCAGTGGCAGGTGATTTAGCAAATATAAACAATGCCTCAGCTTATGCAAATTATGCATCAACTTATTCAAATAACGCATCAACTTATGCTGCAACGGCTAAAAAATGGGCAACTAAAACAGACGGAACTGTTGACGGCTCAGAATTTTCAGCAAAGTATTATGCACAACAAGCAGCACAAAGTGCATCGCAAGCAGCAGAAGGGCAAATTCAAGCGAATTGGAACGAAACAGATACATCTTCAAAGGCATATATTCAAAATAAACCTCCTGAAGTGTTTATTGTTAACCGTGATACTGTATCTTTTTCAGATGCATTAACTGCTTACAATGCAGGTAAGGTTCTTGTATTTAAAACTTATTTAACCTATCCTTTTAATGCAGTACAAGATGAATACTATAATACAGTTTTCTATAGTACTGATTATCACCCTATTCGTGAAAATAACCAAATTGTTAATTTTAAATTTTATATTCAAACCCGAAAAGGTCTTATTTACTATACTTGGAACGCAACAACAAGTAGTTGGTCTTATGGCCATAGTTATAATGTTTGGAAAGTAAATAATACTTCTCCTGATGCAAACGGAAATATTACTCTGACTATTCCTGATGCACAAATTCAGGCAGACTGGACTCAGACTACATCGTCTGCTACTGATTACATAAAAAATAAACCTAATCTTGCAACAGTTGCAACAAGCGGAAGTTATTCAGATTTATCAAATAAGCCGACTATACCAACTGTGCCAACTGCATTAAGCTCTTTTACTGATGATTTGGGTACTTCTCCAACTCATACACATAGTCAATACTTAACTTCGCATCAGTCTTTGGCAGCTTATGAGCTTATTGCAAAATCAATGACTTCATTATCTGCAAGTGGAACAATTGCATTATCCGATAACACAATAAATAAAATAACAGCAACAGGAACGGTTACATTTAGTTTACCTACAATATCAGATACGACTAAATTTCATCAGATATTAGTACAACTAAACATGAGTTCTGCTCAAACAATTAATTTAGGTACAAGTTATTACTTCAATTCAACAGCTCCTGATATGAGTTCAGCAGGTACTTATAACTTAGTGTATGAGTACGATAACACTGCTTCTCATTGGGTTGTAGGTTGTCTTAGTAAAGGGGGTGCAAGTTAATGGAAGTGTTTAGTAAAGAGTTATTAATGCAGAAGAAAAATGCGTGGATAAGACCAAACTTAACTTCTATCGGTACATTTGGAGAAAATGATTTTGGTGTTTATGGAAATTCAAGTTACGGTAATGCTTACAAAGCAGTTGATGGAAACTTAAATACCGCTTGGGTACCTCAATATCAGAAGTATCAAAACGGTTTAGAATACACTTTTTATAATCCTATTCCATTAAAAGTAACTGAATTATCTTTTAAGACTGAAGATGTATCTGTAGGAACAAATATTTTAATTAATGGAGTTTTTTATATTTCTATCGTGGTGGCAGGTTCTAATGATGGCAACAATTATACAAATATAAAAAGTACTGGATATCAATTATATACAAATTCTTCTTATAGTGGATATACTGGTAATTTTGATATGGTTATAGATATGAGTGATAATAACGCATTTTATAAGTATTATAAACTTTATTATGAACTCGGCTCCGCAAGAATGGATTTATATATGCTTAAAGAACTTGAAATAACAGCAACAGAACAAAGTTAGGAGGATTTTAAATGGATAGATACGCAAAAATTACAGAAAACGGGTTAGAATATGCACCAAAGAACAAAGACGGAATAATCAACTATAATTTAGATGTTGATTTAATGGTCGCAGACGGCTATAAGTTGTTTATACCTATCGAGGAATATCCCGAAACAAATAGACAGTTTCATATAGAATATGTTGAAAATGACGACAATATAACTGAAACAATAGTCTATGACGAAACGCAAAAAAAAGCGGATAAGAGAGAGTTTAATCAGTTAAAAACTCAAAAACTTTCTGAGGCAAGTCAAAAAGCTAAAGAAAAAATTGAAAACGGTTATATTGAGTTTGAAAACGCAAAAATTGAAACCAATGCACAAACTGTCGGTGACTTAACAGCTACAATGTTATTAATGCAGGCAGGGGGGCTTGATACTTATTCGTGGTTATCAATGGACGATGTGGAACTTGAATTGTCCGTTAACGATATAGCAACTGTCGGAAGTTTAATTGCAGCCTATAAAAATGAGGTATGGAATATAAAATATCTCGGTTTTCTTGAGCGAATCAATAATGCTACAACAGTCGAAGATTTAGAAAATATAGTAATAGAGTATTAAAGGAGGTATTTATGAACTTAGTAAATTTAATTAAAGATGTAATTTCTGATGAAAACAAAATGTCAAAACTAAAAGAATTGGTTGAACTCTTAAAAGTTTTAGTGCCGTTGCTTGCGCAAATTGTTGAAAAAGGAAAAGAATTAAAGGAAGTTATTTAATGGGTATTTTTGCAGCAATTCAGGCTTTTTTTAATTCTCTTGCTGAAATTGCCAAAATGAATGTTAGCAATAACGAATTTGGCGCAGAAAAAGATGTCCTGAAAACAAAGAAAAAACTTGATAAAAAAGCAGACAAGCAAGAAGATTTAATTCTCGATATGGCTCGGATAATTAACAAATATCAGAACTCTTTTGAAACGAGAGATAAACTTCTTGCAAAATGCTGCTTGAGGAAGATTAAACGGTTGAACTAATGGAATATAAATTATTAGATAAGCAAATCGAATTTATGTCGATTCCACATGATGAAGAATTAGATGTTGCTTTATATCAGGGTGGTTACGGAAGTGGAAAAACTTGGTGTGGCTCTTTATTAGGAATTTTGTTAGCAAAAAAATACCCCGGTTCTCGTGGACTTGTCGGAGCAAAAGAGTATGAACTTGTAAGAAAAACTACACTTGTATCATATTTAGAACATCTTGATGCACTCGGATATAAACAAGGAATACACTATAACTATAATAAAGTCGATAAAATTATAAAATTCAAAAATGGTTCTGAAATTTTATTTTCTTCTCTCGAGGATCCGGAGAAAATCAAATCTTTAAATTTACATTGGGCAGAGATAGAAGAGGCATCACAAGTTGGCGATAGCACCTTTAAACAACTAATAGGTCGTTTAAGAAATCTTTATCGTGGTAAAAATTGGGAAAATTTCAGATATAGACTTTTTGGACACACAAACCCTCAATCTAATAAAGGTTGGATATACGAGAGGTTCGTGGAAAGAAAACTCCCGAATTATCGGCTTATTATTGCACCTACAACAAATAATAAATATCTCCCTGAGCATTATGTTAAGTCGTTGAGAGATAGTTTTGACGAAGAATACTATAGAATTAATGTTTTGGGTGAGTTCGGAGACTATAATAGCGGTCTTGTCGTAAAAGGTTTTTCTGACGAAAATATCAAAAAACTTAAATACTGTCCGACATTACCGTTACATCTCACTTGCGACTTTAACGTTGATCCTATGTGTTGGGTTATTGCACATAAAGATAATGAAAATGTGTATTTCTTTGACGAAATAGTTATCGAAAACACATCAACAAAACAATGTTTTGAAGAGTTTTTGCGTAGATATCCAAATCATAAAGCGGAGATAATTATAAACGGTGATGCCTCCGGAGATAACAGAAGTACGCAAAGTGAATTTACAAATTATGCAATTATGCGGCAATTATTCCGAGAAAACGGATATACCGATAAACAGTTTAAATTTGAGTTAAGAGATTATAACCCTCCGATTTTAAACAGAATTGCAGCCTTTAACGCACGAGTAAAAAATGCTGACGGTGTTCGGAGATTATTTGTTGATAAAACAAAATGCAAATATCTCTTGAAAAACATATACAACTTAAAATATAAAGAGGGTACATCAATTATAGATGCTCCGACAATACATCAAATTAAACAAAGCAGAGATAAAAAATTCTTATTACATATTTTTGATGCAGCAAGTTATCTTACAGAGTACTATTGGAGAATAAAATAGGGGTACAACTATAACCTAAACTTTATTTTAGGCGGCTTAAAATCGATTTTGAGAGGTCTTTTTTTGGGACAGAAAAGTGAGGGTTTTATGAAACGTGTAATTTTACATTGGACAGGCGGAGCAAATCAACCCTGTTTCACAGATTATAATCATTATCATTATCTTATTAATAAAGACGGTTTAATTATAAACGGAAAATTCCCTGTTTCGGCAAATGAAATATGTAAAAACGATTCAGAAAACAAACCTCTTTATGCTGCTCATTGTGGCGGCGGAAATACCGGAAGTATCGGGGTTAGTATGTGTGGTATGCACGGTTTTAAAAACTCCAAAGATGCCGGACAATATCCGCTTACAAAAATACAATGCGAATCAACTTTTAAATTAATTGCAAAACTCTGCAAAGAATACGGCTTACAGATAACTCCGCAAACAGTTATGACACATTATGAATTTGGGAAAGCACATCCAAATACATCAAGTGCAGGGAAAATAGATATTATTTATTTGCCGCCATATCCTGATGTAAAACAGGCAGATATAGGAAATTTTATAAGAACAAAAATAAAGTGGTACTTTTTTAAACATTAATTCTTCTTACCCTCTTTTTGGTGATATAGGACTTAATCAATTTTGGTTAAGTCCTTTTTTGTTGCCTGAATTAATAAAAATAAATATGATTAA
>JAFRHR010000057.1 GCA_017433195.1 bacterium
GTATTATAACTCTGCCGGAAAGTTAGCTTCAATCAATCTGACTGAGGGGCAGAAGTGGGCTGACAAAAAAACATCGAACAAATACGTTAATGATATTTTTAATATGGCTGATGACGGAGATGGTATTGTATCGCAGGATGAAATAAACTATATAAAAATTAAACTTTCCGATAAAAATAAAAACGGAATTTTTGAGCAGCAGGAACTTGAAAGTGGTCTTGATGCAATACAAAACAAACCTGAGGGTGATGTATTGGCCAAAAAACTCAAGGATGATATTTGTGCAAAAACAAAATATGGGCTTCCGACAACAGGTGAGTATTTGGGTGCGCATTTGAAAGATGTAATTGCTTTTAATATAGTAGATGTTTTATCAGAATACAGAGATATCGGAAAAGAATCATTATTTTCTGCAATAATAACTGAGCGAGGGCTTGATATTAATGAAAGAGTAAGATATTGCAAGAATTTGTTTTATAGTCTCAGTTTGGTTGCTTCAGGATGGGGCGTAGATAAAAAACAAATTGAGGCCTACAAGAAAGAATTTAATGCCGAACTTGAAAAACAAAAGAACTCTAAACTTCCGGCAGACGGTAAAAAATTAACAGAAATTACAGATAGACTTATAAGTGAAATTTTAAAGAAAAGTAGTTTTTTAGCTACTGAAAATCTTCCGCCACTACTGAATAGTGATATTTGTGAAAAAAAAGTAAAAATTATCCCCACAACAGGAAAACAGTTTAAAGAACATGTTTTTATGATAACAAAGGATAATGTAGAAGAAGTTTTAATGAATTACAGAAATAATTATAATATCTCTTTGGATGATGCGATAAAAAATGAAATTGGTCTTAGTAAAACAACAAAAGACGAATTGTTGGCACATATAAATAAATGTTTAAATGAGGCTTACGGTTATAAGTCAGTTATTAAAGACAGAGAATCTCAAATTAAAAGTGACTATTATACAGGCGGTAAATACATATATAATCAAAATGGGGATAATATTACAATTACAAATAAGACCACTGGAGAAATAAAAAAATTCAATCTTGAAAATTTGTGTAAGGATTTGCCTTTGGAATGCAAAGTCAAGTTTAAAGCGATGATTCAAAAATTGCCTGCGGAACTTATTATTGATATTTTTAAAGAAGATCGTATTTATGCGGCGAGTATAGATGATGGTCGTTCGTTTTATTATTCAGTTAGAGATTTTCTTCTTATTCATGAGGGGAGTATTACTGCAAATACGTTAGCTCATGAAACAGGTCATGCTTTGGATTATATGTTATATTGGAAAGAAAATAAAAGTTCTACAATTCGAAGCAGTGAGTTTATGTCGGCATATCGTAATGAAATGCAGGCATATATAGAAGCAGGTAATACAAAACATGAAGAAGTATTGGATGCAAAGATAGGTCAATATAAGGTAATTAGTGGCGATTTAAGTAATTATGCAACATGGAATGAACAAGAAATGTTCGCAGAATGTTATGCGTTGTTGATGACAGGAAATTGTGATAGCAAAGACTGTATTTTAACATACTTCCCAAAAACTTTGGATGCAGCAAAAAAACATCTTGAATATATTCGTTCTCAAAACGATGAAACCCGAAGGAAATAAGAAACATGTAGCAGTTGAACTTCTTTGATATTGTAATCCTCTTTAAAATTCAATCTAAAGTATGAGATGTTTTTATAATATATTGACCAAAAAGTTGATGTGTAGATATAAAATATATGTCAAAATTTATAAGTAGGCATTATTTTATATGGTACTTTAATGAATTTACACGAGGAATGTTTATTAAAATTTTTACTGCAGCCCAACAATTTATCGGCGACAACCGATTTATTGAAAATGAATAATTTATTGCTTGAAAAACAGGCTTTTTTAAATAATTTTGTTGCAAAAAACAAATGCCTTAATTATACTGTTAAGTAGTTACAGGTATTTTTAATGTCAGATAAGAGAAGAGATTTAATAGATAAATTTGCATATTTATTATTGGCTTTAACGATTTTTTTATTCGTTGTTTTAGTTGTCAATAATCCTGTTTTGTCGGGATTTTTTGAAGATATTGAAAATAAGTCTTTTGATTACAGGCAGACTTTACTCGTGAAGAGCCGTCACTTAAATCCTTCAAAAGATATTGTTATAATAACTATCGATGATGCAAGTTATGAATATATTCTTAACAAGTATGGTGAATGGCCTGTTCCGAGAAAAATTTATGCGGATATGCTTAATTTTCTGGAAAAACAAAATCCGAGAGCCGTTATTTTTGATTTAATGTTTATAAATTCAAAAAATTCAACAACTTTAAATGACAATTTCTTAACTTCAGAGTTAAATAAGTATGACAATGTTTATGCGGCAATAAATTTTGATAATCAATTACCGGATGTAAGAAAACCGGAGGATTTGCCGGACAGAATTTCCGTTAATGTAGATAATAATTCTCAAAATGTTGATATAAAAGGCAAGATGTCGTTCCTGAATTGCAGATCAATTTTGGATAAACTTATGACAGGCCGTGTTAATGTCGGAATGGTAAATGTAAAACGTTCAAATGACGGTATTATTCGTCAGGTTCCGACATTTGTATGTTATAAAGATAAATATTATCCTTACTTATCACTTAAAGCAGGTGCGGATATATTAAGTAATAACGACATAAAAGATTTTGTTATTGATAAAAAATCAGATTTGATTATTGCCGATAAAAAAATCCCGTTAACTAATAGCGGTGAGGCTATATTAAACTGGTACGGCTCAGCAAGAAGTACATATCAAAATGTTCCTTTTTATAAGGTTTTGGAAGATATGAAGCAGAATGTATCGGGTTTTGATTATAAGGATAAAATAATTTATGTAGGAACAACGGCAGTCAGTCTTTATGATGCAAAAAGTGTTCCTGTTGACAGAGTTTATCCGGGAGTTGAAATACACGCTACATATTTAAACAATATGCTCGATAATTCATTTATTAAAAAATCAGGACCTGCTATGAATACGGCAATTATAACGTTAATTATCCTTTTGATAAGTTTAATTGTTATAAAATCAAATTCGGTTGTTTTATCAAGTATTTTGGTATTGTTTTCAGGCATAGTTTATTATTTGATTACATATTATTCTATGAAGTGTTGTAATTACTGGGTGATACTTGTTTTGCCTCTTATAGTAATGGTGTTTACTTTTGCTATTTCTTATCTTGCAAAATATCTTATAAAGTCAAGAGATTTTGAGCATCAGTATAAACTTGCAACAACTGACGGTTTGACTGAGTTGTATAATCACCGTTATTTTCAGGATATGATGAAACAACAAATAGAACAATCAAAACGTTATAATTCAAAATTCTCTCTCATAATGATAGATATTGATTATTTCAAACAGTTTAACGATAAATACGGACATCAGGCAGGTGATGCGGTTTTAAAACAGGTTGCACAGATTTTAAAACGTAATACCCGTGTTTCAGATTACGTCTGCAGATACGGCGGGGAGGAAATGGCAATAATTCTTCCGAATACCGGTATTGAAGAAACTCTGAAAAATGCCGAACGTATAAGGAAAGCGGTTGAAGAAACTCCGTTTAAACTCAGCCTGAATCAGGAAGGTCAGGTTACTATAAGTTTGGGAATTTCTTCTTACAATGGTGATGAAGAAACTGCACAGGATATTATAAAAAGAGCCGATAATGCGCTTTATAAGGCAAAAGAAAACGGCAGAAATCAGGTTGTTTCATAGGTTAAGGATAAAACATTGGATAAAATGGTTAAAGTAATCGGCGGAGGATTGGCAGGAAGCGAAGCGGCTTTACAGCTTGCAAAAAGAGGAATATCCGTTGAATTATATGAAATGCGACCTCATAAAACAACAGGGGCACACGTAACCGAAAACTTTGCTGAATTTGTCTGCTCCAACAGTATGGGCTCATCTGATATTACAAATGCAGGCGGTCTTTTAAAACAGGAAATGAAACTTTTGGGCGGAGAACTTATAAATGTTGCATTTGATTGTTCCGTGCCTGCGGGAAATGCGCTTGCAATTGACAGGGTTAAATTTTCGGAAACAGTAACAAATTTAATTGAAAACAACGAAAATATAAAAGTAATAAGAGAAGAAGTTACGGAAATTCCTGACGGAAACGTTATTATAGCATCAGGCCCTTTGACAAGTGCGCCTTTGACCGAAAAAATAAAAGAATTTACTGAGAGTGAAAATCTTCACTTTTTTGATGCGATTGCTCCGATAGTTGAAAAAGAGAGTATAAATTTTGACATAGCATTTTGGGCAAATCGTTACAATAAAGGTGAGGCAGCTTATATTAACTGCCCAATGAATAAAGACGAGTATTCTATTTTCTATGAAATATTAACAAATGCTCCGAGAACAGAGTTAAAAGAATTTGAAAAAGATGCAAAGTTCTTTGAGTCGTGTCTGCCGATAGAAGTTATTGCATCCCGTGGTGAAGACGCCCTTCGTTTTGGCCCTATGAAGCCTGTCGGACTTGTTGATGAGAGAACAAATCAGGAAAATTATGCCGTTGTTCAGTTAAGACAGGATAACTCAGCAAAGACGTTATTTAATATAGTCGGGTTTCAGACAAACTTAAAATGGGGCGCACAAAAGGAACTGTTGCAGTCAATTCCGGGACTTGAAAATGTTAATATAGTCAGATACGGGGTTATGCACAGAAATACTTTTATAAACAGTCCGAAGGTTTTGAAACCGTCTTTTCAGACAATTAAAAGAGAAAATTTGTTCTTTGCGGGGCAAATCACCGGAACTGAAGGCTATACGGAATCCGTTGCGGGCGGACTTCTTGCTGGAATTAATATGGCAAGATACTTAAATAATCAGGAACTTTTGGTACTGCCGACAGAAACAATGTTAGGTGCTTTGACACATTACATTACTGACGAAAACCATAAACATTTTCAGCCGATTAATTCAAACTGGGGAATTGTTGCGCCGTTAACCGAAAAATTACCCAAAAAAGACAGAAAAAATAAAAAGTTAAAAAATGAAATTTTGGCAAACCGTTCACTTGATTTGATTAAAAACATAACTTTATAGTAAAATTTATTTATGGATATCAATAATTTAAAACAGAGAATTGCAAAAAATAAGGAGTATCTTTGACACGGATAATTTGTCAAAGACTATAGTCGAAATCGAGCAAAAACTTCAAACCCCTGAAGTATGGAATAATCAAAATCTTGCATCTGAATTAGGTCAAAAATTAAGAGATGCAAAAGATTCACTTGAACAGATAAATCAGTGGGAAACTATTATAAGCGATGCTGAAATTGCATACGAAATGCAGGACGAAGATTTGATAAAAGAGGCTGAAGAAAATTTAGACAAACTTGAAAAAATGTTAGACAAGTTTGATGTCAAAAAGATGTTAGGCGGTGAATACGATACTGCTGATGCGATTTTATCAATAAATGCAGGCGCAGGCGGAACGGATGCGCAGGATTGGGCTTCAATGCTTTTGAGAATGTATATGAGATGGGCAGAAGAACACAACTACAAAGTTGAACTTCTTGATAAATCAGATGGTGAAGAAGCCGGAATTAAGTCTGCAACAATAAAAATAACGGGCAGATACGCTTACGGATATGCAAAAGCGGAAAAAGGTGTTCACAGATTGGTCAGAATATCACCTTTTAATGCAAACGGCAAAAGACAGACGAGTTTTGCGTCTTGCGAAGTTTCACCGATAATCCCTGATTTTGACAAAAAAATCGTTATACCTCCCGAAGATTTGGAGGTTGATACAATGCGCTCGGGCGGTGCAGGCGGACAAAATGTAAATAAGGTTGAAACGGCTGTCAGAATTTTGCACAAACCGACAGGGATTGTTGTTAAATGTCAACAGGAGCGTTCACAATTACAAAACAAAGAAAACGCTATGCAGATTTTGGTTTCAAAACTGTTGCAGATTAAACAGGAGGAGCACGAAAAGAAACTTGCCGAATTAAAAGGCGAAAACTTTGATATAAATTTCGGATCACAAATCCGCTCATACGTTTTTCATCCGTACAAAATGGTAAAAGATCACAGAACAAATTTTGAAGTCGGTAATGTTGACGCCGTAATGGACGGTGACCTTGACGGCTTTATTGAGGCTTATCTGAAAAGTTAAACGTTATAGAAAATTCCGTCTTGTCTTAGTCTTTCGATACAGGTGTATAAGTCGTTTTCGGAACATACAACCGATGCTCTGAAGAAGCCTTCTCCGTTTTTGCCGAATGCATTTCCCGGAACCAAAACTATACCTGATTTTTGTAATACGTAACTTGTAAATTCCTGAGAAGTTTTAAATCTCGGAGGAATCGGTGCCCAAACGTAGAAAGTTGAATCCGGAACGTGAAAATCAGGCCAGCCCAAGCCTTTTAAACCGTTAACAAATTCGTTTCTTTTTAATCTGAATTTATTATTTTCTTCAACTATATATCTATCACCTTCGATAGAATTTAAAAGTTCAGCGGATGCTTTCTGAAGTGCTTTAAATAAACCTGAATCAATAGTTGATTTGAGTTTGCCGAACATTGAAATTGCTTCTTTATTTCCGCAAACCCAGCCAAGTCTCCAGCCTGTCATTGAATAAGGTTTTGAAAAACTGAAGAATTCAACTGCAACATCTTTTGCGCCTTCTATTTCCAAAATACTTATCGGTCTTTCTTCGTTTCCGAAATAAATATCAATATAAGCGGCATCTGATATAAGAAGTATTTTATTTCTTCTGCAAAAATCAACAACGTGTCTGTAGTAATTTCTGTCAACGGAAACGCCTAACGGGTTGTTCGGGTAATTTATTATCAATGCCTTAACTTTTTTAGGATTGAATCCGTCTTTTTTAAGGTTATCTAAAACTTCATCCAAATCAGGTCTGTATCTATTTTGAATTGTCAGCGGAACAGAATATGGATATCCGCCTGAAGTAATTACCATTTGGCTGTAAGAAGCATATCCGGGGTCAGGAATAAGAATAATATCCTTTTCTTTTTCATTCGGAATAGGGTTTATCAAAGCCCTTATCATATTTGCAATACCTTCTTTTGACCCGATTAAAGAAATAACTTCATCAGGAGTTACATCAACGTTATATTTTATTTTCATACGTTCAGAAACGGCTTTTCTGAAATATAATTCCCCTTTCGGAACAGAGTATGTATGAATTCCTCTTTCATCAAGGATTGATTTTAATTTATCAATAACAAACAAAGGTGGGTTTGATGTAGGAGCTCCCATTGCCAAAGAAATAGGACTTCTGCCCTTTGCTTCCAATTCCGGTGTTAATCGCTCAACTTCGTCTTTGATTCTAAACATAATATATGTTTCTAAATTTTGTATGTATTGATTAAAAAGTTCTTTCATAATTCCCTCACTTCTTTTCTATAAAATTATTATACAACAATTAACGGGAAATACATATTGTAAATTATGAAAGATTTTGTTTTTCAGCCATAACTCTTCTTGATATACTGAAATCCGGCATGTCGTTACCTAATTTTTTATCTTTCGGGTTTGCGTTTTTAAATATCAGTTCAATACTGTGCTCATCAATATAATTTTTTGACATATCAGTTATGTAATCAATAACTTCCCGTCTGTTCATATCGCCGTATCCTTCAATACCTGCAAATTTCAGAATTTTCTTAAAGTTTCTGTTTTGGTTATAGAAAATAGTACGTCTTTTGTTTACAGGCGGTTTCTTATCAGTTTCAGCAGTTTCTAAACCTTCATCTGTTTCTGATGCCAAAGCAGGCGGTATAATAAGATCTCTCAGCTTTTGAGTGTTTTCTTCTCCTATTACACCTTCCATAGCAGGGAAAGTAGCTTCGCTTAATTTGTATCCGTTTGAATAGTTTTTAACATTCAGCGGTTTTAATCTGTAGGACATTTTGAAATTAACTTTGTCATTGCATCCCAAATGATTAAGCGGAATATCAATGTTTGTGTTGTTGCTTCCGTTTTGGAACAACAATACATCTCTCAATGTCAGCGGCTTGTTCTTGTCTTCTCTGTTTTCGTTCAGATAATACAAGTCGTATTTAAGCATATCAACAGTTCCTTTTACGTCTGCAAAAGCATCGTGAGCATCGTCAAGGTTTTTGCAGAAGAAAAATTTATACTGTTCAGAAAGTTTTTTCTTTGCCCCGACATAGGGGTGTATTCTCTGTGTAAGGATAAACGGATCCAATACATCAAAAGTCTTTTTGTTCGGAATTCTTTTTGCTGTATTAAATTTGTTATAATCATCAATTGAGTTATTCAGCATTGCCATATCAAATTTTGAATTATATGCAACAATAACACCGTTCTTTTTATTCAGGTGTTTTGAAAGATATTGCGGCAATACTTTATCAATTGTAGGTTTATCCTTTACGTCTTTGTCATAAATTCCGTGAACAATTGATGAATTAACAGGAATCGGCATTTGCGGATTTATATACTGCTTGTATGCAGTACTCTCATCGATTTTTCCGTTTTTCATCTGAATTGAACCTATCTGAATAATTTTATCTAACGGCAAAGAATGATTTGTGGCATTTGTTCCCGTTGTTTCCGTATCCCAAACAACACAGTTAAGAGTAAGATTTCCTTTTTTGTCGAAAATAGGTGTGTCTAAATACTCATTTTTTGTTGTATCATTCAGAACTCTCAGGTTTTGCGCATAAGCTTTTCTCGATGCTCTGTCGCCAAGAACGTGGCTTGTCGCAAGAGGCAAATCAACGTTAAAATCATTGAATCTCTTAACCCAAGATGTATCGACGGTTTCACCCAAAGCAAGAGCATGCTGAAATGCGTAGATTTCTTTGTCAGTTGCTTTTGTTATATCAAAATTGCTTTTTGATAATTCTTCCCATCCGAGTTTATCCAAATTAATAAAATTATTTTCGTATAAATCGTCACCGTAGTATGTTTTACCTTTTACACTTCTTACGATGTCGTTTTCAAAAGAAATACCTTTAAAAGACGGTTGATATGCAAAATTAGGCAATTCCTTTATTTTTTTTGTATCAGGATTGCAGGGGTTTGAAGAATAATCTGCGATTTTTCTCTGATTATTCTTTTGTATATTTGTATTTTTTAATGTGTAATTGCTTATTGCCGCTATTTTCATGTTTAACCTATTAAATCTATTCTTTTTGTATTTGTTTGAGAATCCAAAACCTTGTCTCTGAGTTCGTCATATTCATCAACTGAATTTTTCCAGTCTTTATCAAATTGTCTTTCGAATGTTTTGGCAATTTTTGGGCTCTGGAATGCAATTGCTACTTCGTTATTACCTCTTTTGTATTTTTCTTTGGCATTATTTCTGTCCAAAATCATTGTGTAGTAGCCAGAAATTGTACTCAGTGTGGATTTATCTTTGTCAGAGAAGTAATAATCGTTCTTGCCTAAATGAACAGATGCCGAGCCTGTTTTGTCCAAATCAGCGTACGCTTTTCTGAATTTTGCTTTTCGGACTTTCAATTCTTTATAATCAATCCTTTTTCTTGATACAGACGGCAAGCCTAAGTCTTTTTCAAATTCTTTTAATTCTTTCAGATATCCTCTGATTTCTTCGTTTATCATTTCTGTGTGAATATCATAGTCATCTCTCTGACCTTTTTTAAGGTTTGAATTTAAGCCTACTCCTGACCAGTTTGTAGAACCGATTATAAGTTCCTCGTCATCGAATACTGCCCATTTTGCGTGCATTCTCTGGTTTACTCTTTCATCGTAATTAAATAAACGAACAGGAACCTCGTTTTTAACAAGTTCATTGTACGCTTTTCTGCAGTATGGAAATTCTTCCAAAACTTCAGGGTGAACAATGATTTTTGCATCTAATGTCTTATCCTTATGTCTTTTTATTATGTTTTGGATAAGTTCTTTATCTGAAAGTACAAATAATTCTGCTCTTAATTTTTTAGAAGTGTTTATTTTTTCTTTCAGGTATTCTCTTGTTGTTTCTTTTCCGTTTTCATCAACATAAACCAGTTCTTTCGGCTTTGTTGCAAGAATCTTTATCTGGGGATTTTCAACAGGATTTGTCTCTACAAGGTTTAAATTTCCTTCTGTATAACGATTTCTGTCCTTAGGATTATCGTACAAAGTGCCGACTATATTCATATATTCGACATTTTCCATCTTGATTTCCTGATTTAATCCGAAATAATTTTTCTGCTCGTCTTCGGTCAGAGGTCCTTTTACCAAATCAGTAGCTCCGAGTCTCTGCCATGCAAATTTCCAGTCTTTATTAAAGATGTTTTCGATAAGGTTATCTACTTCTGAATTTTGCTTATCAGGAAGTGTTTCAAGTGCAACACAGGCATCATGGTTAGCAGCTGAATGAGTTCCCCAGTTCATGCCGCCTATAATAGCCTTATTACCGTCAACCGCAAGCATTTTTACGTGTTGTAAAGTAGCACCCTGCTGTGCAGCTCTCGGATAAGGTACTACATCAAAACCGTTATCTTTCAGATACTTTATCATTTTCATATTATTGTAATGACGTTCTTTTCTTCCATGACCGTCCATGTACCATTTGTGAGCGTCCAATATAATCTGGACGTTCAGGTCCGGATTTTCTTGTTTTTTCTCAACCAGAGCAGAAAGGATTCTCTGTTGCTGTTCAAATCCGGGGACAACTTCAGCCCCATTACTTGGCCATCTGTCACCATCAATCTGGACATTCTGAAATTCAAACATTTCTATCTGAATACTGTCCTTTGCCCCGTAAATGTAATCAAGAGTTTTTCCGAATATTTGTTCGCCGTCAATTAGGGTTTGTACTTTAGTGTTTCCGATAGTATCCGTTACGGATTTTTCAGGTTTTATTTGCGGCTCCCAGAATAAATGAGGCATGTACATTTTTAAATAATCAGCCGTGGACATTTTAAGTGAATTTGCGGCATTGATGTATTTTTTGCATATGTCATAGGGCAGCCCAAGTTCCCCGACCGGGTTGTCTTTTTCAGGCGTCTGAACCGATATTTCGGGAAGTTTTCTATCCTTTTTTGCTTTGAAAAAAAGCAAATTATAAGGATATGAATTATCCCTTGATTGTGTAGCCAGATTAATTCTCAACCGGAACCATCCTCCCCATGAAACACTACTTTGATTATTTAATAGTCGAATACTTTTTTCAAGGTTATTTTTTTAGTTTGGTAATAAAATTTTACATTTGTTAAAATTAAAAAAAAATAGTATAATAAGGACTCATGGAGAGCGTATTATGACTGAAAATGCACTGTTTGAAATAAATAAAGAAAAATGTATAAAATGTGGACTTTGTTCCAATATTTGTCCGTGCAATGTTATAAAGTTTGAAAAAGGCGAATATCCTGAGATTTCAGAAACTAATTTAGCAGGATGTATGGAATGTCAGCATTGTTTCTCTGTTTGTCCTGCCGGGGCAATATCCTTTGACGGGGTTATAGATTCCGAATTGGTTAATCTTGAGAAAAATCCTTCAGCTGAAAGCATGCTTAACCTAATTAAAACAAGAAGAAGCTGCAGAAATTTTAAAGATGAAAATGTTTCGCCTGAAATTATTAAAAAATTAACGGATATGACGGCATGGGTTCCTACGGGGTGTAATGATCACAGACTGCACTTTTCAATAATTGATGACAAAGAAGAGTTAGTTAAGCTGAAACAAGTTATTAAAGATGAATTTTCAAAAACTTTTACAAAGTTGAGACTCGCAAAAGAATTTATTTCACACAAAGACGTTAAAATTGATTATAAAAAGTTTGTACAATATAAAAGAATTATGTCTTTGCATAATGACATAATTTTCAGAGAAGCTCCGCATCTTGTTGTGGTTGCGTATCCGAAAGATGCGCCATGCGGACCGACAGATTCAGTAATAGCTTTAAGTTATTTTGAACTTTATGCGCAAACTTTAGGTTTGGGAACTTTATGGTGCGGAATGGCTCAATGGTTGTTTCAGGCGTTGCCTAAATTATGCAAACATATAGAATTACCTAAGAATTATAAACCCGGATATGTAATGTTATTCGGCTATTCAAAAGAAAACTATAAGAGAATGACAAAACCCAAAAGTTGTTCTTTGGCACATGTAAAAATTAAATAAGGATTGACTATGGAAGAATTAAACAAAGCGCTGAATTATTTCAAAGAAAAAGAGTATAAAGAAGCGGAAAAAATACTTGAAAAGTATTGGGATAAGAATATCCCGCAGCATAAGACAATAATTTCAATACTGTCTGAGATATATGCTAATACGGGAAAACTAAAAATGCTCTACCATCCGACAAGAAAACAGCTTAACCTGATGCTTGAGATGGCTGATTATTTTGGAACAAAGAGAATTAATTTGGCAAGACAGCTTTATAAAAAAATGCTTTTGGTTGATTCAAGAGATGCCGGTGTTTGGAATAATTTAGGTATACTTTATGAAGATATAGAATCCTATGACAAAGTAATAGACGCTTATAAAAAGTCTATTGAATTAAAGCCTAATTTAGGTGCGTATATGAATTTGTCTTCATATCACAGAGTTAACAATGAATTGGATGAAGCAATTTATTATGCTCAAAAAGCAATGGAACTTGATCCTAACTATAAATTAGGTAACGTTGCTATCGGAACTTCAAAATTAGCAAAAGGGGATTTTAGCGGTTACCCGATTTATGCAAAGTTCGGAGCAACAAAAGATGAATGGTTCAGACAACCTTGGGACGGAACACCTCATCCTGATAAAAAACTTTTACTCTATTGTGATCAGGGTTTAGGTGATAGCTTAATGTATATAAGATATTTACCTTTTCTTGCAGAAAAATTCAAAAAGGTAAATGTTGCAGTCCCGCCACCTTTGAGAGATTTGTTTATAAGAAGTTTTCCTTTAGAAAAGTATGCGGATAAAGGTTTAAATTTTGAGTTTCACAGAAAACCATGTATTGTTGAGCATGATTATTATATGGTTTCTCTCTATGCTCCGTATTATCTTATGATGGATTTCTCAAAAATTCCTTTTAGTGAGGGATATTTAGTTGCCGATGAGGAAAAAGTAAAATACTTTAAAGAAAAATATTTCATGACGAAAAAATTAAAAGTGGGATTATGTTGGCGGAGTACATCTAATAATGAACGTATTGCAGTTCTCAGAAATATGGACTTGGATGAAATGAAAGGGTTGTTTGATATCCCTAACGTTCAGTACTATTCTTTTCAGAAAGACAGAAACGACCAGTTACAGAGATATCCTCAGGTAATGAAAATACACAGAGAGTTCAATACATTTGACGACACACTTGCGGCTGCAAAGAACCTGGATATTATGATTTCTATAGATACAAGTGTAATGCATGTATGCGGAGGAGGCGCTGTTAAAACAATATTGCCGCTGCCATATGGCGCAGAATGGAGATGGTTCCAGGATACGAAGACTACTCCTTGGTATGATTCCGTAGAAATTTATCGTCAGACAAAATACAAAGATTGGTCGGATGTAATTGAAAGAATTATTGCTACAATAAGAAAAATGGCAGAAGAACATACGGCCTAAGTTTTAAAACTAAAATTATTTGAGTTATCACTTGACAATGAGTTATATCTAAAATACCATTGTTATAGTGAAGCGGAGACATGGCCAAGTGGTAAGGCAGGAGCCTGCAAAGCTCTTATCCCCCAGTTCGAATCTGGGTGTCTCCTTTTTTAATGCAAATTTTTAAAAAATAATTTTAAACATTAAAAAAGCCGATTTATAATCGGCTTTTTTGTTTATAGTATAAATTTAAACTATGCTGCGCAGGTTCCTGCAATTTCTGTTATCAGATATTTTGCAACCCATTCGAAATCTTTATTGTTTTTAGCAGCTTTTTTAAGGTATTCAATAGATGCATTGCCGATTCTTATTAATGTCATTGCAACAACGCCTCTTTTTATTCCTTTAACAATCTGCAATTGTTCAACTAATGCCGGAACTGCTTCATCACCGATTTCAACAAGCATATTTTCAATTTCGTTTTTTGTTGTGTTATCTGCACTATCCAAAAGGGTTAATATACTTTCAATCTTTTGCATTCCAATGTCTCCTTCATAACTTTATATGTATTATAAAGTAAAAAATAAAAAATTTTGCGTTTCTTTATATAATCTTTATACGGATAAGAAAAATATTAATATTCTCTGAACTTTCCAATGTCATTAATGCAAAAACTCGTTCTTAACAAATGATTTGTTAAGCTTTGTGAAGTCAGGGTTTTATGCTCATATCAAGGGTTTTAGACGAATAACATTGTGAAAATGGCAAATTTTTTGTGAAAAACATCTTTATATACATGTGTGTTAGTGAAAAGGAATACTTTATTATGAGTTTAGGGATTAATGGCTTAAATGTTTCTTATGTAAGTTTTAATGCAAAAAAGCCTGCAGAAGAGTCTTCCGGTAATAAGAAAACAGGAAAAGCAAAGCAATTTGCAAAATCATTAGCAGGTGTAGCTGCAGGTACAGCAGTTTATGCCGGACTCCCAAAATTAATTAAAAAATTTACAAAGCCGTATGGGTTAAAAGTTGCAGAAGGTCTTTCAAATGCCTGTAAACCTTATGAAATTGAAACAGTAAACAATGCCGTACAGACAGCTTTTGAACAAACAGGTTTGAAAGCAAACGGGTTCAGAATTCATAATGTAAATTCGGTGAGTAGCCTTAAGGTTGTATCAAAAGATATTAGTGAAAAAATAGATAAAATTCTGATGGAAAAAATAGATAAAGTAAAAAAAGTACTTCCTGAAAAACTGACAAACAAAATACCTTTTGAGCGTATGACACAAGCGTGTCCGGGTACGGAAGGGATGTTCGATCAACCGTTAAAAATGGTGTTAGACGGAAAGAATGCATTCTGTGCATCCGCAACAAAAGATATTGCAGTTAATCTTGAGAAAATGCCAATGGCAACTTTCCATGAAATGGGGCACGCTGTAAATTCAACAACAAAATTAGGAAAACTTCTTCAGGCATCGGCCGGTCCTATGCGTATGTTTGCGGTTCCTGTGATCTTGGCAGTTGCATTGTTAAAAAGAAATAAGGCAGAAGGTGAAAAAACACAGGGAGCTGTTGATAAAACAACAACATTTATCAAAAATAATGCAGGAAAGTTAGCATTTGCCGCATGGCTGCCGACATTAGCAGAAGAAGGAATGGCAAGTATCAGAGCCGCCAAAATGGCAAAAGGTGCAGGCCTTTCTGTTGATTTATTGAAAAATCTAAATAAAGGCAATGCAAAAGCATGGACTACATATTTGATAGCAGCAATAACTACCACAATTGCTGTAAGAGCCGCTGTTTGGGTAAAAGACAAAATTGCCGAAAGCAAAGGTAAAAAACAAGCGGTAATGAATGATACAAAAATCGCTTAAAGCATTATAATTATTAATTTTTTGTACCGCAGAATTAAATTTTTAATTCGGCGGTACTTTTGTGTTTTGGAAATGTAACTAAATTTGCTTAATTTGTTGCATATTTGGTATTTTTGGTATATTCTGAAATGGTAGAATAAGAGGGAAAAAGAATGAATATTGAAATTGAAAAAAAAGAAGGAAATGTAGCAGAATTAAAAATACAACTTCCGGCACAAGATGGTGTAAATGCTTATAATACAGCAGTTATGAGATTGGGTATGGAAGTTAATGTGCCAGGTTTTAGAAAAGGTAAAGTTCCGAGAAATATCTTGGAACAAAGAATAGGTAAAGAAAGAATAAAAATAGAGGCGCTTGAACGTATGTTGCCTTCAGTTTTATCAAAGGCTGTTTCAGAGAATAAATTAGATGTTATTGCTCAGCCTCAGATAAAATCATATAAATTTGAGATAGGTCAGGATTTGGAACTTTTGGCAAGTGTTGAACTCCGACCGGAAGTAACAATGGGTGATTATAAAGGACAAACTGTTGAAGTTGAAAAATACGAATTGCCGAAAGATGCATTTGACAGAGCTTTGGATAATGTTATACAGCAGTATTCAACATTGGAACAGGTTGTTGACAGAAATACAAAATCAGATGATATTATCGTTTTTGATTTTGACGGATATGTTGATGGTGAAAAGATTCCGCATGGTGATGCAAAAAATTATACAATGGATTTGGCAAATTCAAGCTTTATCCCGGGTTTTGCGGAACAGTTAGTAGACAGACCTGTTGATACTGATTTTGATATTAATGTAACTTTCCCTGAAGAGTATCACGAAGAATCTTTAAGAGGAAAAGAAGCTGTATTTAAGTGCAAAATACACGAAATAAAGACAAGAGTTTTGCCTGAATTGAATGATGAGCTTGCTCAAAAAGCAGGACCGTTTAAGACAGTTGAAGAATTAAAAACAAATATTCAGGAATATTTAGATAAACAGGTTGAAAATGAAAACAGAAAAAGATCTGAAAAAGCTTTATTTGAACTCTTTGTGGAAAAAGCACAGGTTGATTTATCAGATTCAATGATATTGCGCGAAAAGAACAGTTTATTAAGCGAATATAAACATAAACTTGCAGAGCAAGGTTTCTCTTGGGAGAATGCAGTCGAAGCTCAGGGAATTGAAGAACTTAATAAAAATGTAGAAGATGATGCAAAATCAAGAATTAAAAATTCTTTGGTAATAGGTAAAATTGCAGAGTTAGAAGATTTAAAAATTTCTCAGGAAGATTTTACTAAAAAGATAGAAATGATGCAGCATTTGTATAATCTTGATTCAAAGGCAATTTTATCAAATCTTCAAAGTAATCCCGGCTTTATAAGTGAACTTAATCAGCAGATTTTGAATGAAAAAGTTCTAAACTTTTTGGTTGAAAATAACACGGTTAAGTTTGTTAAAGCAAAAAAATAGTGTATAATAGTAACTAGTTTATATGAAAGGAAGAAATTATGAGTTTTGTACCCGTAGTTATAGAGCAATCAAGCAGAGGTGAACGTTCATTTGATATCTTCTCAAGATTGCTGAGAGAGAGAATTATATTTTTGGGAACTCCTGTAGATGATATGGTTGCGAATTTAATCGTTGCGCAAATGCTTTTACTTGACAGTGAAAACCCGGAAAAAGATATTATGTTATACATAAATAGCCCGGGTGGTAGTGTTACTGCAGGTTTTGCAATATATGATACAATGCAGCACATAAGATCTGATGTTTCAACAATTTGTTTGGGACAGGCTGCGTCAATGGGTGCGTTCCTTCTTGCAGCAGGTACAAAGGGTAAGAGAATGGCATTGCCTCACTCAAGAGTTCTTATTCACCAACCTTTAGGCGGAGCTCAGGGACAAGCTACTGATATAGAAATTCAGGCACAGGAAATTTTAAGAATTAAAAAATCATTAAATGAAATTCTTGCAGCAAATACAGGTCAATCTTTGAAGAAGATTGAAAAAGATACAGACAGAGACTATATCATGACACCTCAAGAAGCACTTGAATACGGTATGATTGATAAAGTTATAACAAAAGAATAGTTATCAGGAGAAATTATAAATGGCAAACGATAGCAGATTGAAATGTTCTTTTTGCGGAAAAACACAAGATCAGGTTAAAAAGTTGATTGCAGGTCCTGAAGTATACATTTGTGATGAATGTGTTGAACTCTGTAACGAAATACTTGATGAGGAATTCTTTGAAAACAAAGAAAAATCTGATAAACCTGAAGAAGTTAATACGGATTCTATTCCGAAACCGCATGAAATAAAGGCTTACCTTGACGAACATATTGTCGGGCAGGATGATGCTAAGAAAGTTTTATCTGTTGCCGTTTATAACCACTACAAAAGATTGCTTCACAATAAGGACGAAAAGGGTGTTGAAATTCAAAAATCAAATATTTTGCTTGTAGGTCCGACAGGTTCAGGTAAAACTTTACTTGCTCAGACACTTGCAAAGATGCTTGACGTTCCGTTTGCGGTTGCTGATGCTACAACACTTACAGAAGCGGGTTATGTAGGTGATGACGTTGAAAATATTTTATTGAGATTATATCAAAATGCCGAATATGACTCTTCGAAGGCTGAAAAGGGTATAATTTATATTGATGAAATTGATAAAATTGCAAGAAAGTCTGAAAATACATCTATTACGAGAGATGTATCAGGTGAAGGTGTTCAGCAGGCACTGTTAAAAATGATAGAAGGTACTATTGCAAATGTACCTCCACAGGGTGGCAGAAAGCATCCTCATCAGGAATTTATTCAAATTGATACAAGTAATATCTTGTTTATTGTAGGTGGTGCGTTTGTTGATTTGGATAAGATTGTTGAACGCAGAGTTAATGATGGTTCATCGGTAGGTTTTGGTGCAAATGCTCCTGCAACAAGAGCAGAAAAAGAAGCAGCTGCAGCAAGAATGCTGAAAAAATTGCAACCTGAAGATTTGCTGAAATTTGGTATGATTCCTGAATTTATCGGTAGAATCCCTGTTTATGCAGTTCTTGATGCTTTGGATGAAAAGACACTTAAAATGATTTTAACAGAGCCAAAGAATGCTATTTTGAAACAATACAAGTGTTTACTTGAAATGGACGGCGTTGATTTGGAATTTGAAGACGATGCAATTGAATTGATTGCTCAGGAAGCTCTGAAACGAAAAACAGGCGCAAGAGCTTTGAGATCAATTGTTGAAGAATTGATGCTTGATATTATGTATGATATTCCGTCAAAAGACAGTGTTGAAAAATTTGTAATAACCAAAGAAATGGTTGAAAACAGAAACAAAGCGGAGTTAATAAAGCTGCCGCAGACTAAACAGGCTGAAATTGCGTAAAATTTATTTATAATATATTAAAGAAAGTGCCAAAAAGCACTTTCTTTTTTTGTTAACATATGTAACATTTTTTTTGCCGATTGAAATCAGTCGGGTTTATAATACTTTATATTCATGAATACGAGTAAGATGACGAGGTGTATTATGTCAGATTATGATATTAATTTATCAAGGGTTAACTACAATAAACCTGATAATCCGCCGGAAAATCCGCCGACACAAACAAGGGTAAATCCTAATTCCGTAATAAACCCTTCAGGGCAGATTGTAGGGCAGGACTGTGCTTGGACTTCAGGGCAACTGACATTTAATTCACAGCCTTCGGCAGCTAAAGAAGAAACTAATGCATCTCAAAATGAGTTATTAGATTTAGATACGCAAGTTATAAATGATATCGCAAATGCAGGATTGGAAGATGTTGAAAACGATAGCAATTTTAAAAGTTTACAGGCTGCATTAGACAATCATACTTATGAGTATAAAGAATTAAAGGCAATGATTAAGAAGATACAAAAAGGGTATGCAAAAGGTTCTCCACAGTGGGAAAATCTGAACGTATTGATGGATAAATTAGAGACTGCGGAAAAACTGAAGCATACTTCTCAACATTATGCAGTCGGTTATAATCAGGATACAAAACAAAATAATAAAATAGATATGAATTATTTTGATCAATTTATTGCAGAAAATGCCGATAAATTAAATGATTATGGATATACTAAAGACAGTGATGTTAATGCAAGAATTTCAGAAATGGAAGCAGAAATATCTATGTTGAATAAAAGTGAACAGATAAATTTGTGTGTTGAAATTCGCCAAAAGTATGGAAAAAAATCACAAATGTTGGTTTCAAAATGGTTTTCTAAAGATGTTGTAGACGCAGCAAAAAAGAAAGATATAAATTATAATAAAACAGTAGCACCGAATTTTGATCAATCATGCAGTCCTGATAGCGGAACAAGAGAAGCATGGTTTTTGTATTCAAGTTCAGGAAACCCGATTAAAGGTTAATAATAGTTTATAGTTTACATTATAATTTTTAATTAATCTGCATCAATAGGTTCACGCAGGATTTTGTCAATTGCTTCTCTTGCGGTGAACACGAGCGCTTCTGATATATTGTTTATTGTGCAGAATTGTCTTAAAACGTCAATTGTGCGTTTAAATATTCTGACAACATCGCCTTCTCCGGTTTCGGAATTTTCTACGATGTCATCCCATTCGCTTCCGTTAATCCACATCTCTATTAAAGGGGAGTAGAAAGAATAAACATCCATTGTATCTTCAACCTTATTTCTTGTCTGAATTTTTTCAAGATGCCGTTTTGTATCTTTAATTTTGTTTAAAGTTTTTCTGACATTTGGTGACAACGGAAGATAATAATTCAATTCAGTCCTGTTTTCTTCTGTAACCAAAGCGCAAATAACACTGGCAAGTTCTGCGGGAGTTAGATTATCAAGAACTCCTGAGAAAATTATTTCCGCTAAGAAAAGTTCATTTTCAAACCTTATTTGAGATGCAGTTACTCCCATTTCAGTAGGGTAATCGTCTTTTATGTAACCGCATTCTATAAGTACATTTCTGTGATTTAAGAAATTGTTCCAGAAAATGTCTTTTTGATTTTCAATTTCTTTTTCAACTTCGCGTTTTTTCTTTTCAAAACGTTCCAAAAGCTCAATTGTTTTCATATGTTTTTTGAAAATTTTGCATGTATCGCAATTATAAGACTTCATTTTGTTGAGCATTTCTTTTGTTTTGTTGCCGAAATCAATTGCGTCTTGTGTAAGCGGTCTGCTTTTTTGATGTTCCTGTTTTTTTATTGTTTTAAAGATTCTTCTGTTTTCAACATAGATTTCTCTGAGCTTGTTGTAATCGAGTAAGTCCTGATTTGTTAATTTGCACCAGCAATCAAAATGGCTGCAGGCTTCTATTTTTTGTCTCAATTCTTCGTTTACCAAAATGAGAGGTGCAAGTCTTGTATTTGATGAGAAATATCCAAAACTCTTTAATATGAGTTCTTTGGCTTCTTCGAGCGAAAATCTCTGGAGTAAATTTAAAACCATTGAATAACTCGGATAAAACTTACTTTCAAGAGGATCGGCAGGAGATGATGCAAGGACTGCAGCTTCTTCGGGTTGATGGAACTGGCTTCCTACAACTACAACATATCCGACTTCGTCCATTCCTCGTCTTCCGGCTCTGCCTGACATCTGTAAAAATTCACTTGGGGTGAGTGTTCTGTGCCCCGTATCTGTACGTTTACTTATGGAACTTATAACGGTTGAACGTGCGGGCATGTTTATTCCTGCCGCAAGAGTTTCTGTTGCAAATACTACTTTTATAAGCCCTGATTGGAAAAGTTTTTCAACCAAAACTTTCCATCCGGGGAGTAATCCTGCGTGGTGTGATGCAACACCGCATAAAAGGAAGTCCATATGCTTGTTTTTATAAAGGTATGGGTTTTCCGCAATATATTCATCAATTATTTGCTGAATTTTTGCCTGTTCTTCTCTTGTTACAAGATTTAAGGATGCGCACTGTTCCATTTGTTCATCACACTTTTTCCTTGAAAAAGTAAAGTAAATTGCAGGCAGCATATTTTTTTCGTATAAATTTCTTACAACATCTGCTGCGGGAGATTTTTTGTCTTTGCGTTTCCCGTGTCTGAATTCTTTTTTCTCAGGGCGTATTTTTCTGTTTAAACCGCCCCCGGGCTCAAACAGTGGTAAAATTGTATGAGGTTGAGAGCTGTCAAAATAGAAAAATCGCAAAGGGACAGGTCTGAAATCCGTGTTTATCAGTTTTGTTGAGGAGTGAACTGTGTTTATCCATTCAGTTAATTTATCAGCATTTGCTACCGTTGCAGATAATGCAATTATCTGAACGTTTGTCGGGCAGTAAATTATACTTTCTTCCCAAACTGTGCCACGTTCTTCATCATTCATGTAGTGAACTTCGTCTAAAACTACGTATTTAACATCATTAAGATTGTCTGATACAGATCCTAAATTTGTTCCGTAGAGCATATTTCTGAAAACTTCTGTTGTCATTACGACAATTTGCGCATTTCTGTTAATTGAAGTGTCACCTGTGAGTAAACCGACTTTTTCAGAACCATATTTTTCTGAAAAGTCGTAGAATTTTTGATTAGATAATGCTTTCAATGGGGTTGTATAAAAAACTCTTTTTCCGTTTTCAAGAGCACAATGTATTGCATGTTGTGCAATAACGGTCTTTCCTGCGCCTGTTGGGGCACAAACAACTACACTTTCCCCGTTGGAAATGCAATTACAGGCCTCTTTTTGAAAATCATCAAGCTCAAATGGGAAATTATACATAGTTTCTCCTAATATATTCTCTAATATACATTATTTTTAAATTGATAACAAACACTAAATAATGTAGTTTACTGTTGTTACAAACGAACGTGATATTTTTATAAGTGTCTTAATAAAAGTTAATAATTTAACAAAAAAAGTAAATTATTAAATGATTATTTACTTTATATATATAAGAGTACAAAAAGGGAAAAGTTTAAGCATGGGAAATCTGCCAATACAGGGTGATATGACAATGGGAAATTATAGCAGTTACATTACGCGACCTGTTTTTAACAGCGGAACTGCGACATTTTCTACGTTAAGTGATTTGCCTTTGGATTATAATCTGGAAATTTTTGAGATATCACCGGAGAAATTGTTAGCGGGAGTATTTGATTTCAATTATTCTGCGGGAGGTACACATTCTCATGGAAGATCCACTTATTCATCATCAAGAAGTGTTTCAGAAAAGGGAAAAGAATTATTAAAAAATAAAGAATTTATGGATAAAGTCGTTGCTATTTCAAAACGAATAGGCTGCGATTTTAAAGACTTGCTCGGTGTAATGAGAGCCGAGTCAGGTTTAAACCCTGCCGCTGTGAATAAAAATGGCGGAGCATCAGGTTTGATACAATTTATGCCAAAAACCGCAAGAGGACTGGGAACATCTGTTGAAGCAATTCGGAATATGTCAGCAATTCAGCAGCTTGATTACGTTGAGAAATTCCTGATAAATGCAAAACGAAGTGCAGGATTTAGCGATGGCGAAAAATTATCTGCAGGTCAGCTTTATGCACTGGTATTTTTACCTGCAAGAGCAAAACAAGAAGTTTTAACAACCAGTAACGAAGCTTATTACAGATGTAATTCAGCAACAGATACAAATGGTGACGGAAAGATTACGCGTTCAGAAATGGACGCAAGAGCAAAACGCTTTAACGTAGATCAATATATTCCTATGGAATATTTGGCTTAAATTATATTCTGTCAAAACCGGTATATTTTCTCAGAACTTCAGGGATAATGACGCTTCCGTCAGCCTGTTGGAAGTTTTCTAAAATTGCGGCAAAAGTTCTTCCGACAGCAAGTCCTGAACCGTTTATAGTATGAACAAATTTAGTTTTTCCGGTTGCTTTGTCTTTGTATCTTGTATTTGAACGTCTTGCCTGGAAATCTCCAAACCATGAGCAGCTTGAAATTTCTTTGTATGTTCCGTAAGACGGCATCCAGACTTCTAAATCCCAGCATTTTTTAGCTGAGAAACCGATGTCAGCAGAACACAAAGCAATTCTTCTGTAAGGAAGTCCTAACATTTGTAGTACTTCTTCAGCATCCTGAGTTAACTTTTCGTGTTCTTCTCTGCTCTGTTCTTCGGTTGTTAATTTTACAAGTTCAACCTTATTAAACTGGTGAACTCTTATCAGACCTCTGGTGTCCTTGCCTGCTGAACCTGCTTCACGTCTGAAACAAGGAGTATAAGCAGTCATATATTTCGGCAATTCATCCTCTGATAAAATTTCTCCCGAATAAATGTTTGTAACAGGAACTTCTGCTGTCGGAATTAGGTATAAATCTTCGTTTTCGCATTTGTACATATCTTCGGCAAATTTAGGTAATTGTCCCGTTCCTGTCATAGCGCCTGAATTAACCAAAACTGGCGGCTGAATTTCTTCATAGCCGTGTTTTTGTGTATGAACTTCAAGGAAGAAGTTTATAATTGCACGCTCTAAAGCTGAGCCTTTTCCTCTGTATAATATAAATCTTGACTGAGAAATTTTTACTCCTCTTTCAAAATCTACCAAACCTTTTTCTGATGCGATATCCCAGTGAGGTTTAAATTCAAAATCAAATTTTGTAGGTTCTCCCCAGGTATGAACTACAACGTTGTCATCCTCAGATGTTCCAATGGGAGTGTCTTCTGCCGGAGTGTTAGGAATACTTAACAACAAATCTCTTTGTTTTGTGTCAAATTCGATTTGTTTGTCTTCAAGGGCTTTAATTTCATCACCCATTTTTCTTACTTCTTCCTGAATTTTATCTGTATTTTCGCCTTTTTTCTTTAATTCTCCGATTTTTTGTGATTCTGTTTTTCTCTTAGATTTAAGTTCATCAGCAGCAGTTTGTGCCTTACGTCTTTCCATATCTATTTCAAGAACTTTGTCTATTGATAGTTCGGGGTTTCTTCTCTTTAATAATTCGTTAACTTTTTCCGGCTCTTCTCTGATTATCTTAATATCTAACATTTAATACCTCTTTCTTCTAGTGTTAGGTTTATTCTATAACAAAAGGACTAATGGGTAAAGAGGGGAGAGGTAAAAATAAAAAAACGGCTTGGAATTTTCCAAGCCGTTTTTGTTGTATATGATAATAAAATTATCTTTTTGAGAATTGGAATCTCTTACGAGCTCTTTTTCTACCGTATTTCTTACGTTCTTTTACTCTTGCATCTCTTGTCAAAAGTCCTTCCATTCTTAAAACCTGTTTGAATTCTTCATTAGATTTTAATAATGCTCTTGAAATACCGTGTCTGATTGCTCCTGCCTGAGAAACAATTCCGCCTCCGATAGCCTTAACTCTTGCATCGAATTTTTCGTTGCATTCAGTTAAAACCAACGGTTTTAATATCATTGCCAAAACTGCAGGTCTGTTACCCATGTAAGCTTCTAAAGACTTACCGTTAACAAAAATTCTGCCTTTTCCTTTAACCAATTTTACAACTGCGATAGAGGTCTTTCTACGACCGGTTGCTATAAATTCTTTATCAGCCATAATTAATTACCTCCTTTTTCGAGTAATATCGGTTTTTGTGCAGAGTGCGGATGTTCTGCTCCTGCATATACTTTTAACTTAGTGAACTGTTCACTGCCCAAAGTATTGTGAGGTAACATACCTTTAACTGCTTTTTCAATAGCGAGTACAGGATTCTTTTCCATTAATTCTTTAAAACTTGCACTCTTTAAGCCACCCGGATAACCTGTGTGGTGGTAATAAATCTTGTCAGTTTCTTTCTTTCCTGTAACTCTTACCTTGTCAGCGTTTATAACGATAACAAAGTCACCTGTATCAACGTTTGGTGTATATTGTGGTTTGTTTTTTCCTCTTAAAATGTTTGCAATTCTGCCTGCCAAGCGACCTAAAACTTCGTCCTCAGCATCCAAAATATACCATTTTCTTTCAACTTCAAGAGGTTTTGCTGAATATGTTTTCATATTTCATAATCTCCGTTAGTATTCTACTTTCATCAATGTAAGTCCCAAAGGACTCACTGTCATTCCCGCTTTTGTGCGGTCTTTTGATTCCAAAACATTTTTCATATGTTCAGGCTTCAAATTATGTCCTTCTATTTCAAGAAGGGTGCCGACTATCGTTCTTACCATATTGTAGAGAAATCTGTTCCCTGCAATATCAATAACGATTTCATCTCCGACCTTTTTACAGGTCGCTTTATGAATAAAACAGATTTTGCTTGGGTTTAGCGTTCCGGAACTTTTGAAAGCGGAAAAATCATGTTCGCCCAGAAGATAATTCAAAGAAGTCTGCATTCTTTGAATATCTATACTGTAACTTACTCTCAACAGGTCTTTGTCAAAAACATTTCTAATTTCCCTATTAATAAATTTATACCTGTAATGTCTTAATTTAGCAGATTTTTGAGCATGAAACATCTTGGCGACTGATTTTATATCGGATACGGATATATCAGGAGGAAGTATTCCGTTTATAGACCGAAGAAATTTTGAAGCAACTAAAACCTCTTCGCAATCGAAATGAACAACCTGCCCTTCGGCACTAACACCTTTATCCGTTCTTCCGGAAAAAACTGTTTTTATCGGTCTTTTTGTTTTTATTTTTGGTTTTATCAAAGTACAAAGTGCTTTTTCTAATTCTTCCTGAACGGTTCTTACCGATTTGTTATTTTTATCGGTTGATTTTATATCCTGAAGCTGACTTCCGGAAAAAAATCTTCCGTCATACTGAATTGTCAAAGCGTAACGCATTCAACTATACCAGCTGAATCAAAGCCATATCAGTAGCATCGCCTCTGCGAGCAGGTAAACGATAAATTCTGGTATAGCCACCGTTTCTTTGAGCGTATTTCTTGCCTATTACGCTGAAAAGTTTTCTCAATACAGTAACAGGAACGATTTTCTTGTCCTCGCTCTTTTCATCAAAGATTTCACCTGTTTCAGGGTTGATGAACTTTTCAAGTTCTTTATCGTAAATGAACTTAGCTGCTTGTCTTCTGGAATTCAAATCACCTTTCTTTGCAAGAGTAATAAGTCCTTCAGCATAAGGCTTCAAAGCTTTTGCTCTTGACATGGTGGTTTTAATTTCATCATGTGTGAATAATTCCGTAGCCAAAGAACGCAATAAAGCATCTCTTTGATCCTGAGCTTTGCTAAGTGTGTTCTTTTTAGTTTGGTGTCTCATTTTTCTTTTTCCTTTATTTTACTATTTATTATTCGACAAAATCAGAAACGAATGTTTCTTCACTATCAGTTTCCGGACTTGGTACTAAATCCAAACCGAAATGTCTTAATCTTTCAATTACTTCGTCAGAGGATTTTTTACCAAAGTTTTTGATGTTTAATAAATCATCTTCAGATTTCTTTAATAATTCGCTCATTGAGTTGATATTTGCTCTCTTTAAGCAATTATAAGCTCTTACGGATAATTCTAAATCTTCTATTGTAATTGAAGTTGTTTCTTCAGGCTGATCTGCAACTAATTCATCATCAGCAACTGCTGTTTCGATGAATTTTTCGGTAACAGGAACAGAACCTGTAATTGAAGCGATTTGAACGAAGTGTTCGATTAATAAGTTAGCAGCCTGTGTTAAAGCGTATGCAACATCAATTGAACCGTTTGACCAAATTTCAATAGTCAACTTATCAAAATCAATTGAATCACCAACACGGGTGTTTTCTACTTCGTAACTAACTTTCTTAACAGGCATAAATGTTGCATCGATAGGTAATGTATCAATTGACATTCCTGCTTTTTGCATACGGGGAACATCATTTGCAACATAACCTTTTCCTGTTTCAACAGTAATGTCTGCGTGGAAGCTACCGCCTTCTGCTATATTACATATAAGCCAATCAGGGTTAACGATTTTAACGCCTGCAGGTAACTGAATGTCACTTGCCAAAACCGGTCCTGATTTTTCAATGTCTAATCTTAAAGTTTGAGGTTCTTTAGCACTTGTTTTAATTGCTAAGCCTTTTAAGTTAAGCATTACATCGATAACGTCTTCTACAACACCCGGTATTGCAGTGTATTCGTGAGTAATACCTTCAATTCTTACGGCAGTAACTGCTGCACCTTCAATACTAGAAAGTAAAACTCTTCTTAAAGAGTTACCAATTGTGGTACCGAAACCTCTTTCCAAAGGTTCGATTACAAACTTACCGTATTGAGATCCGTCAGATCCTGTGGTTGTATTAACTGTTTTAATTTTTAATTCCATATTCAATAATCTCCTATTAATTATTATTTAGAGTAGTACTCAACAACGAGTTGTTCCTTGATTTCAGGATCCATTTCTTCTCTTTCGGGAACTCTTTCGTAAGTTAATTTGAATGCATCTCTGTCAACCGTAATCCAAGCCGGAGCACAAGATAAATCAATTGAATCAAAGATTGATTTCATGTAAGCATTGCTTCTTTCTTTGATAGAAACAACATCACCTGCTTTTAATACATAAGAAGGAATATCAACCTTCTTGCCGTTTACTAAAACGTGACCATGGTTAACAATTTGACGAGACTGTTTACGTGTAATACCGAAACCTGCTCTGTATAATACGTTATCCAAACGTGATTCCAAAATCTGTAACAAGATAGTACCTGTAACACCTTTTCTTCTTGATGCTTCGTGGTAGTATCTTGCGAATTGTTTTTCACTTACCAAGTAAGTCATTCTGATTTTTTGCTTTTCATTTAAGTGAATTGCATATTCTGATAATTTCTTTCTGACTGCACCATGCTGGCCTGAAGCATTTTGTCTCATAGACGAAGTCAGTTTTCTGTTTGATAAATCTTTTACTCCATAGTTACGGAATAATTTGTTTGAAGGCCCTGTATATCTTGCCATACAGTTTTTCTCCTTTTCTTTTTGCCGGCGGGGCACCTATGACTTGTACTACGACAAGCCCCCGTCGCACATTATACACGTCTTTTCTTTGGAGGACGACATCCGTTGTGCGGAATAGGTGTAACGTCCTTAATTAAAGTGATTTCAAGTCCTGCAGCCTGAATTGCTCTGATAGCAGTTTCTCTGCCTGACCCCGGTCCTTTAATATAAACTTCAACTTTTTTCATACCTTGGTCGATAGATTTCTTAGCAACTAACTCTGCTGCAGACTGAGCTGCGAACGGAGTTCCTTTTCTTGCACCTTTGAAACCTGTAGCACCTGCTGTTGCCCAAGCAATAGCATTACCCTGAGTATCTGTAGAAGTTACAATTGTATTGTTGAAAGTTGATTGTATGTGTACAACACCCTGCAATACATTTTTCTTTTCTTTTTTCTTTGTTTTTACTGGTCTAGCCATTTTTTCATCCTTTATATTTCTGTTTAATTATTGCTATTGTAATACTCTTGAGGAACTATACTTTCTTCTTGTTAGCGATAGGTCCTGATTTTTTACCGCGTCTTGTTCTTGCGTTTGTTTTTGTTCTCTGACCTCTGCAGGGAAGTCCTTTTTTGTGACGCATTCCTCTGTAAGAGTTGATTTCCTGTAAACGCTTGATGTTCATAGCGGTTTCACGTCTTAAGTCACCTTCGATGTGATATTTGGATAATTCGTTTCTTAAGAGTTTAATATCTTCATCTGTCAAATCATCTGTTCTCAAATCAGGTGAAATACCGGTTGCTTCAAGAATTTTTTTACTTCTTGTCGGTCCGATTCCGTAGATATAGGTTAAACCTACTTCTATTCTTTTGTTACGGGGTAAGTCTACCCCAACTAATCTTGCCATTTATTTTCTCCTTTATTTTTTGACTTTTTGTTTTGATTAACCCTGTCTCTGTTTGTGTTTCGGGTTTTCGCAAATAATTGCTATTCTGCCTTTTCTTTTGATACATTTGCATTTGTCGCAAATTTTCTTAACTGATGCTCTTACTTTCATTGTTCTTTTCCTTTTTTATTTATGTAGTGCTATTTCAATCTGAATGTTATTCTGCCTCTGGTTAAATCGTAAGGAGTCATTTCGACTTTTACTTTATCTCCCGGTAAAATTCTGATGAAGTTTTTTCGGATTTTTCCTGAGATGTGAGCAAGAATTTCATGCCCGTTTTCCAATTTAACCCTGAACATTGCGTTCGGCATAGATTCTAAAATTGTACCTTCTATTTCTATAACGTCTTTTGACATTAAACCTTCTTTCAATTGTAAAAACTACACTTTTGGCCAGTGTTAAACTATTATTATCTGCTGAATTTTTAAAATCAAGCAATTTTTACCAAAAAACATTATATTTACTGAAAATCGGTTAAAAATTTCTCTTAAATCTTTGTGTATGTTTTTTAAAACATACAACACAAACACTTTTTGACCGAATGTCTGAATTTCAATAAATAAAGTGATAAACAACTTTATAGTTAATATTTCTTAATCTTTTAAACTGCGAATGTTTAGTAAAACATACAGATAAAAATTATTAATAAACTCAACCCAAAATAGCAAAAAAAATTTTTTCGGTTTTTATCATGACATATACTTTTTATATTGACATTTATCGTGATTTTATTTATTATATTCTAACAACTTGTAAGGAGGTTTTAATGAATATATCAGCTATCAATTCAAATATAAATTTTAAAAACCTGTACAATGGTTATACTCTTGAAAACAGACTTGAAAAGAGAACATCAAAGAAGTTTTTAAATGAATTAAACGGAACAAGACAAGCTATCAAAGAAAACGGTCTCGACAGATTGCAAAATGTTGATATCATTTTGAATGTTGATAAAAATGACAAGTTCTACGGAGTTATTTCTTCAAAGGCAGAAGGTGTTCCTAATCATCCGCAGGCTATCTGTGAAATTTCAACGAAAGAAAAAGATGTAAATAAGTTCACAAAATGGGCTGAAAACTGGAATGATTTATATTCAAAAGAAATGTTAGAACTTTTGAATAAAATCATATATGGCAGCAGAACCCCAATGACAGATGAAATGGCGAATGACTTATTAAGATTACAAAAACGTGATTAAGGGGTAATTATACAAAAATGTCACCCTGAACTCGTTTCAGGGTCTTATGGACTACATTGTTTAAAATTAAACTTTTTCGTTCATGTTTGTAAGATGCTGAAATAAATTCAGCATGACAGTTTGAATTTATTATTTACCCCTTTATTAATTCAATCAATTGCGCTTCGGAATGTAATCCAAGCGCATTGTTTGTTATTTTGCCGTTTTTAAATACGACTAATGTCGGAATGGAGCGGGCATTAAAAAGTTTTGCCAAATTACCCGAATGATCCACATTAACTGCTGCAAAACAGTACTCATTTTCGTATTTTTTTGATATTTCTTCTAAAATTGCTTTTTGCTGCTGACAGTATCCGCACCAGTTAGCATAAAACTCAACCAAAAGCGGTTTTGTGCAGTTTTGAACATATGAATGAAAATTTTCTTCGTTTAACTCTGTTATCATAAAAAACTCCTTTTGATTCATTATATTACATAAATGTAGCGTCATACTGAGCACTCAGGCAAAGAAAAAGTGACTAAATTTACTTTTTCATTGAGTGCGAAGTATCTCTTTAAATTTAATAGATTCTTCGGCTAAAGCCTCAGAATGACCATAGTATTATATTATATATTATCATCAAATGAAATACCTTGTAAGGCTATGCGTAAAGACCATTGTTTTGAATAAATTGCAGAACGTGTTTGTTTAAGTATTGTTCCGGAGATTTGTTTTCTCTTATAATCTGACGGATTTTTGATGAAGAAATATCGTAATTTTCAACAAAAGTATAGTAAACGAGGTTGGGAACATTTTTCTTAACCCTGTACGCGATTACACCCGTATTTTCCTCTGTCGGACGGGAAACTACTACAAAATTCACTTTGTCTGCTAATTCGTTCACTTTATACCACTTGTCTAAATTTGAAAACGCATCCGCACCCATCAGAAAATTAAGTCGTGCATCAGGTTCAAATTCGTTTTCTTCA
>JAFRHR010000058.1 GCA_017433195.1 bacterium
GAAGATTACTTTTCAGCTGTCGACGCATATGAGCATGCACTCAAATACAAGCCTAACTTTACTCTTGCGAGAATGAATTTAGGAATTGTCCTTGCCGAAGAATTGGGGGATTTTGACGGGGCGATTAATCAGTATGATACTATTTTAAAATCAAAACGTTCAATCTTCTTTATCCCATTTATATTTAACAATTTAAGAAGTACAAGAATAAACAAGGGCAGAGCGTATTATAACAGAGGGCTTGCATATAAACAGAAAGCAATTTATATTTCAGATGATATTCGTCACTTATCCCCGAATTATTTAAGCAATGCAATTGAATCATACAAAAACGCATTAAAATTTCTTAAAAACGATTATGATACAACATATAATTTAGCGTTAGCGTATCATTTGACAGATGATTTTAAAAATGCCGGAAAAAACTACTGTAATGCAATAGATATATCACCTATGAGCTACGAGGCACACTATAATTTAGCAATACTTTTGAGAGAAATGAAATTTTACAGAGCTTCAATTTCAGAACTTGAAAAAGCTGCACTTCTTTTATCTGAAGGGCATGGGGATTTCAGCAGAACATCTTATGTATTTGATATTTTAAATGAAGTTTCAAAATTATTATCTGTTTATAACATAGATAACCGTTATGCTGTCGGAGTTTATAATCACGTAGGAGACGGACCGGTTGATTATTCGGAGATGGACGGATATGCTGATACATCATACACTTCAACAGTAATGGTAAATGGTAAAATTGTCGCTACTGACGATTTGGATAAAGCAATAATGAAGAGTTTCAAATCTTGTCCTTCATTACCTGCATTTGAGGAAAATGAATATGACAAACGATAATTTACTTGTATTAAACAGATTTACCGATAAATTATCGAATATAAGCAATGTATCAGATGTTTCAGATATATTATGTAATTTCTTTGCGGATAACGAAATAAATATAAAAAGTTCTTATATCTATATTTATGACAATACAATTAATGCATTGAGAGTAATGAATGAGACAAGAAGTATTGTTAATAAAGATACAGAAAAAGAAATTTATGAAAAATTTGAAGCACTTAAGGACTCTGAATTATCCGTAAACGGAAAGTATTACAATTATTCCTCCGTTCCGCAAAACATAAATATCAGTATTTCATCGGCTGATTTAAAATACTGTGAAGAAGGCATCTGCGGTTTTGTATCACTTGAATTTAAAGAAAAAATAAATGTTAATACTTCATTTCTGTCATTACTAAAAATTTTCATTTCAATTCTTTCATTAAAAATTCATAATTTAATCTTATCGGAGCAAATGAAAATAAACGTTGATTTTCATGATTCTATGAAAAATATAGCTAAAATCATCGAAACTCAATACGAATTAAACTATATTTTACCATTGATTGGGGAAATGCTCGATAAATTTATTTCTTCACACCTTATATATGTGTTTTTGAAAGAAAATGACAAATATAAACTTGTATGGCCAAAATCCTGCAGAGATAAGCAAATACTTAAAATGCTTGATGAGTTAACGCTTGATAAAAAATCAATTATTTCCGAAGATTCAAAAAGAGGCTTGTTCGCATTAACAGCAGATAAAAAGGTTACAGGCGCAATTGCCGCACTTTCTATTTCCGAAAATCTGACACAAAAAGAAACAGAATACCTTGAACAACTTACACAGCAGGCATCAGCTACAATAAACAGAGCAAATTCTTATGCCGAAACATTGAAATATGCTACACTCGACGCTCTTACAGGGTTAAATAACAGACGTCAGTTTGAAACAAGACTTAATCAGGAAATATCTGCGGCAAAAAGACAAAAAACACCGCTTTGCGCAATGATGATTGATATTGATTTCTTTAAAAAGATTAATGATACATACGGACACGCAAACGGGGATAAGGCGCTAAAAAAACTTGCAGAAATTATAAAAGTTCAGCTCAGAGAATCTGATATCGCATCAAGATACGGGGGAGAGGAATTTGCCATAATACTTCCGAATACTAAACTCGAAGAAGCTTATCTTGTTGCAGAACGTCTCAGATGCGCAGTTGAAAAAGAACCTGTTAATATACACTCGAAAGACACGGATAAAATAAACCTTTCTGTAAGTATAGGCTTATCGCAGTATGAACAGGATTCTGAACGTGATAAAATGTTTAATGATGCTGATAATGCACTTTATCAGGCTAAGAAAAACGGCAGAAACAGAGTAGTTAAGTATGAAAAATAATATAAAAATAAAATGTGAAACAACGGAAGATACTGATAATTTAGCAAAAAAGTTTGCAAATTATGTTAAAGACGGATGTTTTGTGAATTTATTCGGAGATATCGGCGCAGGAAAAACCGCTTTTGTCCGTTTTGTTGCAAAGGCATTGGGAGTTACAGAAAAAGTTACAAGCCCAAGTTTTGTTATACTTAATGAATATCATACATCAGTTTTACCTATATACCATTTTGATTTATACAGGCTTGAAAATGTCGGAGTTAAATCAATAATTGATGAATTAAGAGAGTATTCCGAAGGGAAGAAACTAACCTTTGTTGAATGGGCAGAATTTTCACAGGGAGAAATTCCTTTTAAATTTATGAATATAAATGTTACTTATGATGATGACGATGTAAGATATTATGAATTTTCATCTGATTACTATGACGAAATTTTTGAGGGTTTAAGGTAATGCAGATACTTTCTTTTGATACTTGTTTAGACAAAACTTATATTACATTGAGAAAAGACGGAGATGTAATTGATTCAAGAATTATTAATTCTGATTCAGAGAATTATCACTCGGCATATCTTATTACTACAATTGCGAAAGTATTAAACGACAATGATTTAAAACCTCAAAGCCTTGATATTATTGCAACTGATGTAGGCCCTGGCAGTTTTACTGGCATAAGAGCATGTACAGTCGTTGCAAGAACAATGGCGCAACAGTTGAATATAAAAACTTTGGGCATTTCATCACTTGAAATACTGTCTCAAATTGATAAGGATGCCGTTGTTGTACTTGATGCAAGAAAAGAATCAGGATATCTCTGGGACAATGAAATAAAGGCTGCAATACCTTTGGTAGATATTTATAACATCGTAAAAGGCAGAAAAATTATTACTGATGATTCATTAATTGATAAATTAAAAGGATTTTCGGATAACGTAATTTCATATAAAGACGGAAATTATGACTTAGGCGTTTATTTATCTGATATAGCGGAGAGGGAAGCAGATAAGGCAGCAAACTGGAATGATTTAAAGCCTTTGTATATACAACCGCCGCCTGTTTCAATAAAGAAAGGAAACTGATATGAGTGAAATATGTAAAAACTGGTCTCAATGGCTTGGAGAAACAAGATTTGCAGCATTAACACCCGAAATGAGGGAGCAGACAATAAGATGGCTGGAACTTGTCAGAGATATATTAATTCAGTTTTCAGATTTAAAGCAAACTGATACCGTACTTGATATAGGGACGGGAACGGGGCTTATGGCAATGAAAGCGCTTGAATTACAGGAAGGAAAAGGAAAGGTTATATTTTCTGATAAATTTCAAGACTGCTTAGACAGTTGCAAAGAGTTTCTTGAACAGGCAGGAATTAAACAGGGCTATGAGTTTTTAAATGCTCCGTGTGAAGATTTAAAATTAGACTCAAACTCAATAGATAAAGTCTTTATGAGATCCGTATTGGTACATATCAGAGAAAAACAACCCGCAATTAATGAGATTTTCAGAGTCTTGAAGCCCGGGGGAAAGTACTGTGCATTTGAGCCGATTATAAGGTCAAACACAAAGTATTATGAACTTTTAGATCCTCAATATATCAATAATTTTGAAGATTTTAAGAAAGCTGAAACTGATATGGGTAACGATTTAATGGATTCATTGTTTAATTTTGATGATGAAACTTTGAGACATAATTTAGTTGTTGCCGGTTTTTCTGTTCCTGATGTGCAGGTTCAGAGTGTTGAGTCAAAATACGTTGTAAACAGAGATATGGTTGAAAAATGGTTTATAACCCCGCCTTCACCTGACCAACCGCCGACAAAAGAAAGATTTTTAAAGTACTTTGACGAAGCAAAGATTAATCAGTATATTTTAGATATACAAAATTATTTAGACGGCAGGGAAATACAGTTAAAAACAAACGCTGCGTTTATTATCGCTACAAAATAATAAAATTAGACTTGCATTGTAGGTTTGATATGATAATATAATTTTGTAGCCGAGAAAGGCAACGGATACAATATGCGTCCGTAGCTCAGCTGGATAGAGCATCTGCCTTCTAAGCAGAGGGTCGCGCGTTCGAATCGCGCCGGGCGTAAATTTTAAAAAAGCAGGTATATTACCTGCTTTTTTAATGCTCGGCAGACGATGAGAACGCCTTTTTGCGTTCGACAAGCCGAGCAGAGGCACGACTGGAAGGAGAGTCGAACACTCGTCAACGTAAACGATGAGTTTTCGTTGCAAGTGTGAGCGTTGCCGTTTATCGCGAGGCGCAGTTACAGTATTAAAAATTTTAATAACGAGTAAAACCGAGACAAATCGTGCCGGGCATAAATTGAAGAGATAGGCTTGAACTTATTAGGCTGAAAAAGTTTACGAATCTGTTTTTGTTCCCTTTATACCAAGGTTTATCCAGCCGTGATTATACCCTCTGCACTCTGAATTGTCCATTTTTTGAATGTCTTTAAAATTATTATCTTGAAGTAATTTGTATAAATATCTATAACTAAAAGCAGATAAATGTACATTATAATGATTATTGGCATTTGGCGTTCTTCCATCACCATATGTAAACATTCGTCCTGAAAACCATACACAGGGGTCTTTATCTTCATTAAATTTGTACCAGCCATCATTCATATAATCCATGTTAATGTTGTGTTCCGCGTCACAAAATGCTTGTGCAATTTTAAGCCCGTCAGGAACCCATATTTCTATCTGACCATTCGGTTTGAGAATTCTTCTCAATTCTTTAATTGTTTCGGCTGTCTTATGCCAAAATACATGTTCTAAAACATGAGATAAGTATATTACATCAAAACAATTGTCATTAAATGGTAATTTGTAACCCAATTGCGCAATATAATCTGTTTCATTAATGAGTAATGTATTTACTGTTTCAAAACCTTCTATACGATTTTCTCCCGGCCCTATTTCCAAGCAGCGGAACTTTTTCTTGGAATTTAATAATAATCGCAAATATTGTATTGTATGTTTGTA
Organism: bacterium; assembly: GCA_017433195.1. GTDB lineage: Bacteria > Cyanobacteriota > Vampirovibrionia > Gastranaerophilales > Gastranaerophilaceae > RGIG2479. Next base: position 5,241 of record JAFRHR010000058.1, read on the forward strand.
TAGAAAAGTTTTAATTTGTAAAAAAATTGTAACTCTTCTATTTATAGCATTTGTTTCTTTTTTATTAAAACAAATC
>JAFRHR010000059.1 GCA_017433195.1 bacterium
TCTGGGCGTGTGGTGGAATGGTAGACACGCTAGTCTTAGGAACGAGTGCGAAAGCATGGGAGTTCGAGTCTCTTCACGCCCAAATAAAAAGCCGATAACTTTTGTTATCGGTTTTTTATTGCGTTGAAATATGACGAGAACTCCATTTTGAGTTCGGCGAATTTGCGGACGGAATGAACGAAGTAAATTCCGGATAGCGAGGTTTGAAGTTGCGACAGTGACAACGAAGCAACGGCAAAACCGAGCGTGGAGCAAATTCAAGACAAGTCTCTTCACGCCCAAATAAAAAGCCGATAACTTTTGTTATCGGTTTTTTATTGCGTTGAATATGGCGAGAACACCCTTTTGGGAGTTCGGCAAGCCGAGCAGAGGAATGAGCAACGAAGTTGCGAAAGGTGAGCACGACTCAGCGGAAACGAAGAGTTTTCGATGGGAGTGCGAACGGTTCCTTTTAACGCGAGGCGCAGCTGTTCATAGATAGCTAACCGAGCGTGGAGCAAATTCAAGACAAGTCTCTTCACGCCCAGATATTAAATTAAGAGCCGTAAGGCTCTTTTTTTATATTGAAGTTAACAGCGACAGTAATCAGCTACATCATCTATGATTTTTTCTTTAAAATCATAAATTTTGCATTTACATTATTTTCATTAAAATCTACTAATTTAACTGTTTTATAATTTTCAATAAAGTATTGGGCGATTTGTTTTGCATAGTGTACACCGAAATACCCGGTAAAAATGTATTCTTTATTTGTAATAACAACATAATCCGGCGGCATTTTCTGTAAATCCGACAAAATATTTTCTTCTCCATAGGCATCAATCGTATGAGGAATAAGTGCATAATACTTCAAGTTTGTCTTTCTTCCGGAAACATAATTTATAACCAGTCCTTCATCAACAACCAAAACACTTGAGTCCATTGGCGTATTTGTTTTTATATAATTTATAGTTTCATTTAACGGGTCGGCATATTTTTTTACTGTATAAACTACCTCTTTTTCTGTTCTTATAGGGAAAGCCTTTTGATTTGCAAGTATTAAATAAATCATGGGATATGTAAAACTATACAGAAGTATAGTTATTGCCACAAAATTTTTATATTGATTTGATTTTAGTGCAGAAAAGTATTCAGGAAGCAATTCAAGCAATAAGTACAAAAATGCAGCCCAATACAATATCATACTAAAATTTCCGATATATGAAATTAAAATCATTGCAAACGTTCTGTAAGACAATAACAAACCAGTAATAGCAAACAAAATATAAATTTTTTCTTGTTTTGAATAATTATTCTTATTACGTTTAAAAAACAGAATAAATAATGCCCCAAACATAACAATATAAGGAATTATAGCAAGATTAAGGTTCATCCTTGTATAACATTGGATTAAATAAAAATTTTTAAAGAAATACATATATACATATAAAAAGATTGGGATTAAACCTAATATTTTAAAAAACAAATTTTTTATTTTTTTATTACATTGGACTAATAAAAATGAAATACCTGAAATTATCACCATATTCAGAACAAAATGCATTGCTGAATCTGTCAAACGTTCCAGAACAGGCAAGTTTATTTTTTGAAACAGTACAAATTTATTAAAAGTCAAAACAGATGGTGCTGTAATAAAATTCAAAATAAATTCTTTATATTGCACTAATGCATCAAAACTTCCGCCGCCAATAAACCATATCCCATATGTAAAGACTAACGGAGCAAAGTACACCCCCAAACAAATTAAAAAATCTTTTAATTCTTTATTCTTAAACAGTTCATAAATTATCAAAAAAGCAAAACATATAAAATCAAGTTTAAATGCTATTGATAACCCCGCAAAAAAGGCGATTAAATACAATAATTTTCTGTTTTTTTGTTCTTTATATAAAACGTAGAAATAAAAGGAAATAAAACAAGCCGCAAAAGCATATAAAAAAGAAAATGAATACGGAAAAAACCATGATGCCGAATTTAAAAATTCAATTCTGAATGTAAAAATTTCCATCACAGATAAAACAACAACAAATGCTGTTAAAGAGGAAGAATACCTTTCAATAATCTTGTATAACAAACTTAAAATAAGCACTGAACAAGTAATTGCTGCTGAATATAACACATTAAGAGAACATCCGAAAATCTTAAATAACAATGCATTAACCTGATATGCCAATGGCGGATACAGACAAGTTATGTCAGAATATAAAATTTTCCCGTCCAAAATAGCCTGAGGAATAAAGACTTCTCTGAAACAATCGTAAAATATATTTCCCCATTTGCCAAAAGTAAGTACCGTGAAAGATACATATACCAACAATAGTATCAACGGAAAAATATACTTTTTTATAGTTTCAAAAATTTTAATCATAAATCAACAAAATTATTATAACAAAAAACAAAAAAATGTCTTATAATAATAACGAGATACCTACAGTGAAACGTTTAAAATGAAAAAATTTGCGGTTTTATTATTGATAATGTTTTTTGCCGGCGGAGCTGTATTCGCCGAACAAGTCAAATATTGGGGTGACGGGACTATCCGTTCCATCGGGGATAAAAAAGTTGAATACTGGGGTGACGGTTCTATAAGATCCATAGGAGGCAAACGTGTTGATTATTGGGGTGACGGACAAATTCGCTCAATAGGAAACGAACGTGTTGAATACTGGGGTGATGGTTCTATAAGATCTATCGGAGACAAGCGTGTTCAATACTGGGGAGACGGAAGCATAAGATCCATTGGCGATAAGAAAGTCGATTATTGGGGGGACGGCAGTATTCGTTCAATAGGTGATTAAAATCTTTACATAATAAAAAAACCGACAAAAGTCGGTTAGATTAAATATAGGGAAATAAATATAAATTAATCCTGTATTGTCTGTTTAAATTTTTAATAACTCCTCTTAAATCAGACTATGCATTGAAGGTTTTGAATGACCCTTCGATATTATTTTTAAGAACCTTAGATACTGCTTCAATTTCTGTCTGAATTGCATTGTTTTCTGTATCTAACTGTTTTAATCTTAATTCTAAGTTTTTATCTTCAGACTGTATTATTTCGATACTTGCATTGATTTCAGTCTGTTTTTGATCGTACAAATACTGTTCATAGATGTACTGATTATAAGCGTTGTTGTAAGATTCTTCATCAACTTCAGTTGTTGAAGTTACGGTATATCTTTCTTCTATTCTGCTTCCGCCTTCAATTGGATTTCTGTTTATTATGATTGCAGACACTCTTGCCTGATTATCATATTCAACTTTTGCATATAAATCAGTTTTCTGCTTTTTCGAAGTAACACTGCCTGTAGTAAATACAGAAATCGGATTTGTTGCATCTATATCTATTTGTGATTTTTTTACATAATACTTAACACCGTTAAGCTCATATTCATAATACTTTTCAGTATCTTCTTTGCTGTTAACAAAGTTTTGAGTTGCTTCATCTGAAACTTCTGTTAAATCGATATTATTTGCTTTTAAAGCAAGCGTATAATACTGTGCGGTTGTACTATAAGTATCACTATCAGTTAAGAGATGTGCTTCACCACCTTCTATTTTATATAAAAAAGGTTTTTTGGATTCAAAATTATCTTCTGTTACATTCTCGCTAACATCATTGAAGTAACGACGTGTACCTTGTAATGTAGCAGAAATATCAGTCTGAGCATTAGTAATTCTTGCTCTGTTTGTTGTTTCTATAATACCTTCATTTGAACCAAATTCAGTATAAATAACTTTAAATGTACCGGGATGGTTCTCATCATTGTTAGCAAAAATCTGATCGATAGTTGCTGTTGTTGATACAGTCGGAGTGAAAGTATAAACAAGTTTAGTAAAATCATCCGTACAAGGAGGAACAGGAACTGTCATCGCCAACAGGCTGTTGTAACAGTTTGCTGATTGGTTTGACAATGTAGTTCTCTGTTGGTTGATCTGTTGACCTTCGAACTGTAAATTTGTTTGTCTTGCTGTTAAGCCTAAAAATCTGGCTTGTGACGCTGCCATACCCATAATCAGGTTCTCCTTTAATTTATCGTTTCCCTATGTTTGTAGTTACGGCATTTTTTTTGAAAACTTTAGGATTTTGTTTAATTTTGTTACAAATGTTTACATAAAATGTGAAACAACAGTAAAATCAGCAATTTTAGAATGCTTAAATTAAAGTATCAGGGCAAAAAATTTAAATCTTGTTTAAGAACAGCAAAATTTAAAAATTAACGCAAAAAAGACAATAAAACCAATAATAAAAATAAGAACAGATAAATTTCTTATTTTGTCAGATTTTATGTCAGAGTCTTTAAATTTCTTATTTTCAGCATAATACAACCATTTGTTTTTTAAATAAAGAATTTCAGAATTAATAGTATATGTAAAATTGGGTATCATTTCCTGTATGTCAAATAAAGAACGCAAAACTATTGGCCAAGAAGTGCAGTTACAAAATTTTTGTTCTTCACTTGAATCTTTTATTTTAATATAAAAATCAATTGAAAAAACACGAAATTTCAAGTTTTGACGGATATCAATATCTGTATGAAAAGAATCTATATCATCTAAATTAAAAATTTTTGTATAATTTTTCCCTTTATCAAAATAATTAATTTTTATATTTTTTTCATCAATATATAATTCATCAACATAATTCCTTATTGTGAATGGCAAAATAATAAATAGTGCATCAAGTATTCCAATTAAAGCCAATTCAAAAATAGTATATGCGTCACAGGTTTTATTAGTAAACATGTTATAAAGTATTAATAAAAAACACAACGTAAATGCAAAAATCGCAAGTATTAATAAGAAATGATCTATTATTTTATTGAATTTGACTTTTTTCATAGTTGGTATAGTATCATAAATACTTTGTAATAGAAAATTATTTTTTTAATAATTTTGCTTGAAAAGATTATCTTTGGCGCTCGGTTTTGCCTGTTTATAATCAACTGCTCCTCGCATCAAACGGAACCGTTCGCACTCCCATCGAAAACTCTACTGCGGAAGCAGGAGTTGCTCTGCAACTCATTTCCGCATACGTTTCCGCTGAGTCGTGCTTCACCTTTCGCAACTTCGTTGCTCATTCCTCTGCTCGGCTTGCCGAACTCTCAAATAAGAGTTCTCGTCACCCCAAACGCATTAAAAAAGAATCCTTTCGGATTCTTGTCTTAAATGGTGGGCGTTGGGAGACTCGAACTCTCGACCCTCTCCTTGTAAGGGAGACGCTCTACCAACTGAGCTAAACGCCCGTTTCACTATTTACCTTTCAGCAATTTCAAGTATATCTGAAACATTTTTTACTGTCAAATTTTTTATTCCAAATCAGTTTTTAAAACTCCAATTTTCAAAATTCACAAATTTACCCCCATATATTTACCCCTTTACCCCTACCACTTAATAATTTGACCTGCATTTAATAAAACTGTATAATTTTTTATTATACTTAAGGACTTGTGAGGTTTTATGGGCGAAGTTTACACAGAAGAAGAATTAATGACTAACGAAAGGTTACCGCGCTGGTACGACTCTTTTCCCGAGACGGAAAAAGTTTTGCGTACCATACAGAATATGGATCCTATGAAAAGATCCGGCATTATGGACGAGCTCATTGCCATTACAGGTCAGATTAAAGATTTTCATAAAGAAGAAGAGGATCCTGAAATAAGTATAGGAATTGATCGTGTTCTTGGCTTATATCAGCAAAGCAACGGACGCCGCTGGTACGACAAAGACAAAAAAACTAGTTACGCTATGCAGGTTATGTCAACTTTACCCAAAACAGATTTCAAAAACATCATGGAAGGTTTAGCCGCAACCTTCGTTAATGATGATGACTATATTGAATAATCTTTTTATTTTATTTTTTATTTCTAATTAAACCAATTCTGCAAGAGCTTTTTCTAACTGCTCATCATTTGGAGCTTTTCCGTGCCAACCTGCCTGATTTTCAATAAAGGAAACTCCTTTACCTTTTACAGTATTAGCAATAATTGCCGTAGGTTTATCAGATTTCTTTGATGACTCTATTGCATCATATATTTGCTGATAATCATGCCCGTCAATTTCAATAACATTCCAACCAAATGCCTTCACTTTTTCATTAAGCGGATCCAAAGACATAACGTCTTCTGTACATCCGTCAATTTGCAAACGGTTTCTGTCAATTATAACGGTTAAATTATTAAGATTTCTGTGAGCACCTTGCATAAATGCTTCCCATACTGAGCCTTCCTGTAATTCCCCGTCACCTGTCAAAACATAAACTCTTGAATCTGATTTATTAAGTTTTAAACCGATAGCCATTCCGCATCCAATTGACAGTCCCTGTCCCAAAGAACCTGTTGAAACTTCAATCCCAGGTAATGCTCTGCAGCACGGATGTCCCTGCAATCTTGAGCCCAAAAGTCTGAAAGTCATTAATTCATCTTTCGGGAAAAATCCTTTCAATGCAAGCATTGAATACAATAAAGGTGATGCATGGCCTTTTGATAATATAAATCTGTCTCTCTTTTCAAAATCCGGAGAGTCTTTCCACTCTTTCGGAACAAACATGCATTTATTATAAAGCACTGTCAAAATATCTACACCCGAAAGTGAACCTCCGGTATGTCCCGACTTTGCATTATGTATCATTTTCAAAATACATCTTCTTGCTTCTGTTGCAAATTCTTTTAACTCATTTAATTCAGATTCTGTTATCATACTTTTTCTCCAAGCCTTTTATTTATAACTCTTATTAAAAATAACGGTAGTGCCGGGAATATTCTGGTTATCCGATAAGGCTCATTTAAAGTTCTGTATAACCATTCCAGCCCTAATTTCTGATAAATTTTCGGAGCTCTTTTGACTTCACCTGCCCACACATCAAAACTACCGCCAACACCTATCATAAGTGCCGGATTTATAATTTTCTTCGCATTATTTATAAATTTCTCCTGATAAGGCGCTCCCATTCCGACCAAAATCAACTTCGGTGAAGCCTGTTTCAAACCTTCATATATTTCCATCGGATTATCAAAATATCCGTCATGATAATAAACAATATTTAAATCGGGGATTTTAGATTGAAGATTTTTAACTGCATTTTCAATGACATGGTTTTTAGCCCCTACAAATGCCACAGGAATACCATTTGCTGCAGCTTCTTTCAAAAGCCTGTACCCCAAATCTATTCCTGTTAACCTGCTAACTTTATGCCCCATAATTCGTAAAGCAAGTGTTATTCCTATCCCGTCAGGAACAACCAAATCTGCCCATCTTATAATTTGGGCAAATTCGTAATCTTCATTTGCAATCTCATACATTTCGGGATTTATCGTTATAATATGCGTAACCTTATCCAAATCAATCAAGTATCTTGATATTTCTATTGCCTCATACATAGAAACAGCATTTATATTAAAACCCATTAACTCAATTTGCTTCATAGAATAATTATACATTAAAACTAAACTTTAATAAACACCTTGTTTTTCTGTAAAATTTTTGCCCCTTTACTTTTTTAATGTATAATTAACTTGTGTGATTAAAATATGTGTAAAAAGGGGGAGTTTTATGAATACTGATATTATAAGAAAAATTGATCCTGCTGTTGCAGATGCCATAGATAAAGAACTTGAAAGACAACAAACAACAATAGAACTTATCGCAAGTGAAAACTTTACATCAGAAGCAGTTATGCAGGCTTGCGGAACTGTGCTTACAAACAAGTATTCAGAAGGTAAACCCCATAAACGCTACTACAATGGTTGCGAAAATATAGACGTAATTGAAGAACTTGCCCAAAAAAGAGCATGCGAGTTATTCAAAATGGATCACGCAAATGTTCAGCCGCATAGTGGCGCTCAGGCAAATATGGCTGTATTTATGGCAGTTTTAAAGCCCGGAGACACAGTTTTAAGTATGGATTTATCAAACGGCGGGCACTTAAGCCACGGTTCACCGGTTAATTTTTCAGGTTTATACTTCAACATTGTAAGCTACGGAATTAATGACGAAGGCTGTATTGATTATGATGTCGTTCAGAAACTCGCAACAGAAAACAAGCCGAAATTAATAATTTGCGGAGCAAGCAACTATTCAAAAATAATCGATTTCAAAAGATTCAGAGAAATTGCAGACTCAGTAGGCGCATATCTTTTGGCTGATATTGCACACATTGCGGGCTTGGTTGTCGGAGGAGTTCATCCGTCTCCTGCAGGTTACGCTCATTTCGTTACAACAACAACTCATAAGACATTGAGAGGTCCTCGTGGCGGAATTATTATGTGTGATGAAGAATTTGCACAAATGATAGACAAAGCAGTATTCCCCGGAATGCAGGGCGGACCTTTGGAGCACATTATCGCAGGTAAGGCTGTTGCATTACTTGAAGCATCAAAACCCGAATTTAAGACTTATGCTCAAAACATAGTTAAAAATGCAAAGGCACTTGCAAAGGGCTTAATCGAAGAAGGGCTTGATATTGTAGGCGGGATGACCGAAAACCACTTAATGACACTTGATTTAAGAAAAACAGGCAAAACAGGTAAAGATATTGCTAACGTGCTTGAAACCGTTGGCATAACTGCAAATAAAAATACAGTTCCAAACGATCCGCAAAGTCCTTTTGTTACAAGCGGAATAAGATTAGGTGCCGCTGCTGTGACAACAAGAGGTTTTACGGAAGATGATATGACGGAAATTGCAAAAATTATTGCATCTGCCGTTCGTTTATCCGATAATGAAACAGAGCTCTTAAAACTTAAAGAAAGATCTCTTGCTTTATGCAAAAAACATAAATTATACTAAGCGAGGACGGAAAAATTATTATAAAGTTAACACAAGCGCATATAACCGGAGCAATAATATCCTATATAATCGGGGTATTTATAGTTCCTTTGGTAATTTCTTTTTCAAAGAAAGAAGGGCTTGTTGATATTCCAAATGAGAGAAAAATACATAAAGTACCGGTTTCGAGATTAGGCGGAGTTGCTATTTGGACAAGCACAATGCTTACCTTCCTTGTTTTGGTACTTCTGAGTTACTATCCTTACGGAAGTTTGCTTTCAGGAATACTTTTGGGCAGTTCATTAATGTTTCTGCTCGGACTTATTGATGATGTTTACAATTTAAACGCAAAATTTAAACTGTTTATTCAGCTTGCGGCTGCAACAATGGTTTATCTTTTGGGCGTACAGATTGATACAATTTACAACCCGTTTGGCGGAGTTTTCCATTTGGGGATTTTATCCTATCCGATTACAATGCTTTGGATTGTGGGTATAAGCAATGCCGTCAATTTTATTGACGGAGTTGACGGGCTTGCAGGCTCAGTTATAACTGTGAACTCAATAGCATTAGCTCTTATTGCAGTTGCTCTGTCCCCGTCAAATTCTATATCTGCCCTGATAGGTTTTATTCTTGCAGGTTCAATGCTTGCATTCTTAACCTTTAACTTCAATCCTGCAAAAATCTTTATGGGAGATTCCGGAGCATTATTTTCAGGATTTTTGCTTGCAACTTTATCCGTATCAGGAGTAATGAAAGGTGCAGCATTAGCGGTAATTTTACCATTCATCGTACTCGCTGTTCCTATAATGGATATAACTTATTCAAGTTTAAGAAGAATTTTGAGAGGGCAGTCGCCTTTTGTTGCAGATGCCGATCATATTCATCACAAACTTTTAAAAGCAGGATTTTCCCAAAGGAAAACAGTTTTAATCTTAACTTCTGTTGCTATTGCCGGAGGTGCAATTGCAACATACTTTGCCGGACCTTTTAAACATTATCTTATATTTGTTGCTGCTTTGATTTTTATATTCTTTGTTTTATCAAAAATAAATAAAAGCAAAACTTCAAAATAATTAAGTGCGGGGAAGATTGTGACTAAAAAATTAACAAAAAGAGTACTTTTTATAGGAATACCCGATATGGCCTTTATCGGACTTGACGGACTGTTAAATGCAGGAGTAAATATAGTCGGGGTAGTCGGGCCAAAGAAAAGTCACGAAATGTTTTCAACCTTTAAAAATTTTGTATTACAAAGAGGTTTAAACTTTATAGACTACAACGAGCTTGATGATGCGGCTTTTATACAAAAACTTAAAGATTTAAAAATAGACATCGCAGTTGTATGTTCTTTTAACTATAAAATTCCGAAAGTTATGCTTGATACAGCAAAAGATGGCTTTATAAATGTTCACCCGTCACTGCTTCCGGACTACAGAGGCGGAAATCCATACAGCAGAGTTATCTATAATCAGGAACCGCAATCAGGAGTAAGTATTCACTTTATGGACGAAAACTTCGACACCGGAGATATAATTTATCAGGAAGCTCAGCCTTTATGGGTAAAGGAAACAATGGGAACTCTTTTTAACAGACTGAATTTACTCGGAGTTGAAATGCTTATTAAAGTTTTGAATGTATATGAAAAAGAACCACTTATGAGAATACCGCAACCTAAAGGCAATTTTAAAAAAGCTCTTAGTTTTTCTGATGCAGAACAATACATTGATTTTTCCATGCCTGCAGAAAAAATTGAGGCGCTTGTTCGGGCTTTAAATCCTTTCATTCTTGCAAAAACACTATTCAGAGGCATTCCTGTAAAAGTTATGAAAGTCGATTATACAGAAGATTCGCCACCTGAAGGTGCTAAAGTCGGAGAAGTTATAAAAATAGAAAATAACAATGTTTATATTGCAACAGGAAAAGGAATGATTATTCCGAGAATTATACAATTCGGAAGTTATTTTTACGGAGATTCTGCCGATATAACAGGTATATTGCAACCCAAAAAAGGAGAATTTTTCGGATGGACAAACTAAATTTCTTAACAGCCGGAATGCCGTTATCTAACGGAAACAAAGGATATGACAATGCGTTTAAAATTCTTGAAGATATGACGCTTGACGGAATGGAATTAGAATTTGTCCATGGCGTAAGAATTAGTGAAACAAGCAAAAAAACTGTTAATGAAACAAACCTGATAAAAACGGCTCACGCTCCGTTTTACATAAACCTCAACTCAAAAGAAGAAGAAAAAGTCGAGGCAAGTGTTCAGAGAATTATTGAAACAGCAAATGTAACAAATGAACTCGGCGGTTACAGCATAACCTTTCATGCCGGATTTTATATGGGAAATTCCAAAGAAGAGACTTACGCAAAAATAAGAGAACAGATAAAAAAAATAACTGATGAATTAGAAAAAACAGGAAACAAAATCTGGATAAGACCTGAAACAACAGGAAAAGCAACACAATGGGGAGACCTCAAAGAAATTATAAAACTGTCAAAAGAATTTGAATACGTTTTACCTTGTGTTGATTTTTCACATCTTCACGCAAGATACAACGGCTCGCATAACACCTACGATGAATTTGCCCAAATGCTTGAACTTATCGGGAAAGAATTGGGTGACGTTGCAATAAACAATTTTCACGCACACCTTGCAGGAATAGACTATTCATCTAAGGGTGAAAAGAGACACCTTAATCTTGAAGAATCAGATATGAACTACAAAGATTTACTCAGAGCACTCAAAGATTTTAATGTCAAAGGCGCACTTGTCTGCGAAAGTCCAAACATTGAATCAGATTGCTTATTGCTTAAACAATGCTATGCAACGTTGTTAGCCTGAGCTGCCTTCTTTGCTGCCTTATGTTCTCTTACAGATTTTGAAATAGCACTTGCAATCGGTGTAACAACAACCGGTGAAATGTATCTGTACATCAATGCAAATACCATTAAGCCTGATGCTGTTTTAAATCCTGTAATTCTTGAGCCTAACTTTGGATTATGCTGATTGTATTCTATGTATTTATATCTTACATTATCAACAAATTTTCCGATTTTATCATTTGCAAAATAAGCACCTAATGTTGAAACTACAAATACTAATGCCTGATTTAAAGCAAGAGTTTTTCTTTCCTGTTTTTGTAATTTATCATTTTTTAATGTACTTCTTACATAAAAACCGGATGTTGCCGCAGCACCTAAAGTAGATAAGTGGTTAGGCATATCGGTTATGTTGGCTGTTTTTTCCAAAAACTGAGTAAATTTGCTGTTTTCTAAAACAGGAGCAACCATTTTCCTTGCTGCTTTTTCAATTAAACCATCATACACTTCTGCAACTTTACCGCCTTTTGCAGCAGCACTTGCCAAACCGTTAAATGATGTTTCTTTATTCATTTGAATATTATTTGTCATATTAACAGGAGATATATTCATTATTGCACCTCCTTCTTTAAACCGGGAAATAATTCAGTATAGTCAAAACTTTGTAACCCCGCCTGATTTGAATTAAAAGAAACTTCTTTTATTTCTTCCGGTTTTGGATCTTTTACCGGCTTTTTAATACCAAATACTTTTGTCAAAATAAATGGAATTGTTGCAACCGTAATGGCAGCTCTTGGTGCCGCTACCAGTAAATCCGGAACCATTTTAAGTATTTTTTCTGCATTTTCATTTTGTCTTTCTGATACTTTCATACTGTCAAGTACAGGAGTTCCGTTTGACTGTAACGCACACGCTTCACCATTTGCCTTTTTAAAGAATGCCGATCTTAATGGCTGACCATTATGAATAATAGGTTCATTTGACATACATAAGTAAGGCACTTCTCGGTCTTGTAAATTTTCTTTTTGTAACGGATTTAATTTATCATAAATACCTTTTTTCTTCAGTTCTGCAATTTCTGCATTTCTCATATTTTCAAATTCCTGAGTCTGAAGCATCTTTCCGTCATGTGTAACAATTTCCATTACCTTTTGTCCGTCTTTTTCAACTTCTTTGGTTGCTACATTAGGAAACATTCTTTTAACAGTTTCAGGTTTTAAGTATTTTGCCGGATTTTTGAATACCCTCTTAACTCTCTGTCCAACAGGAGTTAAAATTGCTGCTGTAACTGCAAGTCCGATAACACCTGATGCAATTGAGTGAGCAGAAGCATATTTCTTATCATCAACGTTCTTGCCCGGCAATGCCATAATTGTTGCCGGTCTTAACAATGTACATAAAAATAACGAGTAAACTGATGTTAAAATAACCGGATTCTTTACAGATAAATCCAATAATTTATCGAAACCTTTACTCGTTAAAAATTTTTTTAAGCCTTCACTCTGATAAAATTTTTCCAAACCCTTAAGAGGTTTACCATCTTGGGCTACGTTGGAAATAATATTTCTTGCATTAGGAATGCCACCATAGGAAATGTTTTTACAAGAGTTAAGATTTTGCGTTGTATGCTGTATTCTCATAGTTTCCAATCTAACCTTTTTCTACTACCACTATTTTAAATATCCTAAAATTATAATTTGCTACTTAGACCCAAAATTATTAAGAAATATTAAGTTAAAAATTATTATATTCTGTCCTGCTTTACTTTATAGCCATAATTATAGTAAAATAACGTTATACAGAGGAAGGTTGGCAAAACATTGGCGGAAAAATATATTGTTAGCGGAGGAAATCAATTAAAGGGAGAAGTTTCAATAGGAGGGGCAAAAAACTCCGTACTCAAACTTATGGCAGCGGCTATTCTTGTAAAAGGGGAAACAAAAATTTATAACGTTCCCGAACTTACAGATGTAGAAATCATGCTCGAAGTTATAAAAGGGCTTGGAGCGAAGGCTGTAAGTAATAAAGAAGAAAAATCCGTTACAATTGATGCAACTAATTTAACTTCAATTACCGCAAAATATGAACTTGTAAGCAAAATGAGAGCATCTTTTGTTATTTTGGGTGCGTTGGTTTCAAGATGCAAAGAAGCCATAGTCGCACTCCCGGGAGGCTGTGCAATTGGCGAAAGACGTGTTGATTTCCATATCAAAGGATTAGAAGCATTAGGTGCAAAAATAAAAATAGAAAACGGTTATGTACATGCCAAAGTTCCGAAACTTGTAGGGACGGATATTTATCTTGATATTCCGTCAGTCGGTGCAACAGAAAACTTAATGCTTGCATCTGTTTTGGCAGAAGGGTCTTCAAAGATTCAAAATGCGGCACAAGAGCCTGAAATCGTTGATTTGGCAAATTTCTTAAACTCAATGGGTGCAAACATAATCGGCGCAGGAACTTCTGAAATCATAATTAACGGAGTTAAACAGGAAGATTTACATTCTGTTGAATACACAACAATTCCTGACAGAATTGAAGCAGGAACATTTATGAGCGCAGTTGTTGCAACTAAAGGTAAGGCAATTATCAAAAACATCTATCCTGCTCATTTAACCTTCTTTACTGATAAATTAATAAAGATGGGTGCAAACATAAAATTGTTAGATCCTACATCAATTGAGGTTTCATGCAAAAACAAATTAACTTCGGTTAATTTTGTAACCCAACCGTATCCCGGATTCCCAACAGATTTGCAGTCTATGGCAATGGTATTATTAACAACCGCAAACGGTGTCGGAATAATAACAGAAAGTCTGTATGAAAACAGATTTATGCAGGTTCCCGATTTAAGAAGAATGGGCGCTGACATCCATCAGGACAGAAACCATGCCATTATAAAAGGAGTTAAGAAACTCACGGGTGCAATAATCTCCGCAAGTGATTTAAGAGCCGGAGCATCATTGGTTGTTGCGGCACTTATGGCTGACGGAACTTCAACAATTGAAAACATCTATCATATCGACAGAGGTTACGAAAAACTTGAAGAAAAGATTTTACTCTTAGGCGGAAAAATAAAGAGAATTAAAGACGGTGAAAATATTGAACAAGGAGTAATCAATGAATCCTGTGTATAAAAGATGGTACGATCACGATCCAAAACTTTTGGAAGTAATCGAATTACTGAAAAATTATCAAGACGAATTGCTCAGTCAGGCTGAAGTTTTTCTTCAAAAGCTTGAAGAAAAAGTATCTAAAGAAGCGATTGACAAGTTTTATGAAATGGTAAAACCTGTAAACGGAAACAGATGGTATGACAAAAACCCGATAATTTCTAAAACCGTTGAAATACTAAGAGTTGTTCCGCCCGAAGTTCAAAAAGAATGCGCAGAAAGATTTATCGCTGCATTAAAGGAAAAGGGTATTAATTACGAAAGTTCTAACCAAAATTCATGAATCTCGACTCTTGTGAACAGTTTTTACTTTTTAAAGATAAAATTAATGCCGGCAAATCTTTTACAGTTACCGGTATAACTTCTTTTTTAAGGCTGATTTTACTCTGCAAAGCAAAGTTATCCGCAAAAAAAATCGTTTTTGTAACCGGCTCGGAACAGTCTGCCATAAGGTATAAAAGCGACCTTTATAAGACTTTCGGATTTGATGTTGATATTTTTCCGACACAGAATACTTCGCTTTACGATACCGTAACCCCTAATCTTTACGATTATGCAAAACAGATAAGTATTTTAAGAAACACTCCGGACTTTTTAATCATGCCCGTAAAATCACTTTTGGAAAAATTTCCGGATAAAGATTTTTTTAATAAGAATAAATTAATATTAAAAAAGGGCACGGAAATTTCTCATGAAAAACTGCTTGCCGAATTAAACAAACTGGGCTACAAAAGAGCAACA
>JAFRHR010000006.1 GCA_017433195.1 bacterium
TTATAAGAACGCAGATTTTTTACCCACCTTATTTCCAAACCATAATTCTCAAACTGTTTAATATCCTCCGGCAAGTCATTTTCTTTATTCTTAAACTCTTCTTCCGAAAGATAAAGGACAATTTTATCAGCTTTTACTGTCTGATTAAATAACGAATAAAGTACATATTTTAATTCTTTAATCCTTTCGGGGAAAGTCGTTAAGGATATTATAATCTTTTTATTTCGGGAAACGGTATTTAGTGACAAATTTTTATTCAATTTCATTTTTATATCTGCAAAAAATCTGTTTATTTCTATCGGAGCCAAAAACCAAATTATTCTTTCAATAATTCTTTTAATTTGAATTGCCCAAAATCTAAACTCTGTTTTTCCTGTTGCTTTAACTATATCTGATATTGTCTTTGCTTTCAGTTCAAAATCCGAAATTTTCAGGAAATAATAAAACCATTTGTTAAAGCACGGACACAAAAAACTGTTCCATGGTTTTCTGTAATTTGTTAAATGCAGAACAGAAGGTTTTTTATACATATCCTTTACCTGTTCGTCAGTAATTCCGTAATACTGCGCAATTTGTCCGTATTTGTAATCAGAAAAACACTCATACTGAAAATTATATTTTGGCACAATAAAAATTACATTTTCTTCAAACCCTTTATTCAAAACATCCTGATCCATAAATCTCTGAAATTCTTCATTTTGCTTTAGTTCTGACAACTTTTGCGTTAAATTATCTTCTCTCATTTTTTTCAGATTTAACAACATAACGCCTGAATTAAAATAATTTCCAAGTCTTAAACTTACATTGCTTTTGTTTCGAAGTACAGCCCTCATATCAGATACAGCTGCAGCATAGTATTCATGTAAATCTGTCTGATATAGTTCTGCCAAATCTTTATAGACTAAAATATCACCATCTAAATACAGAATTTTATCCAAATCAGAAAAAATTTCGGGTAATAAGAACTTCAAAAGCGCAGTTTTTGATACGTGTCTGTGTTTTGTTCCCAAATCTAAATACGGATTATCGAGCTTTTTTATAAAGATCCTACAATTTTCAAATTTTATATTTTCTAATATACTCAAGTATCTTTGTTTTATATCAGAGCAAACAACATAGATATTAACCTCTGAATTTTTGCAGTTTTCGGCTACAGACATAATGCTTGTTAATGTCGGAACAAAATAGTTAGAATCAGTTATATAGCAAATATTTATAATCTCTCTCATTACGTCTCTGTCCTGTTTAAACGATTATCCCGTTGCTTATTTGAGTTTATCATATCCGCCGGATTTTATCAAAAACACCTGTTTAACCATTCATTTTGCTATCTAAAAGTTTAAATAAAAACTGTTTTTTTAATTCCGGGGCTTCCTGCATATTTAAAACAGCCCTTGATGTGTTTTCCAAATCATAACAATTATCAACAAGTGAGTATTTTTTAAATAGTGAATTCCAGAAAATAAGCTCCGAATCAATTCTGAAATGTTGTTCAGATTCAAATCCATGTTCTTTAATTAAATCATTATCAATACCCTTTAGCATATCCATAATATTTTCTGTATGAATTTCAGTTTCTTCTCCCAAAACATCTTCTCTCTGCATTATTTTTTTGGCACCTATTAAAGATCTTCCGGTATAACTGTAATCAACAAGAACAAGTGCTTTTCCTGATTTTTTAATACTTTCTTTTGATAAACCGACAGAACTCAAATAATCAGCAAAGCTTTTTACATTTTCGCTGGTCTCATTACTTAAACAAAAACGGCCCGCAGAACTCATAGGGAGCATTTTTACATTATCTTCGCCTATTTCATATCCGAGACATTTCCCCAAAGATGAAATCGAACGGCCTAAAGTAATTACAGTGTAATTCTTTTCTCCGTATTTTTTGTCTAAATATGATTTCATACCTGAGCACATCAAATTATGCATTGTTACATCATAGTCATATTTTTTGTATGCCTTGCTGTCTATTTCTTCATTAATTTTTGTAATTTCTTCTTTTGATAGGCTTTTGTATTCTTCAATACTGAAATTCTTAAACTTATTTAAAGGATTTCGCTCAAAAATATCCTCATTTCTTCCAAAATTCAAAGCTGAAACAAATTGCGGTTTACAAACACTGTTTGTCTTTATATTCGCAAATGGATTTATACAAGTATTAAATTTAATTCCGTTAATCTGCATACTTGTATAAAAACCATAAAAAATTTTTTTGCTATATATAGCAATTTTTTTATTTTTGCGTTTTGTTATGAGTATGATTACCATACCCCAGATAAATATAAATTTTGGAAAACATCAGGCAGAACGATATCTTTATCATTTTACCTCCGTTGATAATTACAAAAATATGCTTAAAGACAATAAAATAAGCACATCTAAAGATATGTTTCTTGAAAAACCGGGGGTGTTTATGGTTGATTTGCCAAATTTTACAAATCAGTGGCTGAATAACGATACTTACTGGTCAACTCAGAATTTAGCTCTGACTTTACTCAGAGAAACTTCAAAATATCAGGATAAATTGGTTTGTCTAAGGATTCCGACCGAAAATCTTGACGAATCAAAATTAAGAATAAGAAGTCAGGATAAATTTTTTAATTATCTGAAAGATCCATATCATTCCGATCCTCCGGAACACATTAAAAAAGGAGACGATGAAGAAAACAGCGAAATATATACTAAAAATAATGAATCCATTGAACATATTTATCAGGATGAAATTCCTATGGACAATGTTGAACTCGTAGGTATCGTAGATATTGATAAAAATCAGGTTTGCAGACTTCACGCTGAAAGAGGCGCAAAACAAAAAAATATAGTTATCGATATATTAGAGAGACTTTTTAAAGGTCAGCCCGAAGAAAAAAAACTTAATTATTTGGCTTAATCTGTCTTATTTAACAGGCAAAATAAGATGCTTATACTTCTCCTGATTATTTACAATATAGTCCGGAAAGGTTTCATCTATCGGAATTGCCTTATATACATCCCCACGGCCAAAAAGATCTTCTCCTGCTAAAATTTTTCTCTCAATCTCTTTTTCATCAGTATAAGTTTCGTTGTTAAACTCCTGATGTGAAAATGATTTAATTTTTTTAGATATTGCCTCAGATCCGCCAAGGTATGAAAAATGCCAACCACCATTTAGCAATACAGGGCCGGTATAAAACCTGACATATGTTGGAAAACCTTTTTGAGTATATCTTGCCCCAATTTCTTCCTCAATATCAAATCCGGGGTACAACAGAATCTCCATCTCACATATTTTTGTTCCTTTGTCCCATTTTAAATCTGATACTTTTTCGCAATTAAGATAATAACTCATACATCTTTGACGCATACCATAAATACCGTTGTTATAACTGTTAATTGCATTTTTTGAAGGTATTTCATCTACATCAGATATCATGATAATATCGTCATCTTCAGCATTATTTAACCCTCTTAAAATACAATCACGCTGATAATTTTCACGGCACCAACACTTGTCATATTCGCTAAGATTATCAACAAACGGATAATCTTCTACTTTTACATGAATTATTTTATCGGCAAATTTTTCGTATCTGCTTTTGTTTTCTTCATAATAAAAAGGTTTCTCATTTCCCGAAAAAGTTTGTCCCATTTCAACAAGGACAAATTTATCAACAATATCGCTTAAATAATTTAAACGGATTTCCAGTAAATCGAATTCATCAAAGAATGTAAAACAATCGTAAAGCATAGTCTTATTTGACCATAAAATTCAAACCCCGTCAATTTATTTTCGGTGAAAACCATATCCGGTTGATATTGTTCTGCCAATTGATTTAATCTTTGCGGAAATACAGCCCCGGCATTGGGACGGATCTTCATTTATACAGATTTTATTAGGATAAATTTCGTATTTTTTACGATACTCTGTTGTTGTAACATTTGGCATAACTACATTTGCACCGCTTTGTAATGCAATAATTCTGCCATTAGGATTTAAAGTTTCCATCGCTGTTGTTGCTGGAATATTTATGTCTTTTAATAAAATCCTTACTATTGCCATAACCTTTAAAGACAGTTCAAAACTTCCGTTATTACAGTCTTTTAAAGGGGTATCCGGATGTGAAATATAAGGACCTATACCTATCATATCCGCATCAATTTCTTTGAAAAACAAAATATCATCGGCAAGTGATTCAATTGTCTGATCAGGAAGCCCGACAAGACAGCCCGAACCAACCTCATAACCCAAAGTTTTTAAATCTTTCAGGCATCTTACACGATTTTCAAAACTCATATTCGGGTGCATTTGTTTATAAAGCTCTTTGTCTGTTGTCTCTATTCTCAACAGAAATCTGTCAGCTCCTGCATCTTTATAAGCTTTATATTCACCAAAACTCTTTTCTCCAACACCCAAAGTCAGTGCAACATCGAGTTCTTTGATTTTAGATATAATTTTGCACATTTTATCTGTAGAATAATACTCGTCTTCGCCCGATTGCAAAACTATTGTTTTATAACCCATTTCAACTGCTTTTTGGGCGAACAGAATTATGTCGTCAGGCTCAATTCTGTATCGTTCAAGAACTCTGTTTTCACATCTCAAACCACAGTATTTACAAGTACGTTTGCATATATTCGAAAACTCAATCAAACCTCTTAAATGAACCTCGTCCCCTACATTTTCATGTCTGACTTTATCAGCATAAGAAAACAACTGTTCATTAATTGTATCGTCTTTTAAAATATCAATAATATCTTGTCTTGAATTAATTTCCATAGACTTATAATAGCATAAGTAATTTACAATTAAAAAAACAGAGTGAAATAAAAATCACTCTGTTTTAATAGTTATAATACTAAAGCCTATTTATTATTAAGGTTGTCAAACATTGATTTGAAACTATCTAATAACTGGTCTGCACTTGCGTTCGGATTAAACCAGAAACCGCCTTTTTTACCATTTATTTCAAACTCTAAATCTTCTGTGTGATGAACTTCTCTGGTAACAGTATAACCACATTCTTCATAAGGATATTCGTGAGTATCATATGTTTCTTTTGATACAAATGTATCAGGATACAAAGAAGAATTTTCTCTGATATTCATTGTATAAGGAACATCTCGCTTCGCTGTTTGTAACCAATACTGGTATTTTCCCACAGCTTCATCAAAAGCCTCACGATTTGGGGCAACAACGCCCTTAACATTTTTGTCTACCCAAACATTTGCCTTAAAATTTGAATTATTAATCGGTGCAATTCTCATATAACCTCCTTTTGTTTACCCTCATTTATTATCAAAAACACTAAATATAATTTTTGATAGTTTTAAATCAAATTGTAACAAATAATTTACAAAACATTCTGTTCAGGAGTTTTGCAATATGAGAATAATATCCTGTTACGGACTTAACCTACTGAGATATATTGAGCATCTTTCTCATAAACATATTCAACATCGGGCAAATACTTGTCAAATGAATTTGTTTCATTAATTTTATGAAGAAAAGATATTTCCCATATTAATGTTTTTATTGAAATCCCTTTAATTTTATCTAAATCTCTGATTGCATTAGTATCATGCCAGCGGTACGAATACAAAACTTCATCAATATATTTTAGCTTACCAATTTTCGATATTTGAAGCATGAACCACCAATCTTCTAAAACCCCATCAGGACACGGACCAATTTTTTCCAAAACAGATTTTCTGAAAATATATCCGTTAGAAATATAATTCCCACCATATAACGAAATATATGAACCAAATAATTCCGAATTAAAATCAATATTGGGTTTTGTTCGTTTTAAAAAATCCCCAAATGTCTTAAAAACTGCTTTTGATATATCATAGACATTGTTTCTTGCCATATCCCAATAACATTGTCGGGAGTTTGAATCAATAATTTCATCATTACAAGTACATAATAAATAATCAGGATTATTTAATAAAAATTCCATTTCCTTTTCAATAAGTTCCGGTTTCAGTAAGTCATCTGAGGCTGTTTGCATTATAAAATCAGCCTGAACAAGTTCATATAATCTTTTTAACGCTGAGCAAACGCCACCGTTTTCTTTTGTTTCAAAAACTACTCTGACAAATCTTTTTTCGCATTCTTCTTTCATTTCCTGAATTTTTTGCCAGGTTGAATCCGAAGATCCATCATCTACTACAATTAATTCAATATTTTCGTATGTCTGATTAATTACTGATTTTATTGTTTCCTGAACATATTTTTCATGGTTATATGCAGGAAATATAACTGAAACTAAAGGTTTATCTCCAATCATTTATCACCTCTGTAATTTTTTTTTAATTCTTAATTCGTTAAAACCGGAGAAATCGGCAGACTTAACTCAGCTTTATGAATTTCTTCACTTACGGGGAAACATTTGTTTTCCCATTCCACGTATGCCCCCTGCTTATGCGGAGGTACCGGATAGTGAATATTTGTTTGTATGCCTTTTTCTTCCAGATATTTTTGCAATTCATCCCTGTTTTCACATCTTACTGCAAAAATATGCCAAACATGCGCTTTCTCATCATACACATTCGGCAAAATAATTTTGGGATTTTTAATATTTTCCCTGTAGTATTTTGAAATTTCTCTGCGTCTTGTATTATCCGAGTCTAAATTTTGAAGTTTTACATCCAAAATGGCTGCCTGAATTTCATCTAATCTTGAATTTATACCTTTATAAATATGATGATATTTTCTATCGGAACCATAATTTGCAATCGCTCTGATTTTCAAAGCCAATTCATCATCGTTTGTGGTAACACAACCGCCATCTCCCATACAGCCCAAATTTTTACCGGGGTAAAATGAAAATCCCGAAGCATCACCCAGGTTACCGGCTTTTTTACCTTGATATACAGAACCGTGAGCCTGAGCTGAATCCTCTATAATTTTAAGGTTATATTTTTTAGCCAATGCCCAAATTTTATCCATCCGAACGGCTTGGCCATATAAGTGAACAACCATTATTGCTTTTGTTTTTTCTGTTATTTTTTCCTCGATTAAATCAGGATTAATATTGTAGGTGTTAATATCAGGGTCAACAAGAACAGGAGTACAACCGTTTTCAGTTATTGCAAGAATTGAGGCAATATACGTATTTGCCGGAACAATAATTTCGTCTCCTTCGCCATAACCATATGCACGTATAATAAGTTTTAATGCATCAAGTCCGTTCGCACACCCTATACAATGCTTAACTCCGCAAAATTTTGCAAAATTTGACTCAAAAGTTTTATTCCATTCTCCCTGCAAATACCAACCGCTATCTAAGATTGACTTAATTCTTGCATCAATCTCACTTCTAAATCTATTATTTACACGTTCTAAATCTAAGAATTTAATCATTCAATGTATCCAATTCTTCAATTTTATCATAAATATATTCAGGATTATATGCAAATAAGTTATTCTTATCCATAAATCCCCAAGTTACAGCAATTGACTTAAGACCTAAATCATTTGAAATTTGAATATCTTTTCCCATATCAGTTACAAAAATATCATTTTCATTTAATTCGGTTTCTTGAAGTAAATCTGCTTTTGTCTTTTTGTTTTCTGTCAAAAGTATTTTTTTAAAATACTTTTGTAATTTAAATTTTTTAAGTTCTTCTGTCAATTTTTCTTTTGATTGTCTTGCTGTCAGTAAATATAATTCATTCGTTTTTTGCAATTTATCGAGTATTACATAAATACCGTCATAAATTTTATCCAAATTCAAATACCTATCAGTTTCAATTAAAGACATCCATTGTTTATCAAATTCTTCAAAACTATATTCAGGAAAATACTGCTCTATAATCATTTTGTGATTAATTCTTTGACGTTTTAAATTCCAGTATTCTTCTTTTGAAAAATTACATTCCGGAATTAAATCACAAAATAAACGATATAATCTGTCAGAAGCATCTATTAAAGTTCCGTCTAAATCAAAAAATATCTTACGCAATATTTTTTACCCCCGAATTTGTTTAACTATTTGATTATATATATCTTCTGAAGATAATCCGTACATTTTCTTTAAATCCTGATGCCAGCCGTAGTCATTACAAAATACGTCATTAAATCCCATTTTTCCAAAAGAGTTAAGCTGAACTTTACCTAATAATGTTTCAGAAATTGCTCCCGCCAAACCGCCTATTATATTGTGTTCTTCTACAGTTAAAACATTTTTGGTTTTTTGGGCTGAATTTAAAACGGCTTCTGTATCTAATGGTTTTATTGTTGAAATATTAATAACTTCTGCAGAAATACCGATACTCTGAGCATTTTTAGCCGCATCAAGTACATCTGCAATTACAGACCCCGTTGAAAAAATTGTTATATCAGAACCTGTTTTTATTGTATTTGCTTTACCTATTTCAAAAGGGGATTTATCCTCATATATCTCTTTTTCAAAGGCTTTTCCCAATCTTATATATACCGGCCCTTCGTACTGAATAGCTTTTTCAAGCATAACAGGAACTTCTTTCGGACTTGCCGGAGATAACAATGTTAAATCAGGCAAAACCCTCAGCGCGGCAATATCTTCAGTTGTATGATGTGTCGGACCTAAAGTGTTTGCAACAACTCCGCAACCCAAACCCACAAATTTAATATTTCTTTTTTGAAGGCAGGCATCATTTCGGATAAACTCATATGCCCTGTATACAAGAAAATTATTTAATGCATATACAACAGGAATCCATCCTTCTTTCGCTAATGCACACCCTGCCGCAACCATATTGTTTTCCGCAATACCGAAATTAAAAATTCTGTCCGGATAATCTTTTTCTATATCTTCATACTTCCCTGAGGCACTGTCAGCGACAAGCGCAACTACCTTTTCATTTTTACCCATTAAATCATATATTGCCTGTTCGTATGTTTTTCTCATAATGCTTCAAACTCCTCTTCTGTTAATCCGAGTTCGTTGATTATAATTTTAAATTCATCATTGTTTGGAATTTTTGAATGCCATTCCCGCTTATCTTCAATAAAAGGAACACCCTTTCCTTTGTGAGTATTGGCAATTATAACTCTTGGTTTTTCGGGAAGATTATTTCTGTCAACCGAAAGTGCGTTAATAAGTTGTTTATAATCGTGACCATTTATAACAATCGGTTCAAGTCCAAAAGCCTTCATTTTTTCATCTAAAGGTTCTATTTCCATTGTTTCGGACACTTTTCCTGTTGCCTGCCATTTATTATGGTCAATTATCCATATCAGATTATTCAATTTAAATTCGGATATAGACATTGCAGCTTCCCAAATAGCCCCTTCCTGACATTCACCGTCCCCGGTTATTACATATATAAGATGTTTTTGTTTCTTCATTTTTGCACTAAGTGCCAAACCCACCCCAAAAGACAACCCGTGACCGAGTGCGCCTGTTGCAGCTTCAATTCCCGGAATATTCGGAGTAGGATGCGCGCCAAATATAGTTCCCGGCTTACAAAAAGTATATAAATTTTCTCTTTTAAAGAACCCCGCATCACAAAGTACATTATATATTCCGAGTGCCGCATGTCCTTTACTTAAAATAAATCTGTCTCGATTTTCCCAGTTTGGATTTTTTGAATCATATTTCAGTATTCCGCCAAAATATAATGCTGTCATAATATCAAGCGCGGATAATGACGGGGGAATATGTCCACCCCTTCCCAAATAACATGTTTTTATAACTTTACGTCTTAAATCTAAAGCCTTCTCATATAAATCTATCATTTAATTTTCTCCGTACCGATTTATATAGTAATTATAATAATTTTTTATTCCTTCTTCATAAGGTGTTTCCGTTATTTTAAAGTGTTTTTTCATTTTTGCAACATCATATATTACATCCTGAGATATTTTATTTGTATCATATTTCATATCAGGTTGTTTCTTACATATTTTATAAACAATTTCCGCCAATTCTTTTACAGTAACTGAATTTTGTGCAGCTATATTTACAACTCCTATCGATTTATCAAATTCAGATGCTTCAAAAATTGCTTTTGCACAATCTTTTACATATAACATACTTCTTTTTTCATTTCCCGTTCCGAAGATGGTTATAGGCTCATTTTTAATTGCCTGCTTCACAAAAAACGATACAATTTTTGAATAGGTTTCTTCACCTTCCCCGTATATTTGTCCTAAACGAAGTATTTGCAAAACAAAACCCAATTCCTTAGATTTCTTTTCCAAATACGCTTCACACATAAGTTTTGAAGCGCCGTACATATCCGTTACCTGAATTTCAGTATCTTCATTTATTTCAGGTTTATCTTGATATACGGAAACAGAACTTATAAAAATAAATTTTTTCGGTATTGACGGAAGATTTTCCAACAAATGCGCAGTATTTAATAAGTTTGATGCAAATTTTTCCGTATAATCAACCCCAAATTCTTTTCTTGTCTTTGGTACAGACGCCCCTAAATGAAAAACAATATCAACCTTATTTATATTGTTTTCGTAAAAATCATTTTTGGTAAAAGTGTAATTTTTATGCAAAATACATTTATATCCTGAAATTTCTTTTGAGGTTAAAAGTATAACATTATCGGCCGAAAACAAATTATTATCATTTATGTACTGCAAAAAGGCAGTTCCGACAAAACCTGTTGCGCCTGTTATCAATATATTCATAACGTTATAACCTCTTTATTAATTTTATCAGCCGTCATTAATCTTGGCACAGTATCCATTCCTCTGAGCCACATAAGTCCGTCTGGTAAAGGATTTATCTTTTTATCAAGTTTCGGAAATTTCTGATACAATGCTATATCTTTAAATATCTCAGGCATATTTAACCCTGCCTCCGTAAAGAAAAGAACTGTTGTGAAAAATCTTGAAATGTTAATTTCTGTCGGGTTTGGAATTCCGTTCCTGTCATAAGCCATATCAACCCCAAAAATACCATGAGGCTTTTTACTCACGGCCTTGATTGAATTTATGGCTATATCATCAACAAGTTTATCAGAACACGTAGTTCCGACTTTTGTAACACCAGTAACCCCGGAAGCACTTCTGTTTCCGTGTATCCATCCTGTTCTTTTTCTTGTTTGGGCTACAACTAACTCCCCTTCATACCATATTGAAAGCCAGGTAACCGTATCAGGGGTAAGCATTTCTGCTGCAATAAAATCACCCCAACCGTTAACTCTGTCTATCCAGCATTTTGCCATATTATAATCATTTGTCGGGACAGACCCTTTTCCGCCGCCACCTATTGATGCAGCTCTGAACCATACATTTCCTTTTTCGTCACCAAGTGTTGAAAAGGCTTCTTTCAAATCCGCTTCATTATTTATCATCATATTAACAGGAACTTTTATCCCCGCATCTTTAAAAGCAATATAAGATTTCCACTTGTGTACACATGTATCTATAACATCGTGTTCAGGCATAAAAGTTTTACATCCTGCTTTATGAATATCTTCTCTGAGCATTGAAGCATGATAAACTTCCAAATCATTCTGAAAATGGACTAAATCAGGTTTTTCTTTATTTAAAATTTTTAAAAGGGCAACCTTGTAATCAGGAGTATTTGCATAAGGGACATAGTATTTTCTTCTTGCATGTGACAAAACCAAATCCGTAGGTTCTGACCCCATTCCTATAATTTCTTCTCCTTTTTTACTTTTCAACAGAGAATTTATAACTCCTTCAGATGGCGCGCCGCCTGCTCCTGCTATCAGAATTTTACTCATCTACGCATTAACCTCTTTTAAAAAGTCTTCGTAATTTCGTATATACTCATCTTCGTTATAATAAGTACTTGCAATAATCATTAATTTGCATCCGTAAGAAAAATGCTTCATTTCTCTCCACATATTTTTTCCGATATATAAGCCTTTATCCGGTCTGTTCAAGTAAACTGTTTCTCTTGTCTTTCCGTCATCAAGAACAAATTGACAGGCTCCGTCCATTGCGACAATAATTTGTTCCAGTTCCTTATGTGCGTGACAACCTCTGTCCTGCTCCGGAATTGTATCAAATATCCAATACACCCTCTTAATATCAAAAGGAATATTCTTGTTTCCTTCAATTGAGATAAGTTTTCCTCTCTCATCACCATAAACATGCAAATCTATTAATTTATAATTCATCATACTCTCCTGCAACAATTTTATTATAAATCTGCTTTTTTTACAATTTTTGTAAAATACTATCCTTGTTGTTTGTAATTTCAATACTATCTTGATTTTGTATTGACATATTCAAATATAGGTGTTAGTCTTTTGTTATGAGATGTTGCGGTAATTCTAAATGGGGCGGTAAACGGGAACAGGCAGGAAGAAAGAAAACCTGTCTTAAGAAAGTGCCCTTCAACAGAAGAATTAACGAAAACATTTTAAATATCCTTAGAGATTATGCCAAAAGACATAACATAACAGACACAGAAGCATTAGAAAGTGCTATTTTATTACAGAGTAACATTGAAAAATTAAAAGGAGATAAGATTATGAAAATTTGTATTCCGACATCAGAAGGGAAATTATGCGGGCATTTCGGTCATTGTGATTCTTTCACTTTTGCTGAAATAAACCCTGAAACGAACGAAATTTTAAACATTGAAGAAAGAGTTCCTGAAGAAGGTATTTCCTGTCAGAGTGCAAGCTGGATTTCAGAACAGGGAGTAAGCAAAGTTTTGGCAGGCGGAATGGGCGGCAGACCTATGATGATGTTTGCGCAAAACGGGGTTGAAGTTGTTGCAGGGTGTCCTGAATTACCAATTAAAGAATTATTGGAAAAATATATGGCAAACACACTTGAAACAGGAGAAAATGCCTGCGGGGGAGAAGGACACGACCACACACATTGTCACCATCATGGGGAAGGGCATCATTGTCACGGGTAAACCTTGTAAATAAACAAAATAAAAATACGTTTATTTGTGCATCGTTATAGCTTCTTTAGGACATACTATTGAACATAACGAACAACCTTCACAATGCTCTTTATTGAGATTTATGCTGTTATTATCTTTTGTCAGAGCATGGTGTTCCGATTCACAACATATATTTACACATTTTCCGCAAGCTACACATTTTTTGTCATCAATTTTTGGATATACATGGTAATGTTTATTCAGTTTTTCATGTGCCGTAATTCCTGAAACTGCAATGTCTTTAATTACTGAAATATCGTTAAAACCTTTTGCTTCAAGATAATTTAACAAACCTGCTTTTAGCCCCTTTATTATTCCATAGCCGTTTAACATAACTTCTGTACATATTTGAACAACATCAGAGCCTGCTGCAATATACTGAACAGTATCATACCAGTTTGTTATTCCGCCAATACCCAAAATAGGCAATTTTGAATTTTTTCTTATCTGAGAAACACATCTGAGTCCGATTGGTTTTACAATTTCACCTGAACAACCGCCATAAGTTGTCATTCCGTCAACATTAAGAAGCGGTTCTAATGTTTCGGGATCTGTTCCCATAAATCCCTGAACGGTATTTATAGCTGCAATTCCGTCTGCGCCTGCACGTTCTACCGCATTTGCAATCCATGTGATATCAGTTACATTTGGTGTTAATTTTACAAACACAGGCTTGTTCGCAACAGCTTTAACCCAGGATGTAATTAAAATTGATATCTCTGCACTTGTCCCGATAGCCATTCCGATATTTCTTTCAGGCATTCCGTGCGGGCAAGAAAAATTAAGTTCATAAGCATCTATCGGGGTATCATTCAATGTTCTTACAAGATTTTGCCATTCGTCTTTTTCAACGGGTGCCATAATACTTGCAATAATGACTTTTTCCGGATATTTTTCCTTTAAATACTTAATTCCGTCACACCAATACTGAACAGATTTATGACTTAAAAGTTCAATATTCTGAAACCCTATGACCTTTTTTCTTTCTTTGATTATCGCATATCTCGGACTCGCTTCCTCCATAACCAAATCGTCAGGAGTAATAGTTTTAAGTACTGCGCCACCCCATCCAAGGCTAAAAGCCTTGTCTATACTTTCAATAAGTGCGGTCGGCGGAGCTGAAGCCAGCAAAAACGGATTTTCAAATTTTATACCTAATACATTTGTTTCTAATGTCGCCATTCAGTAACTCCTATTCATTAATTTTGTTTATGCAAAAAATTATACAACAAACATACCCCTGAAAAAATAAATAAAAAAGAGAGGAAACATCCTCTCTTTTTTATTTGTCGGAGAAGGGACTTGTATCGGATTATTCGGGTATGTAAAATCCGCAGTCTTGGATTATTGGCGGTTCGTAACCGTTTCACTTCGTTTTTGTTTTTCTAACGAAAAACAGACACTCCGTCAGGTTACTCACAGGGACGTGCTGGGTTCCCCTGAAACAAGTTCAGGGTCACACGGCGCACTTGCCAAAATCCGCTGAACCCTCAAAGAGCATTAAAGCCCTCTTCATTAAAATAAAAGAGGATAAGAAAAATCTTATCCTCTTTTATTTGTCGGAGAAGGGACTTGAACCCTCACGGATTGCTCCATACGCACCTGAAACGCACGTGTATACCATTTCACCACTCCGACATCTCCCTCATTATATCACAATATCTTTTTTTGTTTAAAAAATTTTTCAATTTTTCAATAC
Organism: bacterium; assembly: GCA_017433195.1. Lineage (GTDB taxonomy): Bacteria > Cyanobacteriota > Vampirovibrionia > Gastranaerophilales > Gastranaerophilaceae > RGIG2479. The sequence continues at coordinate 14,563 of JAFRHR010000006.1, forward strand.
CGTCCGATTGGTAAGGCGGATAGTCTTTATCGGTAATGCATCACCCCTCTTTTAAAGTACATAATCTAATGGTTAGTTTTTCTGAACAAGTCAGAAAAAAGGAGGAAAAAATATGAAATTTAAAAAACTTACTATGGCTGCAGTGCTTGCTTTGGGAATATCCGCTTTCACCATAAACAACGTGATGGCAGCATGCCCATGCACTCAGGAAATGCCAACAGTTACAGGCGGTGCTTGTCCCTGCGAAAATCAGTTAAATGATTCCTGCGACAAATGCCCTGCCCCGACATCTGCGGCATGTCCCGTTACAGCAATGCCTCAACGTCAGGATATGAAACAAATATATGCATATCCTAATGCCGTTTACGGCACTAACAACTACATCGGCGAACAAGCCGCATCAATTACATCATCCGAAAACGCATATCCGCTTACTGCCGGTTTAAACCCTAATATCAGCGGAGTAACTGTTTCGTCAGAAGGTCAAATTACAGGTGCGGCAACTCAAATGCCTTGCCTGAACGAAGCCCTTTCACGTCATAACGGCATCCCTATTGTTCGCGATGAAAGCAAAATGGATAACAACAGCTGTCCGATAAACATCGACACCGCCAACTCTTTACAGGCTATCAAAAAGTCTTTTGTCCCTTTTGAATTGAATGATTCAGGTATAACAGGCGCAGCATCAGGCTTAAACCCTATGAATATGTTCCCTGACGTACCGAGCGGTCATTGGGCTGCCTGCGATATCGACAAATTAGCAATGAATGACGTCATTGTAGGCTACCCTGACAGAACTTTCAAGCCTTCACGCAACATTTCAAGAGCAGAATTTGCAACAATGCTTGTAAAAGGCTTAGACACAGATGATTACAGTTGTTCAAAAAATCAATTATTCTCCGATGTTCCACGTCATCACTGGGCAAACAGTGCAATTTCACAAGCGGTTAACCAAAATCTCTTAAAAGGATACCCGAACGGTTTATTTAAGCCTGCAAATCCTGTAACAAGAGCTGAAGCACTTTGTGCCGTATCTAAGAAAATCACCTGCGACATAGATGCATGCAAGGCAAAGGAAATTTTATCAAAATACCATGACGGAAATTCAGTCCCGGAATGGGCTCAAATTCCTGTTGCAAAAGCATTACAGCAAGGGGCTTTAAACAATTCACCTAATCCTGAAATGATTTATCCGTTTAAAGATGCCACTCGCGCTGATGTTGCATCTATGCTTCAAACAATAAGAGTTGCTTCGGGCATTGATAAAAATCCTGTAACCGCAAACAATTCATGCCCGATTACTCCTGACGACAAGCAAGCCTACATCGAAAACGAAGAAATCGTAAGCATTCCGACATTAAAGTTAGAATTTTTAGATCAGGTAAATTCAAAATTTGCTCACGTAGGACAGAGATTTGCAGCTAAAACACTTGAGGACGTAACAATTGACGGCTGTTCATACCCATGCGGTTCAAAAGTTTACGGTAAAGTCGTTGAAGTAATAAGACCTTCAGGTTGTCAAAAAGGTGCTTTAAAACTTGCTTTCACAGAAATTGAACACTGCGGCAACAAAACAAAATTGCCTGCTCAGATTTTAACAGCACAAATAAACAAGTCCAACACTCCTAATATCCTTGCAAGAACAATTGCAATGCCTTTCAGATGGGCAGGTTCGTTAGTCGGGGTTGTCGGACGTACAACGGGCGGCATGATTTCTAATCTTGGGAACGCAGTAGAAAATGTATCTAACGGAGCAGGTACAACTTTAAGTGAAGTATTCCAGGGACAATTCATGGCTGCAGGAAGAAGTCTTGCTGATGCCGGAATGGAAACTATAAAAGCTCCTGTTGATTTCACAAGAACTGCTTTATCAGGATCTATGGGCTTACTCCAGACAACCGGAGACGAAGTTGCCTATGTCGTTGACGCAAAAGGATATAAATTGTCTTCCGTTAACCCGAAAGAACACATTACTATTGCTTTTGGCTGCGGCAAATAAAAATAAAAACAAAAATATGCCATATGAGAAGGAGCCGGCTCTTGCCGACTCCTTTTCTCCTTTAAGTCTTTAATCAGTCTATGACAAACCGTATTTGAAATCATTACCTATATTTGATTTCAGCATAGACTTATAAGATTCCATATATGCATTAACTTCCGTTAACTCTGTACTGTTCGTAGTTACTTGGTTATCTATATGGTTTTCTTTTGCGGTTAATTCTTCTTCTAATTTTGCAAGTTCTGCGTTCAAAGATTCCAATGATGTCTTATAGCCTTCCATTGCACTATAATCACCATATTTTTCCATAAACGCATCCTGGTCCGATGCCCTGTCAAACTGCTCGTTCCATTTTTCACTCCATTGTTGTCTCAATGCAGATTTAGCAGCATTCGCTTTTGTTGTATTTCTCAACTGCTGGTACGAAATTAGCATTTTTTGATCAGCTAAATCACTCAGCAAATTGTTAATTTCATTTCGCCTGATGATGTAACTCTGAATACATAATTGTAGATTAGACTCTGCCATCTTATTCGGACCTCATGGTATCTTACTTAAATATATAAAGTTTTTAAAATTTCCCTAATTTCAGAAGTTCATATTATCGTTACATTTTGTAATATTTAGAAATCATTACAATCCGACCATTATTATTGTTTTTGTTATTATTGGTGATAAGATAGTAATAACAGTAATTTAAGGAGATTATAAATATGTGCGGAATTGTCGGTTACGTTGGGGAAAAACCAGTTGTGGATATTCTTCTGGAAGGTTTGAGCAAACTTGAATACAGAGGTTATGATTCTTCAGGAATTGCCGTTAATTGCGATGACAAAATTGAAACGTACAAAGCAAAAGGCAAACTTCAAAATTTAAGAAACTTAATAGAGCCAATTCATGGAAAATTAAATAAATCTTCATACGGAATTGGACATATCCGTTGGGCAACTCACGGTTCTCCAAACGAAATCAATGCACACCCGCATTCCTGCAACTGCGGAAAGCTCGTTATTGTACATAACGGAATTATTGAAAACTTTAAACAACTAAAAGAAATGCTTACAAATTGCGGATGTGAATTTCGTTCTCAAACAGATACCGAGACTGTTGCTCACTTAATTGCACATAAATTCGGGGAATATAATGATTTGAAAAAAGCCGTTTCAGAAGCAACTAAACAAATCGAAGGAACATATGCTCTTTGCGTTATTCATCAGGATGTAAAAGACACCATTGTTGTAACAAAGAGAAACGCTCCGTTAATAATAGGAATCGGAGAAAATGAACACTACGTTGCATCTGACGTTCCTGCAATTATTCAGTACACGAAAAAAGCAGTTTACTTAGAAGATAATCAAATTGCAGTTTTAACTCCTTCAACAATGGAATTGTTTGATAAAAACCTAAACAAACTTGAACCAAAAGTTGAAATTTTACCTTGGGAATCTATGTCTTTGAGCAAAATGGGATTCAAACATTTCATGCTTAAAGAAATTCACGAACAGCCGGATGTTGTAAGAAACATTCTTACAGATAAATTAACAGGTTGTGATGAACCAATACAATTAAACGAAGTAAAACTAACAAAAGACGAGCTCAAAAAATTAAACAGAATTCAGGTTGTTGCCTGCGGAACATCATTACACGCAGCAATGGTCGGTAAATACATAATCGAATCTTTATGTTCAATTCCTGTTGACGTTGAGCCTTCAAGTGAATACATTTACAGAAAAACCGTTACTGATGAAAACACATTGGTAATCGGAGTTTCTCAATCAGGGGAAACTGCTGACACAATAACTGCTATAAGACAATCAAAAGCAAGAAATTCACATATTCTTGTTATTACAAACAGACCTGACTCAACAATGGCAAGAGATGCAGACAGTTTATTACCTGTAAACGCAGGTATTGAAGTCAGCGTTGCTGCTACAAAATCATACGTTGCACAGTTAGTTTCTTTCTACCTGCTTGCAATTTATATCGCTGAAATTCAGGGCAAAATGGACAAAGACACTTTAACAAATATCAAAAACGAACTTGTCATTCTGCCGCAGAAAATAGAAATGATTCTTGCTCACAAAGAAAACATTCAGGCTTGTGCAAGAATGTATTCAAATTCAAGAAACTTTATTTACATTGCAAGAGGCATAAACTATGCAACTGCTCTTGAAGGAGCTTTGAAACTTAAAGAAATAAGTTACATAAACGCAACCGGATATCCGGCAGGGGAACTTAAACACGGACCTATTGCAATGCTTGATGAAACCTTGCCTGTATTATCAATTCTGATGTCAGGTATGGTTTATGACAAAATTCTTTCAAACAGTGAGGAAGCTAAGGCAAGAAATGCTAAAATGATAGCCCTTACTGATTCGGATGATGAAAATCTGAAAGAACTGTTTGACTTTATAATAAAAGTTCCGAAAGTTCAGGAATTGGTTTCTCCGATACTGAGCATCGTTCCTCTTCAGCTTTTGGCTTATTATATCGCAGAATTTTTAGGAAAAGATGTCGATCAGCCAAGAAACCTTGCAAAATCAGTTACCGTTGAATAACAGGATTTTTTCAATGGAAATTTTATCGGAAGAATTGATAATAAAAAAAGATGAAGTAAATTTTCTCGACATAGAAGATTACCTTAAAGAAAAGGGAATAAACCCTTTAAGATGGGCAGTTACTCAAACAGACGAACAAAGTTACTTAATAAATTATTCATATAGAAAATAGTGAAAGGACAAAAATTATGATGGGTTTAAAACCGAAATATGATATTAAAGATATCGAATTAGCGGAACAGGGAAAGAAAAATATAGAATGGGCTTTGAAAGATATGCCTGTTTTAAGAAAAATCGAAGAAAGATTTATAAAAGAACAACCGTTTAAAGGTTTAAAATTATCTGCTTGTGTTCACGTAACAAAAGAAACAGCAGCATTGTGCACAGTTATGAAAAGCGGCGGTGCCGATGCAGTTTTGGTTGCATCAAATCCTTTATCAACGCAGGATGACGTTGCTGCAGCCCTTGTAAAGCACTGGGATATACCGGTTCTCGGATATGCAGGAGAATCTGTTGAAACATACAGAGATCACGTACTCAAAGCTCTGGATTTTGAACCCGATATCGTAATTGATGACGGCTGCGATTTAGTTTCAACAATTTATTCTCAAAGACCGGAACTTGCAAAAAACATAATCGGTTCTACAGAAGAAACTACAACAGGAATTATAAGATTACAGGCTCTTGAAAAAGAAGGCAAAATGCAATTCCCGTCAGTCGGAGTAAACACAAGTTTAACAAAACACTTGTATGATAACCGTTACGGAACAGGACAAAGTGCTATGGATGGAATTATGCGTGCCGCAAATATATTAATTGCAGGAAAAACTGTTGTTGTATCAGGTTACGGCTGGTGCGGTAAAGGCTGTGCATTGAGAGCAAAAGCTCTTGGCGCTGATGTTATTGTATGCGAAGTTGATGCACTTAAGGCACTTGAAGCAACAATGGAAGGTTACAGAGTAATGCCTATAGCTGAAGCAGCAAAAGTAGGCGATATCTTCCTGACAGTTACAGGTGACAAGCACGTTGTTGATGTTGAACATATTCTTACGATGAAAGACGGAGCGTTCCTTGCAAACTCAGGTCACTTCGATTGCGAAATCAACGTAGCCGGCTTAAAGGAATACACAAAAGAAATCAAACAAATAAGACCGACATTGGAAGAATATGTGTTAAATAACGGAAAATCAGTTTACGTTATCGCAGAAGGACGCCTTGTAAACCTCGTTTCAGCAGAAGGACATCCGGCAAGCGTAATGGATATGAGTTTTGCAAATCAAGCTCTCGGTATCGAATACCTTGTTAAAAACAAAGGACAGTTAGAAAACAAACTTCACACACTACCACATTATGTTGATGTAGATATTGCGAAGTTAAAACTCGAATCAATGGGAATAAAAATTGATGTTTTAACTCCGGAACAGGAAGAATATTTAAACAGCTGGCAAATATAGAAAATTATTGAATAAATATATATTGTTTCGGTATTTACAAACGCAAAAAAATATGATAGACTTATAGTGTGAAAATATGTGTAGAGGTACCTAACAAATGATATTACCTTTAATGATGTCACTTCAAGCAATAGGCATGAGACACTATGCCGGTTTGGGAATGATGCAAAATCATAACTCAATGATGAGTTTGCTAAACCATGTCGGCAACAACGTTTCATTCAATGGCGGTTTTGGAATGGATGAAGCTTATTTGCGTCAGTTATCGCAAAAAGAAACCCAAATGGACTGCCAAAATCAAACTTACGCACTTCTTTATGAAATATCAAAAAATCAGGAAGAAGCCGCAAGAAAGAGAATGAAAGAAGAAGCAAAAAGCTTCAGCATATTCGCTTAATGTTTGAATGTGAAAAGTTTTAAAAGAGGTAACTGAAAAGTTACCTCTTTTTTATATGTACTTTTTTATCATAAGACAACCGGTTAATTTTTAATTTTTCTATTTTTGAAGTAAAATTAAAAATATGAAAAAAGCATTAATAACAAGTTTAATATTATTATCAATGGCGATGCCTGTTAATGCAGGCTTTAAGGAACACTACGAAGCAGGCCAGGCTTATTTTCTGCAAAATCAGTATTCAAGCGCCATTGTTGAATTCAAAAAAGCACTCAGAATAAATTATCTTGATAATTCAGCAAGAGTTGCACTTATAAACTCTTATCTTGCAAGAGGAGAAAGTTACGCAAATGGTGTCCACGCATATGACAAGGCGGCAAACGATTTCAGGTGTGCATTATTTTATCTGAAATACTATACAAATAACCAAAACGCACAAAACTCCATAAGTGCAATAACTACCGCAACAAACAATTTGCAAAAGTGTTTGCAGATTACAAATTACAACACTTCACCCAAAAACAGATTTGAAAATGCCGAACAATTAAGAATGGTAGGAAATTTTCCTGCCGCAATTTATGAATTAGTACAGGCATCTTCCGACAATTCACTGAAAGAAGATTGTTATTCCCAAATCGGCGACTTAATGAAGGTTATGGGTAATAACATAAAAGCGGAAGAGTATTACAAAAAGACACTTGATGTTAACGCTCAAAACGGACCTGTAAGATTGAAATATGCAAGAATGTTAGATCTTCAAAACAAGCAGGAAGAAGCATTAAAACAATACAATTTGGCTTTGAATATGGGAAAAGACGACAAAGAAATTCTTTATGCATTAGAAAGAATTTATCTAAAAAAGCTTGCGGCATCTCCAAACGATGCGGATGTTCTGGCTAATTTGGGTGCAATAAAACAAAAACAGGGCGCATTAGATATGGCATTAAGTTATTATGCCAGAGCCGAAAAAATTGATTCTTCAAACGTAACGACAAGAATAAATGTAGGAACATTATTCCAGCAAAAAAAAGATTACGATAAGGCTCTTTTAGCATACAACTCTGTTTTGGCTTTATATCCTGATAATGTTCAGGTTCACGTTTATAAAGCTCAGGTATATACAGAAATGGGTGATAAAGCAAAGGCGACAGAAGAAGCTAAAAAAGTACTTGCTCTTGATCCTAACAACCGCCAGGCAAAAGAACAACTTATCTATTCAATGGATACAGCAATGTCTCCTAAAGAAGTCATTGATTTTATAGGACAATCCTATGATAAAAATTCAGCCGATTTTCTATACAATTATGCAGTAAGGCTCCACAAAGACAATAAAAACAATGATGCTATAACCTGCTATAACGAAGTTATAAAACTTGGCTACAATAATCCTGATGTTTATATTAATTTGGCTATTTGCTACACTCAAAACAAGAAATACAGTGAAGCGGAAAACATTTTAAAACAGGCGCAGAAAAAATATCCTAATAACAAACAAATAGCAAAATCATTGAAAGAAGTTCAGGACGATTGGAAATACGAAAAATTTGCAAACGCATCAGATTTTTATTCAAAGAAAGATTACAACAAAGCTTTAAATGCTTATTTATCGATAAATCCGCCGACAGAAGAATCTTTAATCGGAGCTGCTGCTTCTTATCAGGGTTTAAATCAACCTCTGTCAGCAATAGATTTTTATAAAAAAGCGCTTGTTATAAATCCTTCAAATAAAGATATTCCATATTATTTAGCAGTTCTTTATTCAGATGTTAAGGATTGGAAAAATTCAAAAGATTATGCTCAGAAAGCACTTGTCTTAAATTCACAAAACAAAGATGCCGCAGATTTACTTGCCTACGTTAACAGTGAATTAAGTAATGAACTGTTAACCACCGCAATTTCTTATTTTGAAAACGGCAAGTACGACCAGAGTTTAAGTGTTCTGAACAAACTGTTTGCGGAAGATAAAACCAATGCTTACGCTTATTATTACAGAGGTATGATTTATGATGCAAAAAACAAAAGAGCTGATGCGATTAATGATTACTTAAATGTTCAGAAGTACAATAACGATATGCCTATCACAAACTACCTTATAGCGGTTGATTACGATATTTTGGGCGATTTAAACAAAGCCTTAGAATTTTATAATAAATTTATTGAATCGTACAAAACCGAAGACGATTATTATAAGTACGCAAAAACAAGATTAGAAGAAATATCAAAAGCAAATGAAAATCAGTAAACTCATTGAAAGCAAAGTCATGTTAGCCCCAATGGCGGGTATAACCGACTTTGTTTTAAGATCTTTAATAAGAGAACATTCCGCAGGGGCTTTACTGACGACTGAAATGATAAGTTCTGAAGGCCTTACACAGGTAAAAGATACAGTCATAACGAAACTTACCGAGGAACACCATCCTATTTCTTATCAGCTGAGCGGACATAAGCCGGAAATGATAGCAAAATGCGCAAAGTATCTTGAACAGTTTGCGGATTGCATTGATATAAATATGGGATGTCCGGTTAACAAGGTTGTAAAAGGGCAGGACGGAAGCGCTTTAATGAAGAACCCAGAACTTGCATCAGATATTGTAAAAGCCGTAAAAGATGCGGTAGATATTCCCGTAACCGTTAAAATAAGGTTAGGTTACACTGCAGACAGTATGAACTACATTCCGTTTGCTCAGAAAATGCAGGAATCCGGGGCGGAACTCGTTACACTTCATGCCAGAACGAGAGCGCAGTTATATTCCGGAAAAGCAGATTGGAACCATATTAAACTTTTAAAAGAAAGCGTTGATATTCCTGTTTTTGCAAACGGGGATATAAATTCGGTTGAAGATGCAATACGTTGCTTTGAATTAACTCACGCTGACGGAGTCGCAATTGCAAGGGGTATGTTAGGCGATGTAACTCTTATTTCAAGAATAGAGCATTGGGTAAAAACAGGCGAAATTTTACCAAAACCCGAAACTTCCGAAAACATAAAAATTATGATTAAACATCTAAATGAAGAAATTGAATTAAGAGGAAAAGAAGTCGGAATGAAGTTTGTCCGAAAATTTTACCCTTATTACGTAAACGGATTTAAAAATGCCGCAAAAATAAGAGAAAAACTTATCACATCAGACGATTATAACGAGGTTATGAGTATTTTAAATATGATTGCAGGGAAAGAATTAGTTCTTAACTAATATTTCAGAAACCGCTTTTCTTACTCTTTCGTCAAGGTCAAAAATTTCGTCAACCGACAAATTGTATTCAACAGGGAATTTATTCAGCATTTTTTCAACAATAATTGAAATATCCGAAAGTTTTATATTTCCGTCAAGGAACGAATAAACTGCCTGTTCGTTTGCCGCATTTAATATAACAGTTGCAGAGCCGCCTGTTTTACCTGCTTCTATTGCAAGTTTTAATGCGGGATATTTATTAAAATCAGGTTTTTCAAAAGTTAAAGAATCTTCAAAAGAGAAACTGTCCGTTTTAATTCCCTGACATCTTTCAGGATAAGTAATTGCATACTGTATAGGAATATGCATACTCGGTAAGCCCATCTGCGCAACAACACTTCCGTCAACGTATTCAACTGCTGAGTGAATAATGCTTTGCGGATGAATAACAACCTTTATATCTTCATAAGGCATATCAAACAAGTGGTGCGCCTCAATAACTTCCAAACCTTTATTCATTAAAGTTGCACTGTCAACAGTAATTTTCTTGCCCATTTTCCAACGAGGATGAGCCAGCGCACCTTCAATTGTTGCATTTTGCATTTCTTCAATTGATTTATGCAGGAACGGTCCGCCTGATGCAGTTATTATGAGTTTTCTGACAAAATCTCTGTTTTTTATACACTGATGAATTGCAGAATGTTCACTGTCTATCGGAAGAATTGCAACATTGTTCTTTTTAGCCTCCGACATAACAATGTCTCCAGCCATAACAAGAGTTTCTTTGTTTGCTAACGCAATATCAATATGATTTTTTATTGCGGTTAATGTCGGTTTTAAACCTATTTTTCCTGTTACCGCAACGACAATTAAATCATTTTCAGTATTAGAGCAGATTTCTTCCAAACCTTCATTTCCGTATAAAACATTGTCAAAATCCGGTTTGTATTTAGGAGAACTTACGCAAACAGATTTAGGATGAAACTTTTTAATCTGTTCATTTAAAAGTTCTGTATTCGTTCCTGCGGCAAGCGAAATTATCTCAAACTTGCCCGTTAATTTTTCAATAACTTCAAGAGTCTGAGTTCCAATTGAACCTGTCGAACCTATAATACTTATTTTTTTCTTGTCCATACCAAAATTATACAACGGTAAAAATTGAGAAGAAATAAGTTAAATAAAA
>JAFRHR010000060.1 GCA_017433195.1 bacterium
ACGATGATACTTGTCGGCCAAGCAATGGAAGGCGGTAATCTTGCTCAGTTGTTACAGGTTACGGCTGCTTTTATTGTACTTGGAGGTACGACAGGTGCTGTAATTCTAAGTTTTCCTCCTGCTGTATTAATGAAAGCAATTTCTTTGTTCAAGGATGTAATTGCTCCGCCTAAGGTAAATTTGAATGAATTAATCGCGGAAATTGGCGGTTTTGCCGGTAAAGCGAGAAAAGAAGGTGTAATCGTTTTGGAAAAAGAAGCCAAAAACGCTTCTGATCCTCTTTTGACATTAGGGTTGGAAACTGTTGCCGATGGGACAGATCCTTTAATAGTAAGACAAATGTTGGAAAACCAGATTTCAGAACTTGAAAAAGAAGTTATGAATGGTGCTAAAGTATATGAATCATTTGGCGGATATTCTCCTACATTAGGTATTATCGGTGCTGTTATGGGGTTGATTCAGGTTATGCAGAATTTATCAGATCCGAGTAAATTAGGTGCAGGTATTGCGGTTGCGTTCGTAGCAACAATTTATGGTTTGTTTGCTGCTAACCTTGTTATGATACCTTGCGGAACAAGAATTAAACTTAATTATCAGAAAGTATTTTTGGCAAAAGAAATCATACTTGAAGGCGTTTTGTCAATTCAGGCCGGGGAAAGTCCTGCGTTAATTGAACGTAAATTACAGGCGTATATTCTGTATAGTGGTGCAGCAAAAGAAGGAGCTAATTAGTCTATGGCAAAGAAAAAACCGCCTGAAGAGCATGAAAATTTAGAGCGATGGTTAGTATCTTACGGCGATTTTATTACGTTGTTATTCGCAACGTTTGTTGTTTTGTATGCTTTGGCTCAAACAGATGTTAATGACTTTGCTAAACTTGAAGAGGCTTTGAAGAATGCATTTTCTCAGCAGACATTGCTTAACGGGCAGGAAGGTATTATGAATCAAAGCGACAGTATATTTGATAATGTCCAGGGGAATTCTATTATTTCCGCCCTTATGGTTGAATTTATAAGTCCAAAATATGAAGACAATTCATTTAAAGCAATTGAAAGAGAAATCAACAGACTCAAAAAGGAAGGAGAACTTGAAGGAATTACTGCAAAAATGACAGAAGAAGGGCTTCTTATTACGTTTGATGACAGGTATCTGTTTACTTCGGGCTCAGCTGCTTTATCAGAAAAAGCTAAGACGATTTTGGATAAAATTGGAGTTTTGATTTGTGAAAAATTTGTAATGCATAATATGAGGGTTGAAGGTCATACGGATAATAAACCAATTGCGTCTGTTATGTATCCTTCTAATTGGGAACTTTCAAGTGCAAGAGCGTGTTCGATTGTCAGATATTTGATTGACAGATTTAAGTTTTTCCCGTCATTATTTACTGCTGTTGGTTATGCAGATACGAGACCTGTTGAGTCTAATGATACTCCTGCCGGTGCAACTAAAAATCGCCGTGTAGAAATACTTATTCTTAAAAATAAATTCAAAAGTTTTGAAAAGGCTCAGGATGAAATTCTAAAGATGTCTATAGAAGAACAGCAGGCTATGCAGCGAGACAGGGCAAAAGTAATTAAAGATATAAAAGATAACGTTTCTCCTGCAGCAAAAAAACTTTTATCAAATGGTGAATATGATATGAACAGTGTTGTATCTATAAAAGATGAACCTATTAATATTTCTGAAGAAAATAAACGGATTTACAGTAATGTTAAAAATGATATGAATTTAGAAAAGAGTAAGGCGAGAGTCTCTCTTGAAAGTCAAATACCGCAGGATGAAGATTTCGGATTATGATAAATTTTTTCGTAGGATTATCGTTAGGAAGTGCATCTACCGTTGAAAGCGGTGTTGTTGTACTGGATAAGTTTAATAATCTTATATTGGTGGATAAATTGTTTTCTATGAACGATGTCCAGCATTTTTTCGACAATTATTCATCGTTAAAAGATTCTTTGATAACAGTGTCTATCCCCTGGGATAATTCCATGCTTGAAGGGAAATGGCGAATTTTATCAAAACCTTATCAGATGGTTAATTCGAATGAACATATTATAAATCGTGATAACTGGACACAAAGATATTCTTCAAGAGGTTGTGAGTATTTTCTTAAGTTAAAAGAACAGGGTGTTCGGATAAACAGATTTGAACTTTATCTTGCAAGACAAAAACTAAATTTGTACTCCAATTTTAAGGAAAGATCTCCTGCTGATTGTAAATTCTTGCAGAATATATTAAAAGTTGAGTACGGATTTGAGAATATCCCTAATAATATGATGCCAGCAGGACAATTGGAGGCTATTATAGGTGCACTTGTTTCACGTGAAACATTAAACGGAAATACCAATGTTCTTTATGAGTATAAAGGACTTGATGTAATAGGTTTAAAATAGCATTCTTACTATATTTATATGATTTAAACATGTACAAAATGTGATAAAAATATAATGTGAGAAAATAAGCAGAAGAGGGGACTATGACTATTTCATTCAGCGGCTTGGCATCAGGTTTGGATACTGACACATGGGTATCACAACTTGTTTCAATAAAGCAGATTAGTGTTACTAATTTAGAAAACGAAAAATCAAAGTTACAGGAAACAAGCAGTACTGTTACTAAATTACAAATGTCTTTTAATTCACTCAGAAACTCTCTCGAAAAAATAACTGATGCTAAATTAGGTACATATTACGACCTTTTTCAAAGTAAACAGGCAACTACTACTGATGAAAATATTTTTACTGCAACAGTTTCGAATAGTGCGGTAAGTTCAAAATACTCAATCGTTGTTTCTCAGCTGGCGACAAATACTGTTGCTTATCCAAAAGACAGAATTGCAAATTATATTGATGATGACACAACTTTATCATCTCTTGGTGTTACAAAAGGAAATCTTTTGGTTTATATAAACGGTGTTAAAAATGAAATTGAAGTAGAAGACGGAGATACTTTTGCTGATATAAAAGAAAAATTTCAAAATATAGGTGTTAATTGTGATATAAATGAAAACGGACAAATTGTCCTTAATGCTGATGATAATGAACTTGCAATGGGGACAACTTCAGACGAGTCAAATTTTGCATCTGTGTTTGGTTTTGAAAAAATCAGGGATGAAAATGATGTAATAACTACTTATAAATCAGCAAATTCTGTGTATAAAGTAAATTTAAATTCAAAACTGACAGAATCAGGCTTGTTTGCTGGAGGAGATATTACTGCAGGTACGTTTACCATCGGAAACAGAAAGTATTCAGTAACAGAAGAAACAACCTTAAAAAGTCTTATAAATGCAATAAATGCAGACACAAATTCAGCTGTTTCCGCTTCTTGGAATGCCAAAGAAGGGAAATTATATTTAACCTCAAAAATCGAGGGCGAATCTTATATAAATATAGAAAGAGGTTCGAGCAATGTAACTAATATCTTTGGTTTTACAAGCGGAGATGGTGCTGAATCGTCTTTAATGAATATTAAATCTCAAAACCTCGGGAAAAATGCTGAAATTATAATTGACGGAGATAAAACTGTTATATCAACAACAAACACTGTAACAAGTGAAATAAGCGGTTTAACAGGTGTAACTTTAAATCTTAAAGGTGTAAGTAAAAAGGATGACGAAACAGGTAATCCTCATGCCGAAGATTTAACAGTTGAATTTGATTCAACAAAACTAGTTGATGCGGTAAATGATTTTATTGAATCATATAATGATGTTATGTCTCAGTTGGATAAAGCAACTTCTTACGGTGGCGGACTTTTCGGTGACACATCTATTAGTTCTATCAAAAGGTCAATAAGAAATGCTGTCATGTCCAATTTTGAAAGCGGAGGTTCTTATTCGTTACTTTCATCTGTTGGTATAAGAACCGCTGAAATAGGCACAAAAGACGATTCGGATTTTACATCACTTACCTTGGATGAAGACAAGTTTAAGGAAGTTCTGAACGAAGATATGGATAATGTAAAAAAACTGCTTATCGGGGAAAAGGGTGATTCCGGTTTGTTAGGCAGTACCGAAACGTTAATAGAAAATGCAGTTGCATCTGACGGATATTTTATCAATAAACTTGAAACTTTTGAAAAACAGCTTTCTGATTACGATTCAAGGATTACAACTGTAAAGGAAAGAGTTAGCGCATATAAATCAAAATTGGAATCGCAGTTTGCGTCAATGGAAAAAGCAATTTCCGCTATGCAGAGTTCGTTTAGTACCCTCAATAATTATTTAGCTCAGGCATCAAATAATTCTTAGTTTAAAAATTATCATAAAAAAACAGGCAAGCTTTTATGCGTGCCTGTTTTTTATTTGTTTAATTCAGAATAATTATCTTAATTTTATCATTACTGATTTAGCTTTTTGAGAAAAATCAATTTTGTCTTCTCTTGATAACCAGCCTAAACCTAATTCAGTGAAGTTTCCTGATAAATCTAATTCTTTTTTCATTTTAGAAAGAGAAACTTCTCCGTTGTCATAAAGGTAATTGTAAATCTGACCTGCTGCTTCGCCTATTTGGCCAACAAAATTTTGTGTTTGCATAATCTTAATCTCCTTGCTATTTATAGTTTTAAATATAAGTTTAAGTACTTAAATGTTATCTGAAACAAATTCATAATGCAAGTGTTTATGGCAATTTGTAAACATTCTGATTTAATTTTTCGGGTTATGGTAAAATTGAATGCAAATGTTAATTAATTCGGTATCGTCCAAAGAAAATACTATCAATTTTGTAAATACTTACATAAAACTTTTAGAAAAGGGAGCAGATGTTTCAAAAGTTTTGGTTTTGCTGCTAAATTCAGGGGCAAGGAATGAATTTAAAAAACTTGTTTTGGAAAAAATTGGTGATGTCTGTATTGAAAATCTGAAAATTCATTCTTTTAATTCTTTGGTATATAACACAATTTCTGATAATTGGGGATATCTGGAAACTGCTTTTGAAAATAAAAATCTGAAGTTTTTCCCGAATCTTGTCGGTCTTGAAATATCACAAACTATCTTAAAAAACATAATGAAAGAAATAGAGGTAAAAGGTTATAATTCAAAAAAATCACTCCTTCACCAGTTATTCAGAAGGTATTCTTTAATTGTCCAGAACAATCTTTCTCCGGATGATATTGATAAAAGGGTTGAAATTTTAAAGGAATCATTTTCGGATGATGCGAAAAAAATTATTTCTGAATTTTTGGCAAAAACCTATGAGTATAAAAGTTATGATTATATAAGACAAATTTTGGTATTTAACTATATATACAAACATACGGATTATTTTAAAAATATAGAGTATCTGATAGTTCAGGATGCAGATGAAATGACTCCGGTTGTATTTGATTTTATTGAGTACATTTCGGGAAACCTAAAAGATTATTTTATACAGTTTGATGAAAAGGGTTCTTCACGATGCGGATATTTAAGTGCCGAAACTTCCGTAAAAAACATTCTTGAAAAGATTTTTTCAGAAAAATCTGTGGATAAAAATGAAATAATAAATCCTGATGCAGCTTTGATTTATGGCAATGCAAAGGGGGATTTGAATAATGAATTAAAAAATTTTTCTCTGATGTCTCCTTCAAAAAGACCGCAGATGGTAGAAATGGCTTTAAATAAAATAAATTTACTAATAGCACAGGGCGTCACTCCTTGCGATATAGCAGTTATTACTCCAAATATAGATAACATGCTTAAATTTTATTTTAATGAAAAACTTCAAAATGCCTGCCCTTTTTATTTGACGGGCAGTGAAAAACTTGCGGACAATCCTCTTGTAAGGTCGGTTTTAAATATACTTAAACTTTCAGAGCAGACTGTTTTAAAGGAACATGATTACAGAAATATTCTGACTGACTTTTTCAAAATTCCGCTTAAATTTTGTCAAAAATTTATTGAAAATTATCTGATATCTCAAAAGATTTTATTAACTGATAATGACAGTCTGTATTTTGAAAATTATCACAGATTTTATCTTCTGATGACGGCGCTGACCTGTGAAAAACTTTCATTGTCTGAAAAATTGTGTCTGATATCAAAAGAATTACCCAAAGATATATCAAAAAAAGATTTAATAAAATTCGATTTTTTGGTGAAACAGATAAACGACTATGAAAAAACTTTCAGTGATTATAATAACTCATTGTTTGATAATTTAAAAATTATAAATCAGATAGAAAACTCTATTATTTCTGAAAATCCTTCGTCTGATTTGGTTATAAACAGTGATGATTTGGTAATATCTACACCGCAGAAATTTATTGATAACAAAATCAACACTCAATATCAGTTTTGGCTTGATGTTTCATCTGCAGATTGGATAAAAAACGATACAGGACCTTTGTATAATGCATGGGTATTTCAGAAAAACTGGACGAAAGAAGAATTTACGGTTGATGACGAAGTAAGTCTGACAAAAGAAAAAAACGCAAGAGTTCTGAGAAAACTTGTTTTATTAAATTCTGATAAAATTTATGCATATTCAAGTTTATTTGATTCTTTGGGATGCGAAAATACAGGCGGTATTGAAAAATATATTAAAACAACAGTACAGGATAAATGTGATACCGATAATTTGCCGCTAAAACCTTTTACCCCGAGAGACGACCAAAAAGAAATACTTCAATACAAGAAAGGAAAACTTGCGGTTTCTGCAGTTCCGGGGGCAGGGAAAACTACGGTTTTGTTAGAGTTAGTGTTAAAATTGCTCAATGACGGAATAAATCCTGAAAACATATTTATTTTGACGTATATGGAATCTGCTGCGAGAAATTTCAGAGACAGAATAAAAAACAGACGAACAAATGATTCAAAACTGCCGAATATATCAACAATTCACGGACTTGCACTAAAAATTATAAAAGAAAACGGAAATTATGAGAGATTAGGACTTCCTTCGGATTTTGAAATATGTGATGATTCCGCAAGAATGAGAATTATAAAAACAGTTTCGAAAAAATTGCATAAAGGACTGAAACAAGAGGAATTTGAAAGAGGAATTTCTGTTTTAAAATTATCAAATTTTGAAATCCCTGACAGGTCTTTATCGCCCAAAATGGCAAATTTTGTTGAGTTATATAATGAATATCAGAAGAATTTGAAAGAGTCGGGCTTAATTGATTATGACGATATTTTGCTTGCTGCGGTCAAATTGCTTGAAAACAATAAAGACATAAGAGATTATTATGCAAATATATGTGAATATATAATTGAAGATGAGGCTCAGGATTCTTCTTCTATTCAGCAGCATCTTATAGAATTACTTACATCAAAACACGGAAATTTGATTCGCTGCGGGGACTTAAATCAGGCAATTACGGCAACTTTTACAAACTCTGATATACAGGGGTTTAAGAATTTTATAAAAAATTCAAAAAATATAACAATGAACCGTTCCCAAAGATGTGCAAAAGAAATTTACGAGTTTGCAAATAAAATAGTTGCAGACGGAAACGTTTTACTCCCGGATACGTTTTTTGACATAAAGATGAAAGAGGTTGAAGGCCGAAATCCAAAATCGTTTAATGCTGTTTATACCGGAAGAATGACTAACGAATTCGCAGAAAAAAACTTTATTCTAAAAAATATCAGAAAGATATTTGAGAAAGATGAAAAGGCGACTGTTGCAATTCTTTTAAGGGATAATTACAGTGTCGGCAAGTGGGCGGAATTTATCTCAAATGCCGGATTAAAGTGTATTACAAGAAGTGAATGTTTGGCTCAGAAAGCGGCATTTAAACTGATTTTTGCACTTATCGATTTCTTAAATACTCCTTTTGATAATGAAAAAGTTGAAAAACTTTATTTAACCTTTGTTGAAATTGGACTTGCCCCTCAAAATTTGACTTCCGAGTTAAAAAATCTGGCAAAGCCGTTTTTGACATGTGATGTTGATGATTTGATAAATCCTGATCTTAAAAAGTTTTACTGGGAAATTGAATACTGGGCTAATTTTTCATCACTTCCGCCGGAAGAAATTGCGCTAAAAACGGCAGAGATGTATTTTAAAAGCGATATAGAAAAGATGAATATATTTCTAATTGCTACTCTGATAAAACGTATTTATACTCAAAATCCAGACATAAATGCTCTTATAAATTCATTGTCGGCACTTGCTGCTCTTAATAATTTAAGCGGTTATAAGTTCTTTACTGAAAATGATGAAGAAAAAGGAAATATGAGCGGTAAAATACAGATTATGACAATGCATAAATCTAAGGGCGATGAGTTTGATTATGTTTTTATTCCGAATGTAAAAGGAAAACTCTTTGAAATTCCCGAAGATAAAAATGCAAAAAAGGTAAGTAATTTTTCGGAAGAAATTAAGTCATTAAATCCCAAGTATCGGATTAAGTCTCCAAAAGAAATAAAAGAAATGCTTGTAAGTGAAAACTTAAGACTCATTTATGTTGCAGTTACAAGAGCAAGAAAAAAACTTTTTATTACGACAACGGAAAATGATACTGCAAATTTTGTTCTTTCACGATTATTTTCTTTGTAAAAGTTATGTAATATTCTTTTAAAAAGTTAATGACAAATTTTTTTAATTTGAGTATGATAATTATAGGTTTTTGGGGGCCGATATGGAAAACAATACAAATGCAATAAGTTCCAAAAAAAGCGTTTTTTCAACAGCTGAAGATACATTTTCAACCTTATCTGTTGCGGCTATGCTTGCAAAAAGTGCGGTTCCGTATTCTCATAAAAGAGCTGCCGATAACTATGTTGTTATAAAAAATATTTATGGTTTTCATGCGGCTCAGGGCCAGATTTCACTTGCAGAAAAAACTCTTTTAAAGAAATATGACTTTAATACTCTTGAAGCTACTACGATGAAGCAAATGACAGACGAATTAAAGTATTTAAAAGAGTGGGC
Organism: bacterium; assembly: GCA_017433195.1. Lineage (GTDB taxonomy): Bacteria > Cyanobacteriota > Vampirovibrionia > Gastranaerophilales > Gastranaerophilaceae > RGIG2479. The sequence goes on from JAFRHR010000060.1 coordinate 8,862, forward strand.
AAATTCACCTAATGCAGCCCTTAAAAAAGACGCTGATACTATAATTCAGATAAGAGCTAAAGAATTAAAATTCCTTTCTTCAAGCCAGTATGTTACTGTTTCAAACGAGGTTTATAACGGATATTTGGCTTTAGAAAGATATTTTGAAGAAATTACAAAATTTTATTCATCAATTTATTAAGATTTTTTAATAAACTGGCAAAAAATTTTTTCACGGTTTTTATATAAGTGAAGGTACAAAAAATGACCATACAGAGTATTCAAACATCAAATATATCAAAAACGGCATTTACGTCAGATGTTCAGACAGAAAAACGTGATGACCTTTCTGTTGGTCAAAAAGTCGGAATTGCTGCAACAACAGCTTTGGGTGTAGGAACTGCTGTCGTAGGCATGGCAAAATTAAATAAATTTCCGATTAATCCTAAGACTTTATTAAAAACTCCTTTGAAAGATACGTTTTTAAATAAACAGGAATACTTTGAAAAAGAAGTTATAGCAATGGGACTTGGTTCTTGCGCAGGCGGTTTGGCAGGTGGTGCTATATTTGATAAGAAAGAAAATTTACCTGCTAAAAAGCGAGAAGCCGTTGTTCAGCTTTGTAATGCCGCTACTCCTATTTTGTTTGTAGGTGCAGGTGCTCGTTTGGCTGATAAATTTACTCCTGCTTTAAAGAAATTTGTTAAACCTGTTACCGATAAAATGAATTTAGGTGCAGGCATGAAGAAGGTTATAGGTGTTACCCCGAAAATTGCAGCATCACTTACCGGACTTGGGGTAGGTATGTTAATCGGAAATAAACTTTCTCACGTTATAAATAACAAATTATTCGGAGAAAAAGAAGACAGACCTGTTTCAATAAAAGATTTATGCGCTCACACAGATGATATGTGCGAAATGGCATCATTTATTTCAACAACTAACCCTGTTATTCATGCCGTTTCGAGAATTATTCCTGTTGCAATGATGGTTCCGGGGTTAGAAACAGGAAAAGCACAGTCTAAAGAATAAATATAAAAGCATTAAACGTTAAGAACTGAGCAGATGTCTTTTCTGTATTGTTTTCCGCTGTAATTGATTAAATCTATAGCATCGTAGAGATCACTTTTTGCTTTGGATATAGTTTTTGCAAATGCAGTTACAACAAGCGTATTTCCGCCTGTCGTTTCGTATTCAAGGTATTCATTTTTTCTCGTATTAAAATGAGCAATTTTTATGTTGTCGTCAATTGCAGAATCAATCCCTTTTATTATCTGTCCGGCAGTTCCAGCAGAAAGCACACAGGACAGTGCATAGTCGTCTTTTAGCCTGATGTAATCGTAATTATCAGAGAACGAGCCGATTACACATTCTTCAAACAGATGGCAGATATCTTCATCGATAAGTTCAAGAATCCCCTGAGCATCGTGGTCTTTGAAGAATGTGTTAAATTCCAAGGCGGAAATAGTGTTATCAGATTCAATAACTCCGTCTAAACCAAGTATTCCGCAATAAGGTTTGCCCTGTGCTTCCAATTCGTCTAATACAGGGAAAATTATTTCCTGCATAAGGAAGTTTTCCTGTTCGATTGTTAATTTGTAATTTGGAGAGCATGCGCCCATGCCTGCGGTAAGAAGTCCGCCGTCTCCGTCTAATGCAAATTTATAATTGTTAAGACTTCCGATAGGAAGTGCTTTATACCCATCTGTTATAACGTAGAAAGAAAATTCATCGCCATAGATAAAGTCTTCTATTACCAATCTTTTTTCGCCGCGCATGAAACTTTCTTCAATAAAGTTTCTTGCAATAGTCTGGCTGCTGCAGATTTGCATGCCGTTAATTTTTCTGTATTCATCCGTTTTTATAACAACAGGCATTGTACATTTTGTTTTTATGTAATCAACTGCATATTGCGGTTTATCAAAAATTCCGAATTTTGGTGACGGGAGTTTTAATTTATACATAAACTTCTTTGCCACAGATTTGGATGTTGCAACGGTTTCCGCAGCTTCTGCTGACGGGGCAAAAATCATTTGTTCATTGTTTGAAAATAATGTCGCAATATCAGATTTAATTGACTCTTCAGATGAGGCAATTGTCATGTCTATAGAATTTTCAAGCGCAAATTCCAAAAGTTCTGTCGCATTATTTTCTCTGATATCAACAGTTTCGGCAAATTCTTTTATTGCATCGTTTCCGGGTGCAACAAAGATGTTGTTATCTTTTGATAACAGTTTTGCCAAAGCGTACTCTTTTGCCGAACTTCCTACAATTAAAATATTTTTACCCATAACTTGATTATACAGTATTTAATCATTCTGTAAAAGTTTTTTATAAAATTTTATTTTAATATGTCGTCAGTTATATCCTGTCCTCCGTATAACAGAACGCTTTTTGCAAATACATAGTCAAACCCTTTTTCTTTTGCTTTTGTCTGAATCTGCTTTTTTATTGAGTTTTCGGTTTCTGATAATTTTTTTGCGTATTCTTCATCAATTTTGTTCTTTTTTTGGTTGAATTCTAATCTGTACTTTTCTTCTGTCGCCATCATTTTGTTTATGTCGGTTTCTTTTTCGAGTTCTTTTTGGGCATTGAGTATAATTTTATTCAGTTCGCTGATTTTTGTCTCATGCTCTGTTTTTAATTTTTGTACCTGAGGTGATCTGTCGACAATTTTTTGTAAATCAACAACGGCAATATCTTCAGCGGCATAAACACACTGATTAAGTAATGAGTATGAAATCAGGCATATTAAAAGTATTTTCTTCATAGTTACCTCCTACATGCTGATTATGGGGTAAAATTCGAAAAAATATATTAGTCACATGTGCAAAAAAAAACAGGTTGGTCCCCCTCCCTGTTAAGATTTTACACTAGCCGAAATATAAATAGCATGATTATTATACCTTGTTTTTAGATTATTGACAAATATATTAAACAAAATGTAACAAATTTAATAAAAAGCTTTGTTGAAAGTGAAGTTTTAAACATTCATATTTATTTACATCAATAAAAAAGAGTGACAAAAGTCACTCCGAATAAATACGAGTTATAATTTTTAATATAAATTTAGGATATATGATATATGAATTTTTAACTTAAAATACTTGCGTTATACTTGGCGTTTTTGGTATTAACCCCATAGCAGGCAACACTCAGTCTCCTTGAAAGACCAATATAGTTTCTTAAATTGTAAGAATTGTAGCTCATGGCATTCAGAACTTCCTCCGGCGGAATTACTGATTCCCTCATTTCATGGTTATCTACCTGAATTTCTGAATATTTCTGTACTAACATTTGATCAATGTAGTCTTGTGCGCCAATCGCCATGATTGTCCCCCTAAATTCGTTCCTGTGTTTTAGTTTTTGAGTGTTTAATACCAGGTGTTTTTACTTTTATACCGGATTTTGTTTAGTTTTGCCCTTTTTATTCAAGGCATTTTTACTGTCTTATTTGATTCGGATATATACCGCTATCATGGTACGTTTACTGTTTTGTTTTTTTGTATTGTTCCTAATTTCCTGTCTTTGAAGCTGTTTTAAGCCTCAAGTTTCGTCCTTAAAAAATATGCCCTTATTTCCTATGTATATATAAAGTATATACAAAAGAAATAATTGCCTTTTTATTTCCTTTTGTAAAGAAATCGTTACAAATTAAAAAGACAGTTTACCTTATCCCGCAAAAGAAGCACCATTTGTGTATCTTGCGGTTCTGGCATTAATCCCGTAACAAGCCATTGATAAACGATTTGATAAATTGAACATACTCCTTTGAATAGCAGCATAGTCGTTCATAGTTTCCATCATTTTTTCAGGATCAACCATTGATTCAATCGGCTCATGGTTATCCACTTGCTGCTTAGAGTATTTTTTGACAAGCAATTTGTCAATGTAGTCTTTTGCTCCAATTGCCATAATAAACTCCGAATATATAATTGTACCTTTCATATATATAAAGTTTTTTTCTGCACAATAATTGCCAGAACTCTAATTTTATTAACAAAAATTAACAGATTAAAAGTTTCTAAATTCAAAATTAATCAAACGGTTCCATTATGCAGGTAATTTTTAATTGTTCTGCAATATATGAAGTCGGCATTTGTTTTGTATACATTTTAAATTTTTTGATTTCCGTATTATATTTTTCGACATTTGTATTGAAATCACCACGCAATCTTTCGAAGAAATCCGTATACCTCATAACTATAGGAGAACTTATCATTGCAGGCTTATTTTTTGATTCCACAACAACTGCTTCTATTTTTTTAAACAAATTTTTTGCTATTCTGTACCTTGTTTTGGAGTTTTTAAAACAATTCTGTACCTTTGCCAATGAATCTATTATTGATTTTATTTCAACATTCTTCACTTTATCTATAAGAGACTCTCCTACCAAAACACTAATATAACTGGGGGCAATATCAATTAAGGCATCTATGGACTTATTAATTCTGACCAAATGTTCATACGAATGATCTTTACATGAATTAAGTTCAATATAACTAAGCCATAGAAAACCTACCGGCGATAAAATTATTAAACATATTATAAGAAACAATAATGCCATATATAAAAGTACCTGAATATTCAGATAAATTATAACATTAATTTATAAAAATTAGCCCCTCTATATACTTGATATTAAGATTTTTTTCCAACATGAATATGTGGTTTTATATTTATCATTTTTTGAATACTTTCATCCATTTCCGGAAAAACGTCTTTTACTTCAGGGTTCAACGCATTTATCATTGAATAAAATCCCTGATCATAACCCGATATATAAAATCCTAATTTTTTGTACATATGAATAAGGCTTTTATTTGTACAATCAACATCTAACGTCAGACAATCGAAATCTTTTGATTTTTCTTTTATAAAAGAAAAAATCGTTTTTAACGTATCATAAGATGTTTTTGTTTTATGAAACTTTTCAGGGACGCACATTTCTGCTATATATAACTGCCTGTAAAATTTTTTATCAGGCTTGTTTTCATACAAATGAAACGCCCCGGTAATTTCGTTGTTTTCATTTTTTATAAGATATTGCCCCCTTTTTACTTTTTTCAGTTTGGCATCCAAAAGCAAAACCTGTCTTATCGGTTTATCTAAAATTGTCATTTTAAATTCTTTCTCAATAGTTCTGTTAAAGGCTCTTAAATCTTCCTTAGTCTCGCATTTTTGAATTTTTAAACCATACTCATTAAAACCACCTGAAGATTTTACAAAAACATCAGATTTCGGCTCATTTATCTTTGCAGCAAACGGAATACTTCGAAAACTTATTACGTTTCGCGCATTTTGAATATTATAAACTTCTGCGGGGCAAATACCTGAAATCATTTTTTTAGAATTTTATTTTTTGATAAATTTAGCTGCCATTTCAAGCCCGTAGTTAAGAGCAAATGTTAAAGCAGTACCCATTGCGGCTGAAGTTGCAGTTGATTTTAATCTTGCTTTATTAAAAGTTGCCTTTACCTGATCCGGAGTCATATACTCATCACCATTACCGGTCATGATTTTTCCGCCGTTTTCGGCAGCTACTCTGTTAACTTCTGTCATTTGTTTTTTAATCTGACGTGTTGCTGAAATATAAGACAAACCGCCTGTTAATGCTCCACATGCTAATGATACTGTTGCTAAACTTGCCATACACTGTTCTCCTTATATTTCTGCACACTAATACAAAACGCATAAATATATTTTTTTGCTATTTTTTGCCCAAAAATAAAGTTTTATTACGATTATTTTTCGTTGAACATTTTTGAAATTATTTCTTTATATTTATCAAAAATCTGATTTCTTTTCATTTTCAACGTATGACTCAACATACCGTTATCAGTTCTGAAAGAATCTTTAATAACTTCAAACTGTTTGATTTTTTCAAACGCTTTTAAGTTTGGCTTATTTTTAATGTATGTATTTATTTCATGTTTAATCAAAGCTCTTAATGTCGGGTTTTTAATTGCAAGGTTTTTACCTTTATTAAAGTCTCTTGCCAACATTCCGCATTTTTCAAGAGCTTCTTCAGACGGAACAACCAAAGCTCCCAAGTTTTGTTCATCCTGTCCTACAAGCACGATCTGTGCGATGTAAGGACTTTCAAGACAAGCATCTTCTATCGGAACCGGCTCAACGTTTTCACCGCTCGATAAAACAATGGTTTCTTTGAGACGACCGACAATAACGAGGTTATTATCATTAGTAAGCCATCCCAAATCACCTGTATTAAACCAGCCGTCTTCTCTTAAAACAGCCCTTGTTGCTTCTTCATTTTTGTAGTAACCGTTCATAACCTGAGGTCCTCTTGCAAAAATCAGACCTTTTGTGAACGTTCCCAAATCTTCAAAAGTTTCAGGATCAACTATTTTCAGCTCTGTTCCCATAATAGGTTTACCTGCAGAACCCAAATAGTTTTTATCGTTGACACATCTCAAAGTCAAAACAGGAGAAGTTTCAGTCAAACCGTAACCTATTCTGAGATTTACGCCAATTGCATCATAGAACAATTCGTCTTTTGATGATAACGAACCGCCGCCTGAAATTGATGCTCTGAAGTTTAAACCTGCCGCATCTTTAATTTTTTTGTAAATAGTTCTGCTGAACAAAACATGGAGCGGTTTAATAAATGAACGCATAAATCTGTGGTACAGACTGCTTGTCCATTTGTATCTTCCTTTTTTGTTGGTTATTCTCTTTTCACTGTACATTTTGTGTACTTTGTAGAAAATACTTAATCTTATTGCAAAATCGAAGATAAAATATCCGAGTTTTGAAGTTTGTTTTAACTTCTGATAGATACCTAATCTCATTGCTTCCCAAATTCTCGGAACTGACATAAACGTATCAACCTGATATTTTATCAGGTCATTTTTCAAAGATGAGATGTTGGTAAAGTGCATATGGCATCCGCACATCATATATAAGTGCTGAGCGATAAATTCGTATGTATGCCATATCGGAAGAATTTGAAGTGTATTTTCACCTGCCGTTGCCATAAATCCCAAATCAACGGCTGGTAACTGAGATGCAATATTACTGTGAGTAATCAAAACACCTTTCGGCATTGCAGTTGTTCCTGATGTGTAAAACATTACGCAAGGATCTGTTAATTCCTGCTCGGGTTTTACAAATTCATGGTTTCTTCCTCTTTCCAAAATTTCATCAAAAGAATAAACAGGATAACCCAAATCGTTGTAGTCGTTTTCCTTAAACATAATTACAACAAAATTAAGATTATGATTACCCAAATATGGAATTAAATTCCTGAAAGTCTTTTCATTCTGAACAACAAGTGCTTTTGCATCACTGTGAGATAAGACGTAATCGAGTTCCTCTAACGGAGCATTTGACCCTCTGAGAACAGCTATTGCACCGCATCTTAAAATCCCGTGACAAACCGGCATAAATCTTCCGTTTGATTCACTGAAGAGTCCTACAAAGTCCCCTTTTTGTATCCCTAAACTCTGCAAGCCGGAAGCAAATAATCCCATTTGTTCAAGTAATTGAGCAAAAGTCAATGAAACTTTTGAATATTCGTCAGTTATTGCCATCAGGTCAGGATATCTGCCTGCTTTTCTTTCTACATAATCATTCAGCGATTTTACATCTCCCAATTGTTCTCTTATGTATTCACGGTCTTTTAAAATATCTTCACTAACTCCGATTAAATTATCCTGCACTTTTTCTTCTGTAATCACATTTACCTCAATCTAATTTATTAAATAAATTCCCTAAATCTTATACTATAATAATATCTTAACCCCTTTAGTGTCAATGTTTTTTAAAGTATCTTGAAGACTGTTTCAAATAAAATTAACGATTTGAAATTCTTCTTCTTATAACGGCATTCGCCCCCTGACACGAAATAAACAGCATATTTCCGTCAATATGCAAGCCGTACGGCTTATCTAAGCCTACGAGAAAATCAGTTAAAGCCCCGTTTCTTGTTATCTTCAAAACAGTTCCCGTGTTATAGTTTGAAACATATATGTTTCCTGCTTTATCTGCAACCAAGCTGACAGGTCCGCTTATTTTTTTGCTTTTAGCAAAAAGGATTCTTTTTCCTTCAGGCGTAATTTTTATAATACTGCTGTCTGAATAGCAGGCAATATAAACATTTCCGTCTAAATCTGTTGTTATACCAGTCGGACTCTCTATATTTTCATAGTTTCCGCTGTTTTTATTAACCTTAGATTCAGGGTTATTTTCTGACGGAACTACTATATTTATATTCAGCTTTTCGGCCAACTCCATTGCTCTTGTGTAGTATTCGCTTGACGGAGGAATTAAAGACAAATATTCTTTTGCCTTATCGTACTCCCCGAGTTTTGAACTTATATTTGCCGCTTTGTAAATTGACTCATAGTCTTGCGGTTTTCTGACAATTATCTGCTTAAAAATTACCAATGCCTCGTCATACTGTCTCAAAAACTCATATATTGTACCCAAATTGTAATAAGCGTCAATATATTCAGGACAGAGTTTTATGGCATATTTGAAAGAGTCTATTGCCTTAACGTACATACCGAGTTTATAGAAATCCACACCCTCGTTGTATGCAAGTTTCGCATCAACAGGAACTTCCAGTGCCTTTACAGGCATTGCCAAAAATAATAACAGTAAGAAAACTATAAATTTACTTTTCTTCATTAACCTAAATCTTTAATAAGTGAACTGTATTTTTTACTAAAAGATGAACCTCTTGCTATTATAGCATCTTTTAATATCGCTGCCAAATCAATTTTGTTCAGATTTTCAAAGTTGTTAGGTATTCTTAAAGACCAGTTTTGGTCGCCTGAAGTACCCGGTTTGTTATAAACATCTTTGATGTTCATATAATCCGTAAAGAAAATCTGAATATTCTTTGCTTTTGATGCGAATAATTCAACTAATTTTGTATAAGCAAGAAAGTTTGCATCCGTATTTAATTTACAAATCAAATCATCTTTGTTTTCTGCTTCTGCAAATAAATCTTCAACCAAATTCTTTGCATTCAGATAACCTTCGTGAGAATTAATCGTCTTATCAGCCCACATTGAAATAGGTTCATTATCGTGAGTTCCTACCATTGCCCAGCAGTTTTCGTCAATGTTGCAGCAGCGATATGGGTGTTCCTCATCATCAGGAACTACAAACTGAGTTAATCTCATACCCAATAATTTGTATTTTTTAATAACTGCGGCAACAGGATTTGTTAATGTTCCCAAGTCCTCACAAACAATTGCATCTTTATTAAGACCGCATTCTTTTGCTGCACCTATAACAATTTTTTCTATCAATCTGCCGTAAAGTTTAATCTGTTCTTCGGATAAAGTTTTAACTCTTTTTTCTTTATCAGATTCAAGAGTCAAATCCAAATCAGATTCTTTTGCTATTGCATATTTTGATAAGATCGGGTGTTCCGGAGAAGAATATAATCTTCCTGCACCGTCTTCAGGTTTCGGAGTTAAACCTTTCTTGTAAACCCACGGATCAATTAAACCTACAATGTGGTCAATTCTTACACCGCCCGGGTTTTCCTGAAACATCTTCTTATAAAGTTCTTTCATCAAGATACCTGCTTCCCCGAGTTCACCTTCTTTTGTGAACATCTTTTCAGGATCCATAACAGGGAAACCCCATGCCTGTCCATCTTCTGAGAAGTAATCAGGAGGACATCCCAAATACCATCCGTCTAAGAATAATGACTGATAAGCCCAGATATCTCTGTCAGAGAAAGCAACCTGACGGTCTGCAATCATCTTTATACCTTTTTTAGCGGCATATTTCTTTGTCTCTTCGTTCTGAAGATAAAGAACAAACTGACAGAACTTATAAAATTCTATATCGTCACTGTATTTACATTCGATTTCTGAAATTCTCTTTGAGTATTCTATTTTTTCTTCAATTGACTGCGGATTTAATAAATTTTTATCTTGTTCTGATTTCCATAACGGCCAGTAGTCATTACCGTGTTCAATTGATAATGCTTCATATAAAGCGTCATTTGAAAGCCAGAAATCATTTTTTGCTTTGTATTTTTCAAAGTCATTATTAAGATGTTTGTCGTTCAATGCTTTGAAATTGTTCCAGGCTTCTTTTAAAGCTCCTAACTGTCTGTTATAGATGTAACTGTAACAAGTTCTTCCCGTGTTTTTGTTTGGGTTGTTGTTAACTATTTCATTGAATGTTTCTTCAGACAATATCTTATGCCATTTGTCAGTTGTTAACTGTTTTAAATCAATGAATAACGGGTTACCCGAGAAAATTGTACTTGTATAAGGGGAAGAATCGGAAGATTTTGTCTTCCCTGCAGGCCCGAGCTGAATTGCACTGAAAATACCCGATATAGAATCGATTAATTTCTTTGCCGCATCAGAATTGTATGTTCCAAAGCCTGTATCTTCATTTTCAATAGCGGGAAAACTTCCGCCGTGTGATATTAAAACTAAATTTTCTTTACCCAAAACATTTAAAGCCTTTTGTATTGCCTTTGTCTTGTGACCTTCTGCAGTTAAACATTCTAACATTTTGAACTCCTTTTACTTACTGGTGATAAGAAAAGAATACCATGTCAAAGAAAATATTCAATCAATACAAACAATTTGTTAAGAACGTGTTTTTGTTGTAAAACTTAAATCAATGAACGAAATATTTTTGTACGAACAAAAAGTTAATAAAGACGCAGACTATAATTTGTGGATGATGTTTCCTAATGTTACCTCTTTTGCAATGTCGTCTCTGGGTTATTTATGGCTTTACAAACTGATAGACGAAGCCGAGAACATAAATACTGAAAGAATTTGCACAGACACAAAGGAAATTAAAATAAATCCCGCAAAAGTTGACGCAATAGGCGTTTCTTTTTCTTTCGATTTTGATTTTTTAGGGATGCTTGAAATCCTTGATAAGTACAAAATTCCTTTTAAATCAAAAGACAGAGAAAATACTCAGTTCGAAAACACTTTAATTTTCGGGGGCGGACCTGTTTTAACAGCAAACGCAAGTCCATACGAAGATTTTTTTGACTTTATTCTTATGGGCGACGGTGACGAATTAAACAAAATCGTTATTGATATATGTAAGCGTGCAAAAATCGAGAAAAAAGCAAAAGAAGAAATTTTAAAAAAACTTTCCGAGGTTGAGGGAATTTACGTTCCGACACTTAAAAACAAAGTCAAAAAAGTTTGTTGTAACATAAAGGAAACCGTTCATACCCCGATTTTAAGCGAAAACAGTTTCTTCCCGAAAACCTTTATCATAGAGGTTTCAAGAGGGTGCAGCAACAGATGCGGTTTTTGTATTGCCTCATACCTCAACATGCCTGTTCGTTTTGCAGACTATGACGACATCATAGACAAAATTAATTTAGGTTTAAAACACACCGACAAAATCGCATTTTTAGGCGCATTAGTCAGTTCTCACCCAAAATTTTACGATATTTTGGGATACATTGATAACTTAATCGATAACGGCAGACATATTGAATTAGGAATTTCCTCAATTAGAGCCGATGCAATTACACCCGAAGTCATAAAAACCCTTGTAAAAGCGGGACAAAAACACATTACTATCGCAATTGAAGCAGGCAGTGAACGTTTGAGAAAAGTTATAAATAAAAATCTGACGGAAGAACAAATCAGAAATGCGGTAAAAACGGCAAGAGAAAACGGACTTAAAGGGATAAAAATATATGCAATAATAGGACTTCCGACTGAAACCGATGACGATATAAGAGAATTTATAAGGCTTGCAAAAGACCTTAAAAACGAAAATAAAGGCTTTGGCATAACTTTTTCTTTTTCAACATTCGTCCCAAAACCGCATACCCCGTTCCAGTATTGCAAAAGAGAGGATACTGAAAGCATAAAGAAAAAAGAAGATTACCTAAAAAAAGAGTTCCATAAACTCGGAGTCGGCGCAAAATTTTCAAGTGCAAAATGGGATTATTACCAGACAGTGCTTTCTAACGGAGACTCCTCACTAACTGACTTTTTAATCGAAGCCTACAAACTCGGCGGTAAATTGGGCGCATTCAAAACTGCTGCAAAAAATTTAAACATAGATACCGATAAATTTATGCACGGAAAAACGGATAATGAGTTTATTTCAACCATTCCCGACAATAATTACCTCAAGAAAGAATACGAAAAACTGATAAACTCAAAATAATTTTAAAATTCAAATCCCTAAAAATACATTTTTTCGTGGATTGAAGAATAAGTTTTTGATGTTAAAATACAATATATGCCTAACAGTTTGGAAGATGTTGTATCGCAAATTAAAGACAGATTGGATATAGTGGAGGTTGTATCCAAAGTTGTTGTGCTTAAAAAATCCGGCGCAAACTTCTGGGGATTATGCCCCTTCCACAACGATAAAAATCCGTCTTTATCCGTAAATCCGCAAAAAGGAATTTATAAATGCTTCTCCTGCGGAGCAGGCGGTGATGCACTCAAATTCATTATGAAAACCCAAAACAAGGAATTTATGGAAGTTGTAACCGAGCTTGCCGAAAAATTCGGAATAGAAATGCCGCAATTACAGTCAAGAAGCGCAGGTTCCGAGGCAAAAGCACTTAAAGAAGAAATGATGAAGTCTTGTGAAGATGCGGCAAAATTTTACATGAAACGGCTCTACGACGGAAAAGAAAGCGAAAAAGCGCAAAAAATTCTTGAAAAAAGAGGAATAACAAAAGAAATTATAAAAAAATTCTCAATAGGCTGGGCAGAAAACGAATACACAGCACTTTACGACCAACTTAAAAAAGATTATTCCGTCGATGTACTTGAAAAAGCGGGACTTATCATAAAAGGCAACAAAGGTGATTATATCGACCGTTTCAGAAACAGAATAATTATTCCTATTCAAAACGAAGACGGAAAATATGTCGCATTTGGGGCAAGAGCGGTTGATGAGGGACAGGTTCCGAAATATTTAAACTCGGCAGATTCACTCATTTACAACAAAAGCAAAATTCTTTACGGGCTTTACACCGCAAAAGATGCAATTAAAACGGAAGACAGCGCAATAATTATGGAAGGATATTTTGACGTAATATCCACACAGGCGCACGGCATCGAAAACTGCGTAGCATCCTGCGGAACTGCACTTACACCCGAACATGTAAAACTCATTTCAAGATATACAAAATCAAGAAAGATTTTCTTATCATTTGATACGGATAATGCAGGTGTAACCGCAACAAAAAGAAGCGGAAACATAATCAGAGAAGTATTTTCAACAGTAGGGGCAATAAAACAGTTTGACGACAGTTACTCAAACATGTCCTCAAACAACACCTACTCGTGCGAAATCAGAGTTATTTCACCGCCGGAAGGCAAAGATCCCGATGAATACATCAGAGCAAACGGAGCGGATAAATTCAGACAATATATACAAAAAGCACCGTTATTGATAGACTTTGAAATAAATCTGATACTGAAAGAAAAGGCTGAAACACCTCAGGAGAAATCACAAATTGCAGAAAAGGCAATAGAAGTGCTTTCTGAAATAAATAACCCTATAATTCAGTCAGAATATACAAAAAAGGTAGCAAGTACACTTAATATCGATTATGATGTACTTCTCCAAGAGGTGCGTAAAATCAGCAATTTCGACTTAAACGTTCCAAAAATAAACATAAAAAATGTAACAAAATCTTTACAATTAGCAGAAAAAACGCAAAAAAATTTATTGAGCATTTATTTTACTAATGAAAACTATTTACAAAATGACGAAATACTCCAAATGATAAGCAGTGACTTATTTACAGACGAAACGTTAATAATTGTAAAAAGTACAATTGACAAACTGATTCAAACAGTAAATAATGTTAGGGAATTAACAGAAAAATTATATACAAATTTCATAACAGACGAGAAAATAAGCCAATTAATAACAGATCTGATTTACATGTCAGAAGCGTTTAACGGTTTGTCAGTAGAAGAAATTAAGTTAGCAATAAAAGAAATGGTAACTAAACTTAGAAGGTTAAAAATTGATAACGAAATTGCGGAACTTAAAAAAGAATACAAAAGCGTCAATGACGAAGATACAGAAGCCCTAAAAGCACAAATACGGCTAAAGGAAAAGATAAAAGACTGGAGATAATATGACAGAGAAAAGAAACCATAAATCATCTATTGTCAGCATCGAAGACGAAGAAATGGACATTCTTGATTTTGAAAAAGACGAAGATGATGAAAATGATAGTTATATAAATGACGATATCGGCACAGACAATATCGAAGACATTATTACCTCATCAAAAATTGACGGAAAACCTGAGGATATAATGTTCATGAACGATTCTATGGTCGATATGGAAGCTGATGACGAGGATTTAACAAATATAGATTTACCAAAAAATATGGCTATGGAAGATCCGGTAAGACTCTATTTAAGAGAAATCGGAAGAATTAAATTGTTATCCACCAGCGAAGAAATTGAACTTGCAAGAAAGATTATTGAAGGCGGAGACCCCGGTGCAAGAGCAAAGAGAAAACTTGTTCAGGCTAACTTAAGATTAGTTGTAAGTATCGCAAAGAAATATGTCGGCAGAGGTATGTTGTTCTTAGACTTAATCCAGGAAGGTAACTTAGGTTTAATCAGAGCAGCAGAAAAATTTGACCACGAAAGAGGTTTTAAATTCTCAACTTATGCTACATGGTGGATCAGACAAGCTATTACAAGAGCAATTGCTGATCAGGCAAGAACAATAAGAATTCCTGTTCACATGGTTGAAACTATCAACAAACTCAAAAAAGTAACAAGAAAACTCGCTCAGGAATTTTCAAGAAAACCAACAGAAGAAGAATTAGCTGAAGCAATGGGCTTCTCTATTTCAAAACTTCGTGAAATTGTAAAAATCGCACAAGAACCTCTATCTTTAGAAACTCCTATCGGAAAAGAAGAAGATTCAAGACTTGGTGATTTTATTGAAGACAAAGAAGCAGATGCCCCAATTAAAACAGTTGCCTCTGAACTTTTAAGAGAAGATTTAGCAGAGGTTTTATGTACATTATCCCCGAGAGAACGTGACGTATTAAGATTACGTTTCGGTATGGATGACGGTCGTCAGAGAACTCTTGAAGAAGTCGGACAGTTGTTCGGTGTAACAAGAGAAAGAATCAGACAAATCGAAGCAAAGGCTTTAAGAAAATTAAGACATCCAAACCGCAGCAAACGTTTAAGAGAATACGTTGAAAGCTAATTAATACTACCAAATAAAAGAATAAACAGATAATCAGTTCCGGTTATCTGTTTATTTTTAACAACAGTATTTATGGTAAACAGAACAAAAACTGTCATGCTGAACTTGCGGATTTACGTACGGCATTTATGCCGGATAGCGAGGTTTGAAAGTTGCTGCAGTGATAAATAGCAACGACAAAACCGAGCGTGGAGTAAATCTAAGACAGTTTCAGCATCTTATCAACATTACAAAATAGAAATTATATCTTTTTACTTATAGTCAAATAGACCCTGAAATAAATTCAGGGTGACATTTGTAGTTCTATTTATATTCTTATAGTTATCTCTTTTTTATGATATATTTTATTTATGAATTTAATGCAGGAATTTGATACAATTGCAGCAATTTCAACTCCTTTCGGCACAGGCGGAATAGGAGTTATAAGACTGTCAGGCTCAGACAGTTTTAAAATAATTGAGAAAATTTTCAGGGGTAAAATCTCTAAAAACGGGATAAGCCATGGCTGGCTCGTTGACGGAGATACTAAAATTGACGAAGTTATTATTCTTGAATTTGAAAACCCGAACAGTTATACAGGCGAAGATGTTGCAGAAATTCAGTGCCACGGCGGAATAAATGTAGTAAATAACGTTTTAAAACTCGTTTTGAAAAACGGTGCAAGAATGGCAGAAAAAGGGGAATTTACCAAACGCGCTTTCTTAAATAAGAAAATGGATTTATCTCAGGCGGAAGCCGTTGCCGATTTAATTCACTCAAAAACAAGCAAATTTGCCGTTGTATCGGCTCAAAATCTTTCGGGGCACCTCGCAAAAAAAATATCGGAAATGAGAGAAAATCTTGTCGAACTTTTATCGAGAATTGTTGCTGGAATTGATTTTCCGGAAGATGTAGCAGAGCCAGAATACGATTATTTAAAAGAAAATACGGAAAAAATAATTTCTGATATTGATAAAATTTTAAAAGAGGCAAACGCCTCAAACATAATGCGAAACGGGGTTTCCGTTGCGGTCATAGGAAAATCAAATGTCGGAAAATCCTCACTTTTTAATGCACTTTTAAACGTAGAAAGAGCTATCGTTACGGATATTGAGGGAACAACAAGAGATACCCTGAGAGAAACACTTGATTTGGGTGCACCCGTTACCCTAATTGATACTGCTGGGTTCAGAAATGCTGAAGATATTTCAAAGGTTGAGGCAATAGGAATTGAGTATTCAAAACAGGCATTAGAAGAAGCCTCTGTCGTTTTGTTTGTCTATGATGCAAGAGAGGGATTGTCTGACGAAGTCAATTCTTATGTTTTAGACCTTACTAAGGGTAAAAAGACGATAATTGCAGCTAATAAATGTGATTTAACGGACAAAAGAGAATGTGATAAGCTTTATATTTCGGCATTGACGGGCGAAGGACTTGAAGAATTAAAAGAAAAAATCAAAGAATGTATATCCGAACTTACAACCGAAAATATCGATTATGCAACGAATTTAAGACAGCAGGACTGTCTGACGAAAGCAAAAGAATCGCTTTCTCAGGCATTAGAGGGAATTAAAAACGAAGAATTACAGGATTTGATTTCAATAGATATAAAAGCAGCACTTTTGGCACTTGACGAACTTTCGGGCGAAGTCATAACGGATGAAATTCTGAACAATATTTTTGATAATTTCTGCATTGGGAAATAGGTAGACCTTTATTTACCCTAACTCTTGAAATAATCGCAGATTAGTTTTTCTTTTTTGGGGATAAGATTCTTAATCGTTTCGATTATCGGGTTCTTGTTTGCTTCTTCGTATTCTTTTTTCAAGATAGCCTTTTCAAGTACCGCTTTATTATACAAATCACCGCATGCTTCAGTTTTATCGGCGTGAAGCTTCAGTTTCTTTACCTGTAATTCTTTTTCCATTAAGTGTTTGCGCAGTCTGAATTTATTCATAGTTCCTATTATAAAGGCTTTTTCAAAAAAACTCAATCCGTTTTTTGGGTGAAAAAGTAACAAATCTAAGAAATCATAATTGCACCTCATCCTAACCTTCCCCTCAAGGGGAAGGAACACACCCTCTCCTTACAGGAGAGGGTTGGGGTGAGGTAAATATTATCCTTAACAATTAAAAATAAAGGCTTTTTAACATTAAAAAATATTACATTATTTGTATGGTTGATTTTAAAAAAAATATTATTAAAATAACCATAGACGACAAATATAAGGAGATTATAATGGCAAAATATTTAAACGGAAGTTCGCTGTTTACCGCGGTAAATGCAGGGCTGACAAGTTCCTACAGTGTTCTTTCAAATCAATATACAGACGGCGTAACTCTTGAAAATATCAATAAATCGTTTACAAATCAGTCAATACTTGCAAACGGTAACACTGCCGCATTTTCGTCATATTTATCAACGAATTTCAATTCGTTTGATAAAAATAAAGACGGAAAAATTTCCGCAGATGAAATTCAGAACTTTATGACAAACATTTCTCAGCAGGGAATGACTCGTGAACAAATGACAATGTTAGGTTCCGCATCTGGAATGTCGGGATCATTGCTTGAAACCGTACTTAATCATTTTGATGAAATTGATGCAAACCATGACGGAAAAGTTACTAATCAGGAAATCCAAAGTTACGGTGTAACCTCTGCTTTGGAAAATCAAAAAATTGAAGACAGAAACAGGATGATAAACCATATGTCCATGTTTTACGGTGATAGTGCCGAGAAGTATGAAGGGAGTCTGATGAACTATAAATATCTCTCAGACGATGATAACAAATAACAAACTGTAATATGAATAAAGGAACAAAAAGGGTATTCAAAAAATTTTGAATACCCTCTTTTTTATGTGATACAAAATTTATCTTACTTCTTTGTACCGTATCTTTTGTTAAATCTTTCAACTCTACCTTCAGAGTCAAGGATTTTCTGCTGACCTGTATAGAACGGGTGGCATTTGCTGCAAATTTCAACGGTAATGTTATCACAAACAGAACCTGTTTCTATTTCGTTTCCGCATACACATTTAATAGTTGTTTTCTTGTAATCCGGATGTATGTCTTTTTTCATTTTAACCTTCTTTCTGTCAAGATTCCAAACTTGATCTGCTAATTACATCGACTATAAGACATTCTATATTGCTAAATATCAATATGCAAGTAAAATTTAAATTTTTGAAACATGACTCTAAAAAATTTTTCAAAACCTTACAATTTATAAACCGCCGGATAACACTTTTCTTGAATTATTTTCATGTTTCGGATATTCTTTTCATGTTATTTATTTATGAGGATATGATATGGGGAATAGTGTATTGGAAGAAAAGGGTTTTATTATTGATTTGAGCAATACCGTCACATCTGAACAATTAGTTTCGGAATTGGGTTCAATTCTTGAATTGCCTGAAATCAAAAATAAAGCCGTTTGTTTAAAACTCGGAAATATCGATTTAAAACAGTCTCAGTTATTAAGCATTAAGGCATTAATTGAGTCTATGGAGTCAACAATTCAATCGGTTGTTACTTCTTCAAACGTTACTAAATTATCAGCAGAATCTTTAAATTTAGAAACCTCTGAATTTACGGCTCCTGCAAAAATAATTAAAGAAGAACCAAAAGCAGAAGTGACTGAAACTCAGGAACAAATTAAAACAGATTTTCTCGAAGAAAATCAATTACAACCAAATACTGTTATCGAAAATGAAGTAACGGGACAATTAGAGGAAATCTCCGAAATAATCCCGATGACAGAATCAAGTTTTCAAAACCTTGCAAAAAAAGAAGGTTTAATCGATGAAGCAAGTATGAAATACGTTCCTTTGGATACACAAGACGTTATTGAAGACGAAATCGAAGAAAAGAGTGATTCAACAGACAAAATGCCGACACTTTACATGACACAGACTTTACGTTCCGGACAAACTCTTAACTACAACGGAAACGTAATAATAATCGGTGATGCTCACCCAGGTTCAGAAATAATTGCAAACGGTGACATCACAGTTTGGGGTGTTTTGGGCGGAATTGTTCACGCAGGCGCTAACGGAAACACAAACGCTAAAATAAGAGCTTTAAAATTCAACGCAATTCAGATAAGAATTGCAGGTTTATATGCAAGACGTAACGATACAATAAACGTCCCGTTCGTTCAGAAAACTTCCGAATTTACACCGGAAGAAGCAAGAATTGATAACAAACAGATAATTATTTATAAAACAATAAGGAGGGATTAATGACCGGTCGTGTTATAGTTATTACTTCCGGAAAAGGCGGAGTAGGTAAAACCACAACAAGTGCAAATATCGGAACCGCTTTGGCAAAAGCCGGAAACAAGGTCGTTTTAATAGATACTGATATAGGACTTCGTAACCTTGATTTATTATTAGGACTTGAAAACAGAATCGTTTACACAATTGTTGACGTTGTTGAAGAAAGATGCAAACTTAAACAGGCTCTTGTAAAAGACAAGAAAAACCCGAACCTTGCATTGTTAGCGGCAGCACAGACAAGAGATAAATCTGCTGTTACACAAGATCAGTTAAAAGAAATTTGCGAAGAATTAAAGAAAAAATATGACTTTATTCTTCTTGATTGTCCGGCCGGTATTGAACAGGGATTCCAAAATGCAGTTGCAGGTGCAACCGAAGCAATAGTTGTTACAACACCTGAAATGTCAGCTGTAAGAGATGCGGACAGAATTATCGGTTTACTTGAAGCAAAAGAAGAAATCGAAAGTTACAAACTTCTTTTAAACAGAGTTCGTCCAAACCTCATCAAAGAAAATGATATGATGAGCGTTGAAGATGTTGTAGAAATTCTTTCCTGCAAACTTATAGGTATTATTCCTGAAGATACAGGCATCATAACCTCAACAAACAAAGGGGAGCCTATCGTAAACGTTGAAAAATCACTTGCAGGTCAGGCATACAGAAACGTTGCTCAGAGAATTATGGGCGAAGACGTTCCGTTCCTTGAATTGGATAAACAGGAAAATCCGATTATTGCAAAAATAAAAGATATTTTTGCAAAACTGAAAGGCAAGGTGTAATCTATGAGAGATTTATTTGCCAATTTATATTCAAGAGTAGTAAGTTTTTTCAAATCTACGGAAGAAATAGGGGAACAGACAAAAGAAGTTGCAAGAAACAGACTTAAACTCGTTCTTATGCAGGACAGAACAAACTTAACTCCTGCAGTTTTGGAACGTATGAGAGGAGAACTCATAAACCTTTTATCCAAATATGTTGAACTCGATAAAGAATTACTTGAACTGAACTTTGAACAAGAGGGTGATCAGATGGCATTAATGCTTTCTATCCCTGTTGTAAGAGCAAAGACAGAAGAAGAAATTCAAAAAGCAATTCAGGAAGACGAAGCACTAAAAAATGTTGCTTTGGCTGATGACGAAGACGAAGATGACGAAGAAGGGGTAAAAGAAGAAACAGACGAAAATTCTGAAGAAAACGAAGAAGAATCTTCTGAAGATATAGAAGAAGAAAATTCCGAAGAATCAGAAGCCGAAGAAGGAGAAGAGGTAAAACAAGAAGAAGAAACTTCTGAGGAAACAAAAGAAGAAGGGGTAAATGAAGGGGTAAATGAAGGGGTAAATGAAGAACCCAAGAAATCAAAAAAGGATAACGAATCTGAAAAAGAATAAATAATATAAAAGATAAACAAAAGGCGGGATTTTGAAAATCAAAATCCCGCCTTTTATATTTAACATATTTTATTCATTTTCCTCTGTTTCAAACAACGCATCACTCAACGATTTTTCAAACACATCGGCACAGAAAAGAACCGATGTAGGAGAATAAATTTTATATTTGAGATAATCGCTTTTGTACTCATTTAAAAGGCTTTCCATTGTGTAGTTTGTACCCAGAACTTCGTTTATAACATCGACAAAATTTGAATACTTATAAGATACTCTTTCAAGTATTTTATCGGATATTGAGGCGCTGTTTAAGAAGTATTCGATACATTCTTTTGCGTTTTTGACAATATTTTTGTCCTCAAAAATTTTGCAGAATGTCTGATAGAACGGAATTGCATAAAGCCCGTAATCTTCGTCAAAAATTATACCGACATCATAACGTTCATCGTGTGATGAAAAGCCTTTCATAGAATTTTCAAGGAAGTTATTATAATCATTATTTAGTTCCTTAATTTTGAAAAATTCATAAGTTTCAGGAGTTGCAATTTTATCCGAAATATCGACTTTTTCTTCATCAGTCAGACTGTTAAATTCGCCTATAATATCGTCTGCATACTCATTTGTCGTCATTATCGTATCAGTTCCGAACACATTAACAAATTTCTTATACATCGTTTTTATATCGTCTTGTATGGTCTGCTCTTTTTCCGGATTATCCGCATAAACGAGTCTCGGATTTTGAACGGCCTTCATTATCGCATATCTTACCGCATCTTTTTCCTGAGTTGAGGATAAAACGTTTGTAATTTCTATAAGATAGTATTCGTCAAAATGCTTAAAAAATCTTGCAACAATATACTGTCCTATACCAATTCCTCTTAAAGAAGTCATTTTCATAAGAGTTTTTACACGGTAAGTCTTTTCATTTACCAAGTTATAGAGTTCAAATCCGTCTTTCATAAGACGTTTTACCTTATATATAGAATACTGTGCATTCAAAAATTCATTTGAAATCGTATTATTTTTTTCATCGTTAAACAATTCCACAATCGTTTTTTTATATTCGTCTATATAACGCTCAAAAGCGTAAGGAATAAAAACACTTTCCATTCTGTTCAGCGGAACGTCTTTTGCTCCTATGGTTGCTAAATACTCGTCAAAATCGGATTTTAGATTTTCTGTATTTAAAACATATTCATACAAGTCTTTAAGTGCCTGTGTAATTTCCCCGATAGTATCAATTGCTGTCGTCATAAGATCTCCTTATTTGTAATAAGGATAACTTGAATAATCAAAAGTTGCAAGTTACTCACAAGGGTAATAGGGAGTAAACAGATTGACATGTATAAATTCCACTTTTTCCAAACAAAACCGAAAAAGTTTACTCAAACTACTTTAAAGTTTATTTTGTATTCAAAAGCTCAAGATAAATCTTAAAACCCTTTTATCACATTTAAAGTATTATTTTTAATAGACTGAACTTCATATCCTGCATTATTTACAGAATTAATCATTCTAAAAATTTTGTTTGGTGTTACTGCATTTTGCTTTTTAATATCTACTGACTGTTTTGTTTTATATATATTACAAACATAGTTATATGCCGCTTGAGCATCTGAATCAGGAACGACATACGATAATTCTTGTTTTACATTTTCAGACTTAATCACTTTGTCATTGTTATCGTATACTATTATTTTTTGAACCCCTGTTGTGTTATTGGAACAATCAGATTTCATCAACATTTTTTTATAACCATTTACAGTATTAGTTTTTATCCAGTATAAATACTGAGAATCTTGATTTGTTATAGAAGACGTGTCTATATATAATGACCTGTCTTTACTTTGAATTTCCTGCCAAACCGCATCTGAAAATGCCGGTAACATAATAATCGAAAATAATACAACTAATAAAAATTTTTTCATAACTATACTCCTTTTTTAATTCATAAAATCGTCAATTTCTTGATTATGCTGTTGTGTTTGAGTTGGTTTTACTTGTTGTACAACAACACAATTTTTAGGCATAACAAGTTGTTTTTTAGGTTGAGTTACAGCTTGTACAGACTTTGAAGTTGATTCTTTAGCTTGATTTTCTTTTACAAAGCGTTTGTAATCTTCTTCGCTCATATCAACAAAATCGCTATTTTCTTCGGCAATGGGCTCTTGTATTGTAATTGTATTATTGCTTAATGGAGTCTTTATTTCTTGTTGCGTTGATACGAATAATATTAGCATTAATAAAACAACTATAATTATAGAAATTGCTATACAGTTTCCTACAATTGCCCACTTTTTTTGTGTTTTATTAAATTCTTCAACTGTTGCCCATTCCTTATTCTTCCAAGCCCATTCATTTCCTTTTGCTCCACATACAAACATCCATATAAAGCCAAAATACGGAATTAATGCCCACAATGTTTTAAAACTTTTGTTTCCTATTCCCCAAATCCATGAAAGCCAAAAGGCACCCCAGTTCCATTGTTTTATATTATCTGGGATATCATTATTCATGCTACTCTCATTTATTGTAGAATTAGAATTTTCTTGCATCCTACTATTCTTTAATAATGTTTGCGCAATAGATAGGACATTACCAATACTACGATTTTCATTCTCTTCATTTTTACTCAAATTAGGCAATGTTAGCGCCCATACTAAACTACCTACCCAAGCAACAACAGTCCACCCTAATAATAGATTAATCGCAAATATTGCAGCGGTATATTGCGTTCTTTTTCTATCAGCAATTAAGGATGGCAACAAATAAAGATGCAATGATAAATATATGTATAGTATTACTAACATTGCTCCATCGTTATAACCAATAGTGAACATACATATAATAACTATTATGCAAATAATCGCTTCAATAAAACCTCCAATATGTAAACTACTTTTTGGCTTATCTTTATCTTGTATAACGAGCCATTCTCCGCAATATTTGCATTTTTTTACATTTATAGGAATTGTACTTCCACAGTATGGGCATGATTTTGTTTCTTCTGACATATTTATAAACTCCTTTTAATTAACAATAATTATTATACAAAAAATATAAAAACATGTAAACACATGTACAACAAGTATTTTACCCATATATTGTAGAATGTATTCGACTGATAAATTGTGGATTATATCCTACAATTTTTAACATGGGCATTAAAAAGGTACAAAATGAGATAGGGAGAAGATTAAAACAATTACGACAAGAACAAAACTTATCGCAAGAATATGTTGCCGCAGAAGTAAAAATTTCCCGAGACCATTTATCCAATTTAGAAAACGGCAAATTTCCAATAAATATAAAAACACTGTATAAACTTGCTGAATTTTATAACGTAGATTTAAAGTTTTTCTTTTAGTATGTTTTGTTATTTATTAATAATTTCGTTGTTGTCGTCCAAAAGTACAATATTGGGCTTGTAATCCTTTAATTCATCATCACTGAAACTTGCATAAGAAACAATGATAACTTTATCCCCGACCTGAACTTTTCTTGCTGCTGCACCGTTTAAGCAGAAGCATTTTGAACCTCTTTCGCCTTTTATAACGTATGTCTGGAAACGTTCCCCGTTATTTATATCAAGAATTTCAACCTTCTGCCATTCAAGAATTTTGGCTTTTTCAAGTATTCCCTCATCTATGGTAATAGAGCCGACATAGTTTAAATTTGCATCGGTAACAGTGGCTCTGTGTATTTTTGAATACAAAAATTCTCTTTGCATATTTATACCTCGTAATTTTATACTACTACCGACAAACTCAAAAGTAAAATGAGCAAACTTTACTGTAATTATTAAAAAAAAACATCTAACCTATCCCCCCCATTTACCCCACTTGACACTCAGGTTTTAGCCGACAATAATATATATTGTAGATAGGTTGATCGTTTTAAAACCGTTAAGGTTACGATTCCTCAAAAGAAAGGATAAAAAGATGTACGCTATAGTCGAAACAGGTGGCAAACAATATCAAGTCGAAGAAGGTCGTTACGTTGATGTTGAATTGCTTGAAGGTGAAAAAGATTCTAAAGTCGTTTTTGACAAAGTAGTTATGTTAGTAAACGGCAAAAAATCAAAAGTAGGACAACCCTACGTTAAAAATGCCAGTGCTGAAGGCACTATTATGAGCAACGGTAAGTCAAAGAAAATCATAGTTTTCAAACAAAGACCTAAAAAAGGTTACAGAAGAAAATTCGGTCACAGACAGGAATTTTCAAGAGTTATGATTAACAAAATCAGAACAACTGCAGCAAAATCAAAATCAGCTGAAGCTGCTGAAACTACCGAAGCATAAGATACGATATAACTAAAGGAGAATAAGGAAATGGCACATAAGAAAGGTATGGGATCAACCCGTAACGGCAGAGACTCCGAAGCGAAGCGCTTGGGTGTTAAGAAGTTCGGCGGAGAATCCGTTAAAGCAGGAAATATAATCGTTCGTCAAAGAGGAACAAAAGTTCATCCGGGTGAAAACGTAGGTATCGGCTCTGATGATACATTATTTGCTCTTATCGACGGAGAAGTTAAGTTTGAATCATTCAGACGTGACAGAAAGAAAGTAAGTGTTTACGCTTCTGCAAAGTAACACTTGATTAGAATAACAAAAAAGCGGGTTTTCAAAATTGAAAACCCGCTTTTTATATAACTGATTTTTATTTCAAGGCTTCATTTATAATCTGAGCAACTTCTAAACTCGAATTTTTATCCGAAAGCAAAGTTCTTACCTCTTTTAATTCGGAAATATGTTTTTCTCTTAATTCTTTATCATAGAGTAGTTTTTCTATCTCATAAGAAACAGACTCTGCGTTCAGCCTGTGCTGAATTAATTCCGGCACGATATCTTTTCCTGTTATTATATTCGGCAAAGATACTTTTTTAATACATCTTACACACAAATATATCAGATAAAAAAGCCATGGACCTTTATATGCAATAATCATAGGGGTCTGATAAAGTGCGGCTTCAAGTGCAACTGTCCCCGATGCCAAAATCAGAGCATCAGAAACACTTAAAAGTGCCTGATTTTCACCTTTTATAACAGTAAACGGGGAATCTTTCAGATATTTTGAATAAACATCATCGCTGAGATTTGGAGCATGAGAAATACAAAACTGCAAATCAGGATGTTTTTTCTTTAATATTGCAGCCGATTTCAAAAATACCTTCATAAGATTTTTGAGTTCAAAAACCCTTGAACCCGGAAAAATTGATATAAGTTTTTTATTTACATCAAGTCCGTGCTTTGCAAAAAATTCTTCTTTGTTTGCCTTATCGGGCAACTGAGAAATAAGCGGGTGTCCGCAGTAGTGCGTTTCTATTCCGTATTCTTTATACATTTTTTCTTCAAACGGAAAAATGCATAAGACCTTATCAATATTTTTCTTTATAGTTTTAATTCTCCACTTGCGGCTTGCCCACAATTGCGGAGGAATATAAAAATACAATTTTATCCCTTTTTTCTTTAAAATTTTGGAAACATTCAGATTAAACACCCCGTAATCGACCATAATAACCAAATCGGGTTTAAATACATTTGTTATATAATCAACAAGTCTTTTTCCCAGCATAATGTGGTTAAAGATAATTGCGGGAGACAAACCAACAGCACTCATTTTGGAATGGTCAGAGAAAAGTTTTACCCCTGTATTTTTTAAATTCTGACCGCCGATACCCTCGATTTCAACATCGGGGTTTAACTCTTTCAAATGCTTAACTACATTACTTGCGTGGATATCACCTGAATATTCGCCTGTAATTATAAAAACTTTTTTCATAAGCCCTCATTAAACAGCCATAATTACAACACCGTGTTTATCGGCATATTTTACGACTTCTTCCTGGTTTATAATAATAGTTTCATTGGCTTCTAAAGCAATTAAATCTGCTTTATATTTAATCATTGTTTTAAGAGTTTTCAAACCAATTGTTGGAATATCAAATCTCTTATCCTGTTTTGGTTTTGAAACTTTGACAATTCTCGCACCTTTTTTGGCAATTTTACAACCTCTTGTGATACATTTGTCAGTACCTTCAATTGCCTCAACCGCCATAATCATTTTGTCCTTGATTACAACAGACTGACCTATATCGAGTTTTCCGACTTCTTTTGCAAGCCAGTATCCGTAATTTACATCATCCAACTGCTCCTGAGTCGGCTGAACTTTGCCCAAAACACCTGACGGAATCATCAGATTTTTTATAAACAAAGTCTGATCAAGAATTTCCATCCCCAGATTATTAAATTCTTCAATAATCATAAGCATAATTTTGTCATCATTAAGTCTTACGGCTTTTTTAATAAAATCAATAGCTCTTGAATCAAACTTCGGTCTTTTTAAAAGAACTCTTTTGTTTACTTTTCCCAAAAAAGTAATTTGTTTTACATTTTCATCCTTTAAGGCTTTTTCTATTTTGAAAGTTTCACCAGGACAAAAAGAATAGACTTTTGAACAGTATTTCTTTAATTCTTTATAGTTATCAGGCGACAAAGAAATTGCTATAACTTCAAACCCGTTTTCCTGTGCCGCTTTAGCCATTTTTACGGGCAAACATCCGTCTCCTGCTATTAACCCCTGAACATGTTCTAATGATATTGCCATACGTTCCTCTCAATTCTTTCTAAATTTTACTATAAAAAAATAATTATGTGAAATTTTGTCATAATTTAATCAAAGCCCTTGATTAAAGTGATTTTTAGGCATAGAATTTTATTGTTATGAACTCAAAAAATAAAATAAGTTATCTTAAAAACAAAAAAGCAAAGAAGAAATTCACTGTTAACACTAAAAATATGGGTGTTAATATAGACAAAAACGAATTTTATGAAATCGTTTTATCCAATTCAGCAAACCCCGATAAATTTTAAACTTTAATTATTTCCAATCTCTTATATCTTCGCCTGAAAGCTTATAGCCTGATATTTTGTATTTTGCAGTTTCTTTTTTGAGTAAATGTCCGTCAATTACGGAATAAGTTTCAAGAATTAAATCATTTATTCCGGTAAAAGTTTCACCGTTCATACGCAAGGTAACTATATCGGTTAATCTTTTATTGTCATATCTGCTCACTCTCGTAAAAGCAATTAAATTCCCTTCCGTTGTATTTAATGAGACTGTTGAATCAACATTTGAAAAAGGATTGCTCAAAGTTATCTCGTTTCCAACACGTGATAAGGTCCAGAGACACGTGCTTATCGGCTTAAAAGTATGATAATTGCTTGTTTCAATTATTCCTGCTTCAACTTTCCAGCTGCCGTAAAGAGTTTTAGGCACTTTATCAATTGAAACCCCGGCCTCCAAAACGTAAGGTTTTTGAGCATACGCAGAGTTTACACCCAAGAAGGCGGTAACAATCATCAAACTTATCAGAAATTTTAAAAATTTACTCATACACTAAAGTATAATAAATTTTTTGAATTTGGCAAATTTTTTTAAATAAAATTTGTCATGATTTTTTTTTAAAGTTATAATTTTGTCAGGTGAGATATGAGTATTGAAGAAAAGAATTTTGATGTTGTTATTTTAGGGGGAGGGCCTGCAGGACTTTCTGCTGCAATGTATGCGGCAAGAGGTGCAGTAAGCGTTGCGATAATAGATATAAGTATGTTCGGAGGTCAACCTTCCAACTATCTTGAAATAGAAAATTATCCTGCATTCCCTTTGATACAGGGATTTGAACTTGCGGAAAAACTTGAAGAACACGCAGATAAATTCGGAGTGGAAAAATATCCGATGCAGGAAATTCAATCTGTTGATTTGACTTCAAATCCAAAGGTTATAACAACATTTGAATATAAATTCAACGCAAAAAGCGTAATAATTGCAACCGGAGCACAGTCTAAAAAACTCGGAGTAAAAGGCGAAGACGAATACAGAGGCAGAGGGGTAAGTTACTGTGCAGTATGTGATGCAGCTTTTTATACAGGCAAAGTGGTTGCTGTTGTAGGCGGCGGAAATGCCGCAGTTGAAGAAGCATGCTATTTAACAAGATTTGCGGAAAAAGTTTACCTTATCCACAGAAGAAATGAATTGAGAGCCGATAAAATTGTTCAACAAAGAGCATTTGAAAACAAAAAACTTGAATTTATCTGGGATAGCGGAGTTAAGGAAATTTTAGGCGAAGACACCGTTAAAAAATTAATTATAGAAAATTATAAAACAGGAAATATTTCAGAACTCAAAGTTGACGGAATTTTCCCTTATATCGGTTTTACACCTAACGTTGAAAACATAAACGGTCAGGTTGAACAGGATGCTAACGGTTTTATAATAACAAACAATTTAATGCAAACCTCTGTTGACGGGGTTTTTGCAATAGGAGATGTCAGAAATACACCTTTGAGACAGGTTGTTACGGCGGTTGCTGACGGAGCAATTGCATCTGTTAATGCAGTTAAATATATAGAGACCGTTTCAGAGCAGAAAAACTTTGTTAAG
Organism: bacterium; assembly: GCA_017433195.1. GTDB lineage: Bacteria > Cyanobacteriota > Vampirovibrionia > Gastranaerophilales > Gastranaerophilaceae > RGIG2479. The sequence goes on from JAFRHR010000060.1 coordinate 38,124, forward strand.
AATTTGTAAAAAATTGTTATTTTTTTAGCAATTATATTTTTTACAAACGTTATATTTAATACAAAGTTATATAGGTTTGTATGATTGAACGTATCGGAAATTTTAACATAATAAAAGACGATCCTGAAATGGCATCAAGAAAGGCTATCAGAAAGGCTGAACGTGCCGCTAACTTTGAATTCAGAAAACAAAACACAATTTCCGGTTACATTGCCGGCGTTCCCGATACCGTACTTTCTGCTGTTGCACTTTTCGGGCTGAAAAAACCCGCAACCCGTATGATGCAAAAATTATCATCTAACTTAACAGCGGAAGAAAATACAACTGTCGTAAATTCATTTGAAAAAGCTTTTAAAGAATCCTCTCTTCCCAAAATGGGAACTGAAATTATAAGAGTGGGTAAAGACTCTAAAGGATTAGATTTTAATCCCGTTAAAACATTAACCGATAAAATAAAAAATCCCAAAATAAGAAACTTTGCAGAAAAGAATTTTGATCATTTAACAAAAGTAAGAAACGGAGACGCAGCATTTTTCAGCACACTTGAAAACAAGATAATTTTACCTGAAAACAAATTGTCTTTATCAAGTTTCCACGAAATGGGACGTGCACTAAACTGCAACGAATCAAAAGTCTGGTCAACAATACAGTGCTTAAGATGGCCTGTGAAATTACTTGCTCCGGCAGTTGCATCTCTTGCTTTATTTATGAATAAAAAAGAAGAAACACCCGATCATAAATTAACTTTAAGAGATAAGGCAATTAACGCTTTCAGAACAGCGGCACCTTATACGGTAGCTGCAGCATGCCTGCCCGAGATTGCGGAAGAAATAACCGCAAGCATTAAAGGTCATAAAATTGCAAAATCCGTTCTGCCTAAAGATTTGACCAGAAAAGTTGTGAAATCAAACGCAATTAATGCAACAACTTATATCGTTTCTGCTGCCGCACTTGCACTCGGTACCGCAATTGGTATTAAAGTTAAAGACAAAGTAATGGCTGCAAGAATGGAAAAAGCTGAAAATTCACAAACTGATGAAGCTCAAAAACAACGTATCAGAGATTGCAAAAACAATAAACTATAATCTTTAACACCCTAATTTGCAGTGTCTTAACCTGCGATTATAATTATTGCTGTTTTTAAGCCTGTTTTTCTTCGGGGTTCTTTATTAAGCCCGGATCGATATCCGTTCCTGAAATTATTTTTCTGAGCAGGAACTGAGCTTTCGGAATACCTACTGCCAATAACAGACTGCTTATGCCTAAATTTGCAATAATGTTTGCAGATTTAACACATAGTGCTTTTTTGGCATATTTTTCAATATTGCCTGATGCCTTTGCTGACGATGCAAAGTCTGCAATACTGTCAGCAAGTCCTCTTACTTTCTTCTCATCAACATAAGCTCTCGGGTCTCTGATGTTGGTGCCTTTGATAAATTTAACACCGCTGAATTTCTGAGCATATTTTGTAAACTTAGCCTCAGGATTATTGTCAATAAAATCAATTACACTTTCTGTCTGCTTTGGTAATAACAATGTATCTTCTTTAATGTCCTTTAAGAATTTTTTATCATTCAGAACAACAGGATCAACATTAACATTGATACCCAAAAGTTTCTTGGAGAAACTGTCTAAACCTCTCTGAATATATTTCGGGGTAACAAAGTTAACAACAATCATTGCACCCATTTTAAAGCCCATCTCAATTTTTTCATTTCTGTTTCTTGCGGTACCGACTCTTCCGACAGTCAAACCACCGTCAGTTACAGCCATTTTCTGTACCTGATTTGTGTTCGCAAGAACAGATGCAATACCTTTAAAACTTATATTTTCTTTCGGTTTTGCAAAATTTTCTGCTGCAGATAAATTCAAAAGAGAATAGTCAATTTTGCCCTGTTTCTCTTTCATTTCTTTCATTTTTTTATCAGTCAATTTAAAATTCAGTTTCGGAAGAACAACACCCATAAGCACAGTAGGAATTGCTGTTGCGGCGAGGAATTTACCTGACAAAATTCTTTCAAATGCTTTTTTATTATTTTTAACTTTAATCAAATCCTGAACAGCATCAGGTGCTTTATCAGCAAATTTTTTAATGTTATATTCAAGGCCCTGTTTTTCAGCTTCGTTAAATAATTTTGGATTAACCGCAGTGTTATAACCCGTTTTTTTAACGATTTTGTCATAAATCACTTCAACAAGCGGAATACCGCCCAACCAAACGGCAGACGTACCGTATTCATCAATAAATCTCTCTCTGGTTGCGTGACGTGCCATTTCTTTTGATTCTCTTGCATTTTGCTGATAAGTTAATGCAATTTTTGCAGGACCCTCTATCCCGCAATCTCTTACGATTAAGGGGTAAACACTGCTATTATTTCCTACTGCTGATATTATATTGACTAATGACATTTCTTGGTTCCTCTTAAAATTAGCTTCCTGACCGTTATCCCGAAGAAGCCGATTTTAAGAAATGATTTGCAAAACAATATCAACCAATCAGCGACTTCGGGACGCTATGGTGATTATGATGTAATTGTTTTGCTGATGTAATCATTCTAACCTCATTTATTTGCTTGTTTTTATCAGTTTAACATATAAACCTCTTTTTACAAGCAATTTTAAACTAAGTTTACATTTGCTTAAAAACCCGTAAAAATAAAACTTGCTACCAGCCGATTAAATCTTTATATTCCTTAATCTTTTTTTCACTCATTCCTGATTTTTTAAGGTCATCCTCAACTATTTCTTTTAAATCCCTGAACAGTCTTTCATTCTTTTTGGCTCTTTTGTTTTGTGTATTAAAATACTTATATTCAAATATGTCAGCCATTGTATAAGCTTCTTCCTCCTGTGACAAAAGATTTAAAACAGCCAAATCATATATCTGTATCAAGTCTGATCTTTTTTCAGGATTATTAACAAATTTATCTACATTCTTGTTTTTTACTGCCTTATAATTTTCTCTTTCCGAAAATTTAAAAACCCCGAAAGTGTTATTAAAATTTTCACCAATCATTTTTGAGCCATGAGCCATTCCCTTGTCAAACAAATTGCTGCAGGCCTTATGAAGATTTAAAGAATCTTCAAAATAGTCGCTGTATATGGTATTAAAGACCTTTTTCTCTTTGTTCAGCTGCAGATTATGAACCATTTCATGCACTATACTGTTGAATAAATCACTGGGTTTACTCTCTATTACATTCATATTTACTATTATTTTTTTACGCGGGTAATGCTTCTTGTTGTTATTTGAAATATGCGAATTGTATACAAATTGTGCTGCACATCCGCTTGCAAATAACTTTTCCCAGTTATCCTCAACTTTTGTTCTCGGAACATACTGTCTTGCAAGCTGTCTTACATTGTCTTTATTAAACTTTCCGCTATTCATTAACTCAAATAAATCAGACGCAAAATTATCCGCAGAATTTTCAACACTGTAAGGTGCTTTTTGCTTTTCAAAAGTATCACCCTGATTTTTAGACGAATTTTTGGCTAAATAAACTCTGTACGGGCAATTACTGTATGGGATATTAATATATGTATTTTGTGATATTTCGTTAACTATCATACTGTCTTAAAACCCGAAAAAATTTTTTTTGCCATAAAAAAAGTATCTCAAATGAGATACTTTTTATTCTTTATATTTTTGTATTAATTAGAACCAGTTACAGAAATCTTTTTTACAAATAACCCCTTGTAATTCGTTCATAATACTTGTCCTTGTCATTTCAAAAGTAATAGGAGTTATTGAAATAAGGTTATTTCTGACGGCCGCAATATCAGTATTATCGTTTTCGGTTTCTTTTATGAGTTCCCCTGCCATCCAGTAGTAAACCTTTCCTCTAGGATCGACTCTTTTTTCGTATTCATCGGTAAACATTCTTCTTCCGAGTTCAGTTATAGCAATTCCGCCGATATCGTCTTTTTCAAGTCCAGGAATATTGATATTCAAGATAGTTTTCGGAGCAAGTTTGTAATCACCTATATTATCAATCAATGCTCTGATTACTTCAGCAGAAACCTTAAAATCATCGTATTCGCAGTGCATACTTGCAAGAGAAGTTGCAAAACTCGGAATGCCGCTCATAGCACCTTCCATTGCACAGCTTACTGTTCCTGAATAAAGAATATCCGCACCCAAATTCGGACCATGGTTTATACCGGAAATAACCAAATCCGGCATTTCTTCCGGTGCTAAAATTGCGTTAATACCGATCTTTACGCAATCACCCGGAGTCCCTGTTGTCATCCAGCATCTTTTTGCACCATATTTTGCATCAACTTCTTCTACTCTCAGAGGGGTATGCAAAGTCAGTGAGTGTCCTGCCGCACTTCTTTCTCTGTCAGGTGCAATAATATAAACTTCATGGTGCGGACTTAAAGCCTCTGTCAGGGCTCTTATACCATTTGCAAGTATTCCGTCATCATTTGAAATAAGTATCTTCATAAAACTCCTTTGTAACAGATGTCTCAAACTTAAAATTACTGATATACATAATACGACTTTTATCGGCAATTGTCAAAAATCATACAAATGAATAATTTTATTTAAATTTATTTTGTTGCTAAATAATGATGTACATGCTAAAATGAAAACGAATTAAGAGATAAGAAGAGTTTATATGAGTGAAGGTCACTGGATAGTAAATACCGTAATAAGCGGACACAATTTAAGTTTCAACATGGATACATTAATTACAATGTGGTCTGTTATGCTTGTTTTAATCATTGTTGCCTTCATTTCAACAAGAAAGCTCTCTGTTATTCCTAACAAATTTCAGGCATTTTGTGAAACGATAATGCAGTTCTTATGGGGCTTAACCGATATGATGGTGAAGAAAGACGGACGAAAACATGTTCCGCTTGTTGCTTCACTTTTCTTATTTATAGTTTCGGCAAACCTTATGGGACAATTACCTTTGAGATTAATTCATTTACAGCACGGGGAAATTGCATCTCCGACAAATGACTTAAACCTCACCGCCGCAATGGCAATAATAGTTTTGGTTTACTATGTTACAGCCGGTATTATGAAGAAGAAAGCAAAATTCTTCTTACACGGCTTTGACTTTATAAGTATAATTTTAGCATTAGTAGAAATACTTGAAATGTTTACAAGACCTTTAACTTTGGCACTCCGACTTTTTGGAAACATCTTAGCCGGAGAAATCCTTGTAGGTACGATTCTCGGAATGTGTGCATATGGGGCACCGTTACCTGCAATGTTCTTTGAAGTTTTGGTCGCATTTGTTCAGGCATTGGTATTCACTATGTTGACATTGGTTTACATATCTTCCGCAACAGGAGAAGAACATTAAAAATAATAAGTATTACAGTATAGACAAAAGAAAGGAAAAGTTATGGCAATTACAGAATTAGGACAAATGGGCGCAGGTTTAGCAATTGGTTTGGCATCTTGCGGTGTTGGTTTAGGTATTGGTATTGCAACAAAAGGTTTGATGGAATCTATCGCAAGACAACCGGAAATTTCAGGTACTGCCAGCGGTTTATTCTTACTTGGTGCAGCATTGGCAGAAGCTTGTGCTATTTACGCATTCATCATTGCACTTAAATTGGCAGGATTCATCGGATAATGGAATTAAACGCAACTTTTTTAGCATCAATAATAAGTTTTATCGTCTTCGTTCTCATTATGAACGCAGTCTTTTATCGTCCTCTTGAAAAAATCGTTGAGGAAAGAAAGAAATTTGTCGATAAAAATTATGACGATGCAAAAAAAGCAAACGAAAAATCAGAACAAATAATGTCTGATATAGAACAAAAGCGTTCAGGCGCTCTCTCTGAAGCAAAAACAATTATTCAGGGAAAAAGCGACAAGGCTAAAAAAGAAAAAGACGAAATGACTCAGGAAGCCAGAAAACAGTCTTTTAACGAAATTGCGGAAGCAAAAAAAGTTCTGGAAGAAGAAACCCAAAACTCAAAAAATGCTTTGCAAAATGACGTAAACAATTTGGCCGACATTATTTGCAGTAAGTTAAACGGAAACAACTAAAATGGAACATTTTTCAGCTTTTTGGAAATACTTTGTAGAATCAAATACATTTAATTTTGTATTTTTTGTAATTATCTTTGCTTTCATATTTAAGAAAATAAATATAAAGGAACTGATTGCAAATTTACAAAAGAGTGTTGTTGATGCAATAACAAAGTCAAAAGAGGAAAAAGCAACAGCTGAATCCGGTTTAAACAAAGCAAAAAAAGCGCTTAAAGCAATTCCTGAGGAGCTCGAAAAAATTCTGACAGATGCTCAGAAGAATGCAGATATAATTTCTAAGAATATTCTGGAAGACGGAAAACTTCAGGTTTCAAAAATTAACCAGAATACTAAGAAATTAATCGAAGCAGATCAGCGTGCAGTTATGTCGGAACTTATTAAAGCGACATCTCAGGAAGCAATAAAACTTGCGGAAAATAAATTGACAGAAGCTCTGAACAAAGACAGAGGTCTCCACGACAAATTTATCGAAAGCAGCATTAACGAATTAGACAGGTTGAAATTTTAACTATGGCAGAAAAATTATCATTGGCAGCAAAAAGATATTCAAAAGCACTGATTGAACTTTCTATGGACGGCTCAATCGATAACACTATGATTCTTAATCAGTTGTATTTTGTGCAGGAAGTTTTAAATTCGTCAAAAGAACTCCGTGACGTTTTGAATATGCCTCAGATTTCAACCGATATTAAAAAAGAGATTTTAAATAAAGTTTATGAGCCTCATATCGATAAGGTTGTTTTAAATTTCCTTAACGTTCTTTTGGAACAAAACAGATTTAAGGAATTTGATGAAATATTGGCTTCATACAAAGAAGAACTTGATAAATTTAAAAACATCAATAACGTTGAAGTTATTTCTGCCGTTGAATTGACGGATGAACAGAAAGACAGATTAAAAAATAAACTTCAGGAAAAATTAAATTGCAGTATTGAAGCAAACTGGGGAATTGACCCAGCAATTATGGCAGGACTTGTTATTAAATATGACGGAAACGTTATAGATATGAGCCTGCGCAATAAATTAAAAGATTTGAATAAAAATATAGTGAGGATATAAAAATGGTAGCAATCAAACCTGATGAAATCAGTGCAATAATCAAAGATAAAATCCAAAACTATGAAACCTTAACGGAAATATCAAACGTGGGTTCGGTTTTAGAAGTCGGAGACGGTATTGCGCGTGTTTACGGATTAAGAAATGCAATGTCAAACGAACTTGTCGAATTTGATGACGGGAAAGGGACATTGGGTATTACATTAAACCTTGAAGAAGACAACGTCGGTGTCGTAATTCTCGGTGAATACACTCAGATTAAAGAAGGTATGACCGTAAAAACAACAGGAAGAATTGCATCAGTTCCGGTAGGTGACGGATTAATCGGAAGAATAATCAGCCCGACAGGTGCTCCGCTTGACGGAAAAGGTGATATTCCTTATACGGAAACCTTACCGATAGAAAAAGTTGCACCGGGTATTGTTGCAAGAAAATCTGTTCATCAGCCTTTACAGACAGGTTTAACGGCTATCGATGCTCTGACACCTATCGGAAGAGGACAGAGAGAATTGATTATCGGCGACAGACAAACAGGTAAAACCGCTATCGCTATCGATACAATAATTAACCAAAAAGGTCAGGATGTAATTTGTATTTACGTTGCTATCGGTCAAAAAGCATCAACCGTTGCTCACTTGGCAAAAACTTTGGAAGACAACGGCGCAATGGAATACTCAATAATCGTTTCCGCTACGGCAAACGAACCTGCACCATTGCAATTCGTTGCACCGTTTGCAGGTGTTGCAATTGCTGAAGAATTCTTAAAACAGGGAAGACACGTTTTAATTATATATGATGATTTGACGAAACACGCACAGGCTTATCGTGCAATGAGTTTGTTACTGAGAAGACCACCAGGGCGTGAAGCATATCCCGGTGATGTATTCTACTTACACTCAAGATTACTTGAACGTGCCGTTAAGTTATCGGATAAATTAGGCGGCGGAAGTATTACAGCGTTACCGATTATTGAAACACAGGCAGGCGACGTTTCCGCATACATTCCGACAAACGTAATTTCAATTACTGACGGTCAGATATTCCTTGAATCAGCACTGTTTAACTCAGGCATAAGACCTGCAATCAACGCAGGTATCTCAGTTTCCCGTGTAGGCGGTGCCGCTCAGACAAAAGCAATCAAACAGGTTGCAGGTAAACTCCGTTTGGATTTGGCTCAGTTCAGAGAATTGGAAGCGTTCGCTCAGTTCGCATCTGACCTTGATGCTGCTACCAAAAAACAGTTATTAAGAGGTCAAAAGCTTACTGAAGTATTAAAACAACCTCAGTACAGACCGTTAAGTGTTGCTCAGCAGGTTTCTATTCTGTTTGCCGCAAACGAAGGTTTCTTAGACGAAGTTGATAACAAAAACGTTAATGCTTATAAGCTCGGCTGGTTTGAACACTTTGAAGCAAACATGCCTGAACTTATAAAGAAATTAAATGAAGGTGCGGCTTTGTCTGACGAGGATAAGAACGCATTAAGAGAACAATTAACAAATTACGGAAAAACTTTATAGGAAAGTTAAATGGCAAATCTTAAAGATATAAAAACAAGAATACAGAGTGTTCAGAACACTAAAAAGATAACAAGGGCAATGAAAATGGTTGCTGCCGCAAAAGTAAAAAAGGCGGAAACAACCGTTAAAAGCGCAAGACCTTTTGCTGACGAATTGCTTTTGTTATTCAGAAAACTGTATTCAAAACTCGGAGGATTTTCGACCGATGCCGAAACAGGCAAAACTTCTTTAGAAAATTATCCTGAATTATTAAAGGAACGTGAAATTAAATCTGTCGGTTTGGTTGTCGTAACTTCGAATAAAGGGCTTGCAGGTGCATACAATGCAAATATTGTAAGAAAAACCCTTCAGTTGATACAGGATTATAATAAGAACGGACAAAAAGTCGTTTTATACATAATCGGTCAAAAGGGAGTTTCCACTCTGAAGAGAAAAGAGGGTGATTTTGAAATCGCACAAACTTACCTTTCTTTTGCAAATGACCCGACGTCAGCGGGTGCTTTATTAGTATCCGAAGATTTGGCTAATGATTTTATTGCGCATAAAATTGATAAAATTGAAATCGTTACAACAAGATTTAACAATATGATGTCTTATTCTGTTTCAGAATGGACGGTATTGCCTGTTAAACACGAAGATATGAAGTTATCTGATGAGCACGCAATAGATCCTATAATGAGTTTTGAACCTGATGTTCATACTATTTTGAGCAAATTAGTTCCGATGTATATAACAAATTCCGTTTATCAGGCTCTGTTAGAAGCAAATGCCAGTGAACTTGCATCAAGAATGACCGCAATGTCAGCCGCATCAAATAATGCCGAAGAAATGATAAGAACGCTCACAATTGACTATAACAAGGCAAGACAATGGGCAATTACACAGGAACTTGTTGAAATCGTTTCAGGCGCAGACGCTCAGAGATAATTTATTCTTCAATAATTGATTTGATTTGAGACAAATCGTCTTTTGTCATTTCGATTTGTTCTTTTGTTGCGTACTGCATTAAATATGACGGATGATAAATTGCAATGCCTTTGTAGGCCTTTTCGTTCAATATTACTTCTAATAAATTGCCCCTAACGGATGAAAAAGAGCCCTTATTTGAAACAAAAGATTTTAGAGCCGTATTTCCGCAAAATATGAGCAGTTTCGGGTTAATAATTTCTATCTGCCTGATTAAAAAGTTACGGCAGGCATCTTTTTCCGCTTTTGCAGGAACTCTGTTTTTAGGAGGTCTGCATTTTACAGTATTTATTATGTATAAATCCTTTTCCCTTGAAATTCCGACTTCTTCAAGAAGTTTATCCAAAAATTTTCCCGCTTTTCCGACAAAAGGAGTCCCTGTCAAATCCTCATTTGCACCGGGGGCTTCACCTATAAGTATTGCTTTTGCGGTATTTTCATCACCTGATGAAAAAACAATATTTGTTCTTGTTTTGCCGAGTTCACAGTCTTGACAAACTTCACATTCTTTTTTTAATTCGTCAATTAAACTCGTTTTATTCATCTTCTTTTCCTAAGATATTGTATTTCAGGCAATACTTATCAAGTTCTCTCATAACAACACCTGACAGAGCAAATACCGCTATTAAATTCGGCACTGCAAGGAAGAGTGTTACCGCATCAGAAAGGTTTATAATACTCTTAAAGTTCATAGCCGAACCTGCAACGATAAACACACAGTAAATAACCTGAAAAATTCGCAGTTTCCACTTGGCATGCCCGAACAAAAACTGCCATGAACTCGTTCCGTAATAAGAACCGCAAAGCATTGTTGACATAACAAAACAGGTAACCATAACCGTGAGCAAAATCGGGAAGAACGGAAATGCAGATGCAAAAGCCTTTGAAGTTAATTCAATTCCCGCAAGCCCGTCAACGTTTAGATAAGCACCTGATACAACCACGATAAACGCAGTTGTTGCACCGACTATAACGGTATCCACAAACGGCTGAATCATTGCAATAAAACCCTGAACGACTGGTTTATTTGTATTAACCGCAGAAAACGCAATAGATGCAGTACCTAATCCTGCCTCGTTTGCAAACATTGCACGTCTGAATCCCCATAGCAGACAAACAAAAATTCCTCCGTTTACGGCACTCGGAGAAAACGCTTCCGACAACACCAAATGTATTGCGTGAGGAAATCTGCCTATATTCATTATACAAATAATCAAACCGCTTATTACATAAAGAGTACACATCAAAGGTGTAACACGGGAAGTAAATTTTCCGATAGCCTTAATTCCGCCGATAATTGTAAACCAGGTAATACACGCAACAATTAAGCCCAAACACCATCCGTTATTGTAGAAGAAACTGTTTTCTCCGCCTGTAACTTCTGTTATCTGAGTTGTCATAGCATTTATCTGGAACAAATTCCAACCGCCTATCATTGCAAAAACCGCAAATAGTGCATAACCTTTTGCCAAATACGGCGCAAAGTGTTTTATATGTTTGCCCTTTAAACCTCTTAAAATGTAATACATCGGACCGCCAGAGACTGTATTATCTTTGTTTATTTTTCTGTATTTAACACCCAGTACAACTTCCGAAAACTTCAAAGCCATTGATAAAATTCCTGCGACCATCATCCAGAAAATTACCCCCGGGCCTCCTATTGAAACCGCAGCAGCAGAACCTGCAACGTTTCCGATACCGGCAGAAGCCGAAATTGTTGCACTCAAAGCCTGAAAAGACGAAACCTCTCCTCTTTTCTTTTTCTCATAAGTATCATTATGTTCGTATTTGTTTTGGATAAGTTTTAATGCATGTTTAAATCCCCAAAAGCAGATAAATTTTGTCCTCAGGGTAAAAAATACTGCCGCAAAAATCAAAAGTGCAACAAGAAGCTCTACTTTTACGCCGCCTATATTTACGGAATAAAAGATTATACCAGAGATTTTATCGGCTATTGGAGACAGCAAACTGTCTATCAGTGCATCTAAATTCATAACGCAATAATACAATAAAGACTATTTAGGGTAAAGTCTTAGATTTTTTCGGGGCTCAAAACAACGGTCAAATGCTTATCAGTGAAGTATTTATTGGTAACTCTCTGAATATCTTCAACAGTAACTTCTTTTAGTCTTTGTTTCATTTTATCCTGATAATCAAAGCCCAAACCAAAGATACCGTAATTAGCAATAATATTGACTTTTTGAGAATTTGTTTCAGTAACAAAAGCCTGTTTTCCGAAGATGTTATTTTTAGCATCATCAAGTTCTTTTTGACTTACCGGAATTGTTTTGATTTTATTAATTTCTTCCTCAAAGCCTGCAAGCGCAACCTTGATATTTTTAGGCTCTGTTGCGATATAGATACTGAAACTTCCGCAAGACTGTTTTGATTCACAGGTGCTTCTTACGTGGTATGCAAGACCTTTTTTCTCTCTTAATTCAAGGAACAATCTTGATGAAAGACCGCTTGCCCCCAAAATAGTATTAACAAGTGCCAAAGCCGGAAAATCATCAGAATAAATTGTCGGGATTATCCAGCCCTGAATAATTTGTGCCTGCTGGGCATCTTCTTTAATTATGTTTACCAAATCTGCCTTTTTCAAAACGGGAACTGATATATTTCTTTCGTTATCTTGTGAATTTTTTATATCGCCCAATTGCTTGTTCAGAGTTGTTTTTATCTTTTCAAAATCAACATCTCCGGCAATAGTTATAACTTTTTTACCCGTTTCGATAATTTCGTTATAAGAATTTATAACGTCTTCTTTTGTGATTTTATCAATGTTTTCGGAAATAACTGTGTAAGTATTTCCGTAAAAATGGTCTTTATAGAGATTTCTTGTAAATGCGTCAAAAGCCTTTGTTCTTGCAGAATCCAATTCCGCAACAATTTCACCTTTCATTTTGACAACTTCTTTATCAAATTCTTCAAAAGTAGAATTTTTAAGAATTTCAGCCATAAACTCTATTGCCAAATCTATATCTTCATTAAGACAAACGACTTTAAATCTTAAATAATCCTGCTTCATATCGGTATTCAAATCGATTGCATTTTTATCAAGCAGATTTGCCAATTCTTCTGAGGAATACTTTTTAGTTCCCTGAAGAAGTAATCTGTTCATCAGAGAATAAGTTCCCGGGATTTTTTCGGGATTATTTATGGCTACATTCAAAGCCAATGCTACTCTCGGGGTATTTTTCGCCTCTGAATAAACTCCTGAAATTCCGTTGTCTAACTCAAAATTTAACATAATAATATTTAACCACAAAAATACATTCGGGCAAGTCCTAAACAAAAATTAACTCCTCAGTTTGACATACAGCATTGTTTATAGTTAAATATGGTTACTGAGGGAAACCTCTAGTCTAACAAGAAAGTGAATTTTACACTCTTTGAATAATAAAGAAATACAATTAGCGAAATATGCAGGGTTTTGTTACGGAGTCAAACGTGCCGTTGAAACCGTTAAAAAACTGAAAATTGATAACCCTGAAAAAGAAATATACATTTTGGGAGAATTAATCCATAATTCTGACGTTATTAAAGAACTGAACGATTTGGGAATAAAAACAATATACGAAATCCCGGAAAAAGGAAACGGAATTTGCGTTATAAGAAGTCACGGAGCATCTCCCGAAATATTTGAAAAACTTAAAAATGCAGGATTTGAAACAGTTGATTTGACTTGTCCCGACGTAAAAAAAGTTCAGCAAAAAGCAATACAAATTGCAAAAGACGGGTATTTTCTTATAATTGTCGGAAAATCCGAACACCCGGAAGTTATGGCAATAAAAGCAAATGCGGAACAATGGACTAAAGATATTGCCGTTGCAACTTCTCCCGAACAACTTGCCCAATACGAAGAAAAAATTATTGCACACAAAAAAGTCGGAGTAGTTGTTCAGACAACACAAAGAATTGACACTTTAGAAAGCATCGTTCAGTATTTAATTCCGAGAGCAAAAGAATTACTCGTTGCAAACACTATATGCCCGAGTACCGCAATGCGCCAAAAAGAAACAATTGAACTTGCAAAAAATAACGATTTGGTAATCGTTGTAGGCTCAAAAAAGAGCGCAAACACTTCTCACTTAGCAGAAATTTTAAAAGGTTTAACAAAAAATATCCACATCGAAAACGATATGGAACTTGATGATTATGCAGATGTAATAAAATCCGCAGAAAGCATCGCTTTAACTGCAGGAGCATCAACTCCGCAGAATATAATTGAAAAAGTAGTTAATAAAATAAAAGGAGGACTATAAAAATGGCAAAAACATTAGAAATTGCAGATGATTTCGAACAATTATTAAACGAATCATTCTCAAAAACATTCTCTGTTGCGGATATCGTAGAAGGTACCGTTATCAGACGTGAATCAGAAGGTTATCTTATCAGCATTAAAGGTGCAAAAATGGAAGCATTTTTATCAGATAAAGAATTACCTTCAGAAATTACAGAATTAATGATAGGCGACATCAAAGAATTCTTCGTATCAAAAGAAGAAACTGATGACGAACCTATGCAGGTTTCATTAAAGAGAATCGCTTTTGCTCAGGCTTGGGCTCAGTTAAATGATGCTAAAGTTCAGGGTGATACAATCCTTGCTAAAGTTGTTTCAACTGTTAAAGGCGGATTACTTGTTGACGTTGCTGACTTGAAAGGTTTCATTCCTTCTTCTCAGTTAAGAACAAATTCACCGATTGAAGAACTAATTGATCAGAAAATTGAAGTTAAAGTTCTTGAAGCAGATCCTAAGAAAAACAAACTTATACTTTCTCAAAAACAGGCAGTTGTTGATCAGCGTGATCAGGTTGCTGATGAAGTTCTTTCAACACTTGCAGAAGATATGGTTGTTAAAGGAAACGTTGTAAGAATAACTGATTTCGGCGCTTTCGTTGATATAAACGGTATTGACGGATTATTACCGATTTCTGAAATTTCTTGGCAGAGAATTAAACACCCGTCAGATATTATTAAATTGGGTGAAACTTTAGAAGTTAAAGTTATCAAGATTGATCCTGAATTAAAGAGAATTTCTTTAAGTTTAAAGAGAATGGGTGAAAATCCATGGCAGCAAATCGAAGGACAATTCTCAGAAGGTCAGGTTATCAAAGGTACTATTAATAAATTAACATCTTTCGGTGCATTTATTAATATCTTCCCGGGAGTTGAAGCATTATTGCCTGTAGCGGAAATGGAAGGCGAAAATGTAAATCCGTTTAACGTTTACAAGGTTGGTGATGAAATCGATGTTATGATTAAGAAATTCACACCGCAAGAACACAGAATCGCTTTAAGTACAAAAGATATTAAAGCAACTGTATAACACAGTATAAATAAGACATAAGGCGGGCTGATTTCATCAGCCCGCCTTTTTTAAATTAAGTTTTTATAAAGATATCCCGTTTTACTTGTTTTATAAATACTTTTATTCTATTATGAAAAACAAAAACGGAGCCGAAATGAAACATTCAAAATATTCAGTAATTGTTGTAGGAAGCGGTATCGCAGGACTATATGCAGGATTAAAATTATCACAACAAAAAACTTTACCCGACGGGATTTTGATTATCACTAAATCAAAATTAGGCGAAAGTAATTCAAGATATGCACAGGGCGGCATTGTCGGGGTTATGAAAGACAACGTAAACGATTCTGTTGAATCTCATATTTGCGACACATTAAAAGCAGGTGCAGGGTTAAGCGAGTACGATACTGTTAAGTTTATATCAGAAAACTCAAACGATGTTATTGAAGATTTGATTAATATGGGTGTTGATTTTGATAAAGACGAAAACAACAAAATTACATACACTCTCGAAGCGGCTCACAGTATAAACAGAGTTTTGCATTCAGGCGGTGACGCAACAGGCAAAATGATTGAAAAGACTCTATGCGAAAGGATAAAAGAAAACACAGAAGTTACTATTTACGAAGAAAATTTAGCGGTTGAACTTCTGATAGACACACAAAATCAGTGCAAAGGTTTAATTACATATAATTCAGTTTTGAATGAATATGAAGCTGTTTATTCGTCAGCGACAATTCTTGCATGCGGAGGTTTGGGACAGTTATACAAATACACGACAAATCCGTCAGTTGCAACAGGTGACGGAATTGCACTTGCCTACAATGCAGGCGCAAAAGTAAGAGATTTGGAATTTATCCAGTTCCATCCAACAGCACTTGCTATAGATAACGGCGAAAACAGATTTTTAATTTCAGAAGCCGTAAGAGGCGAAGGCGCAAAACTCATAAATTCAAAAGGTGAAGAATTTATGAGCAGATACCACGAAAAGAAAGAACTTGCTCCAAGAGACATTGTTGCACGTTCTATTTTCTCTGAAATGATGAAAGAAGGAACAGATAACGTATTTTTAAATACATCAGTTATTGAAGAAGAACAGTTAAGAAGACGTTTTCCGAACATTTTAAAGATGTGCGAAGAAAACAATATTGATATGATACATTCCGCAATACCTGTTGCACCGGCTGCACACTATTCAATGGGCGGAATAATGACAGATATTGAAGGCAGAACAACTATTCCGGGGCTATATGCTTTAGGGGAAGTTGCATCAACAGGACTTCACGGAGCAAACAGACTTGCAAGCAACTCTCTGCTTGAATGTGTTGTAAGTGCCGCAGAATTATCAGATTATCTGTCATTCTCAAATCTGACAGTCACAAATCAGATTGACGAAAAAATTAAAAATACACTTGATAAATACTCTGAACAAATTGACGAAACCATCGATTTTGATACAGCTTCAATGAAAAAAGAAATCAAGGATATAATGTGGAATTATGTAGGAATAAGACGTGACGAAAACTCACTTAAAACCGCATTAAACCTTATTGAAGGGCTATCAAAAGACTTTACCCGCACTTCAAAATGCAAAAATAAAAACGAATACGAAATAAGAAATATGTTGTTAATTTCAAAATTAATAATAACCTCGGCTCTTGACAGAAAAGAATCAAGAGGCGCTCACTTCCGTTTGGACTACCCTGAAACACTTGAAAAAGCGGAACACAGCATTTGCCAAAAATGTATTAAGGAATTGATTTATGCAGGATAAATTTAATATTCAGAAACACGTTAATATGGCTTTGGAAGAAGATCTTCCTTTTGGCGATATCACAACGGACAGTCTGACACACGAAGACGAAGAACTTACGTACTATTTAAACACAAGAGTTGATGGTATTTTTTGCGGAAAAGATGTTTTTGAAACCGTTTTCAAAACACTTGACGAAAAAATTGAAATAAAATTCTTTAAAAAAGACGGCGACAAGATAACAAAAGGCGAAAAAATCGCAGAAATAAGGGGAAATGCAAGAGCCATTCTGAAAGGCGAAAGAACCGCTTTAAACTATGTTCAGAGAATGAGCGGAATTGCGACGGAAACCCGCAAATATGCAGATAAATTAGAAAATTATAAGGCAAGAATTTCTGATACAAGAAAAACAACCCCAAATTTCAGATATTTTGAAAAATATGCGGTGCAAGCAGGCGGAGGCACCGTTCACAGATTTAATTTATCAGATTGCGTAATGATTAAGGATAACCACATTATAGCCGCAGGAAGCCTTACAACAGCCGTAGAAAGAGTTAAAAAAGTTATTTCACATACTCACAAAATAGAAGTCGAATGCGATAATCTTAATCAGGTTAAAGAGGCCGTTAATTGCGGAGTTGATATAATTCTGCTTGATAATATGGATTATGAAACAATGACCGAAGCCGTAAAAATCATCGATAACAAGGCCATTTCGGAAGCAAGCGGTAATGTAAAATACGAAAATTTGGAAGAAATAGCCAAAACAGGAGTTGATATAATTTCAACAAGTGCCATTGTTGCAGGCGCAAAAACTCTTGATTTAGGCTTGGATATAGATTAGGTTTAAGTATGAAAAGCGGATTTACAGCAATAATAGGCAGACCGAACGTAGGAAAATCTACTTTATTGAATAAAATTCTCGGTCAAAAAATTGTAATTGCAACAGATAAAGCCCAGACTACAAGAAAGAGAATTAAGGGAATTTTAACTGATGACAGAGGTCAGATAGTTTTTGTCGATACCCCGGGAATCCATAAACCGCTGAATAAATTGGGCGAATTTTTACTTGATGAGGCAAAAGTTTCCGTTCCGGATACCGACCTTGTTATATTTATAACTGATATTAACGATGCCCCCGGAAAAGGCGACAAATGGATTGCGGAAAATGTTTTAAAAGTCAGCGATACCCCTGTTATTTTGGTTATGAACAAGGCAGACAAGTCCAAAGATACAGAAATGTACTCAAAAAATGAAGAACTTTATAAAGAACTTCTTAATGAGTTTGGAAACGGGTATAAAACCGCAATTACAATTTCCGCACAAACAGGCGATAATGTCGAAAAACTTATAGAAACAGTTTTTGATCTTCTTCCTGAAGGTGATAAATTCTACCCGGATGATGTTGTTACGGAAGAATCAATGAGAGACGTTACGGAAGAAATTATCAGAGAAAAAATTCTTAAAAATACAAAAGAAGAAATTCCGCACAGTGTTGCCGTTCAGGTTGAAAACTACTTTGAACAGGAAAAAATCGATAAAATTTATGCAACAATTTATTGTGAAACACAAAGCCAAAAAGGAATTTTAATCGGTAAAGGCGGAAGCCTCTTAAAGACAATAGGCTCAGAAGCAAGACTTGATTTGGAAAACATAACGGAAAAGAAAGTTTATCTTGAACTTAAAGTAAAAGTTGAAAAGGATTGGCGCAAAAAAGATAAAGCACTCAAAAAATTCGGCTATTTTGATGAGAAATAACTCTCAATTTTTGATATAATTAAACAGAGAGGACGAGTTGTGATAACATTTTTCGGCAAATGCGTACAATACCTTTGGATATCGATAAAATATCTTTTATCGGGCAAAGCACATTTTAAATCGGTCATAAATCAGGCACTTGCAATAAGTTATGACTCTCTGCCGATATCGTTAACAATAGCCTTTGTTGCGGCAGCAGTTATCACTGTTCAAGTTTCAAAACAATTTCTTATGTCCGGTGCCGAAGCGTACATAGGCGGGACACTGACAATTGTTATGATAAGAGAAATTGCCCCGGGATTTGTTGCACTTGCAATAGGCGCAAGGGCAGGAACTGCAATTTCAGCGGAAATTGCGAATATGCAGGTTACAGATCAGGTTGATGCAATAAAAACCTTAAAAGTTGATCCTGTCGGATATTATTTTACACCGAGACTTGTTGCGGGCGCAATTACAGTTCCAATGGTTGTTATTATCGCAGAATTTGTCGGAATTGTAGGAGGGATGATTATTTCAATGATGACAATCAATCTTCACCCCGCAAGATATATTAATTCTGCATGGCTATGGCTTGCAACAAAAGATGTTTATATAAGCCTTTTAAAAGCATTTATTTTCGGAATACTGATAACACTGGTCTGCGCAACTCAGGGTTACGAAACCAAAGGAGGCGCAAAAGAAGTAGGTATTTCAACTACAAAGGCCGCCATAAAATCAACAGTTTATATGCTTATAGCGGATTTCTTAATAAACTTAATCTTTTACCTTTAATAAACAAATATGCTATAATTTAGTAGCAAAGAGGAGATTGAATATGAGATATTTTTTAATAATTTTATCATTACTTTTATTTACTAACACATGTTTTGCAGGTCCTTACAGAGCCGATGCCAAAACAAAAAGGATTCCTGCGGGAACCAACTTCACTTTAAAAATAATAGAACCTGTAAGCACATTTTCTGCTCAGGAAGGAGATTATTTCAGCGGAGTAATACAAAATGAGCAATCTTCAGGAACAAATGTTGTTATTCCTGCAGGCTCAGTTGTAAGAGGAAGCGTAAATAAATTAAAAACAAGCAAAAGATTTTCAAGAGGTGCTCAGTTATATTTGGATTTCGACCACCTTGTAACGCCAAACGGCAGACAATTACCTTTGAGCATGTCTGTTGTTGGTTTTGATTATGTCGGATTTGATGGCGGACTTTATAAAAATTTAGGTTATGGCGAAGCCCTCAAAAATGACTGGAATAAGGCTAAAACATATACAACAAGATCCGTAAATTACGGACTAAAAGTAAAAGAAGCATCCCCCGGTATGCAATATATTACAGTTCCTTTCTGTGCCGTTGGCGGGGGCATTGCAACAGGCGGATATATGATAGGCAGAGCCTTTGCTGATATGTGGAAAAAAGGACAGGAAGTTGAATTTAAACAAGGCGACATAATCAATGTACTGCTAACTCAACCTATCGATGTTCCTGTAAACTAAAAACATTAATGTTTGTAACAATTGGCATGTAGTCAAAAAAAATAATATATGTTATAATACAGTTCTGGTTATTAACATAGGATTAATATATTATGGTCAAAGAAATGTCCGACGGCGATTTCGAGGAATTGCTGAGAGGGTTTGACTATACTTTTAAGAAGGGGGATTTAGTTAAAGGTATAGTATACGGATATGATTCCGATGGTGCTATTGTTGATATTGGTGCAAAGGCAGTTGCCTCAGTTCCCGAAAGAGAAGCAAGCTACGAAGAGAACATAATAATTTCATCAGTATTAGAAAAAGGAAAGGAATACGAATTTCTAATCATTCGCGAAGAAGATGAAGAAGGTAAATTCTTATTATCCAGAAAGCGTGTTGATTTGGCTTATGCTTGGAAAGAGCTTGAAAAAATCAAAGAAGCCGATGAAATCATAGAAGGAACCATTACACAGTGTGTAAAAGGCGGTTTAATCGTTGATATCATTGGGGTTAAAGGTTTTGTTCCGTCAAGTCAGCTGCGTAACAAAGATATGGAATGTACTGTTGGTGATAAAATTCAGTTAAAAATCCTGACTCTCGACAGTCAGCAGGGTAACTTCATTTTATCAAACAAGAAAGTATTCAAAGAAACAACCGAAGAAGTTAAAAAAGCCGTATTCTCACAGATTGAAATAGGTCAAATCGTAAAAGGTGAAGTCGTAAGAATTACAGACTTCGGCGCATTTGTTGATATCGGCGGAGTAGATTGTCTGCTTCCTTTATCCCAAATATCATGGCGCTGGGTTGAACACCCTACCGATTTACTTAAAATAGGCGAAAAAATTGAAGTTGAAGTAATTGACGTTGATCACGCAAAACAGCGCATAAGCCTGAGCCTGAAAAACGTAAAACCTGATCCGTGGCTTGAAGCGGAAAAAGAAATAAAAGAAGGCGACATCAGAGAAGGGACAATTACAAGAATTAAAAACTTTGGTGCTTTTGTTGAGATTTATCCGGGAGTTGAAGCATTATTGCCACACAACGAATTAACGGAATATCAAAATAAAAACAATTGTATTTTCAAAATAGGTGATAAAATCAAGGCTTCAATAAACAAATTCAATCCATCAGACAAGCGAATTTCATTGGGTTTAGAAGTAAATGAAGCTCCTGCTGAAGAGAAAAAGCCAAGAGCAAAAAAGACTAAAAAAGAAGCAGAAGAAACTACAGAACCCCCTGAAGAATAGTTTCTAAGGCTTTCGGACAAAGTCCTATAATGTTTTCAAGACTACCCGATATACTGTCTATCCAGTTGTCGGGCAATTCTTGTATACCGTAACTGCCTGCTTTATCAAACGGCCTAAACTCTGTTATGTAACTCTTTATCTGCTCATCAGTAAGATTATTAAATCTTACGGTACTTGTTACGGCAGTTTGTTTTAATTTCTTAGATTCAGTATCCAAAACACATATTGCAGTAACAACTTTATGCTCATTTCCGGATAATTTTCTGAGCATTGAAAAAGCCTCGTCTTCAGTTTTAGGCTTATTCATAATCTCTCCGTCTAAAACAACCACTGTATCCGCAGAAATAATAACAGCATTATAACTTATCTGTTCAGATACGTTAAAAACCTTTTGCCTTGCAAGCTCTTCAACTTTTTCATAAGAAAAAGTATTGTCATCATGCTTTTCCTTTGCAAGAGACGGGATAATTTCAAATTCTAATCCCATATCTTTTAAAATCTTTATTCTTCTCGGTGATTTTGATGCCAAAACTATTTTCTTCATATAACAATTTTATCAGAAAACTCCAAAAGTTTTAACAATATTATTTTATTATTGTTACTGCATTTGAAAGCGGGATACCGCCCTGAACTGCGGGCTTGTTAACAACGACTCCGTCAACATACATAACGGTTGAACCGCCACCATCCAAGTTCATTGCGTTAATACAACCTAACTCTTTCATAAGCTGTCCCAATTCATTCAATGTTAAACCTATTGAACTACCTTCACGACCGTCTGCCGTTATAAGTATCAGATGATTTTCTTCTGTATAACCAATTGCTGTTCTCGGGTTTCTTCCGCCAATTGCCGTTAATTTTTCTTCTGTCATATCAACAAAAACTTCGCCGTTTTTGACTAAATAAGGTCCTCCGCTTATTATGTGGTTTACACCGTCCCATTCAGGCATAACTTTTAAATTTACATCGATTTTTTGTCCTTGTTTTACCCCTTCAACTTTTGATTTTGGGGCTACCACAACATAACCGTTTTTAGGAATTTCAAATCTCTGCGTGCCTATTTCTCTAACTCTTTTATCCTCAATCAGCAATTGTACTCCGCCGGAAGGAGAAGGGGGCGAATATTGCCCCCAATCGGAAGTGTAAATCAGGACATAACTACTCAGCATACGGGGCTGATTGATATTATCGATTTTGATTTCGTTATGCCCATACCTCAAAGTACCGTTGAACTGAACTCTTGCCATATCATATTTGTCATTAAAAAGACCTATAGCGACTCTGTCGTATATAGGTCCTGTATAAAGCTTTTTATTTATCATTAATGTCCCTAAAGGAACTCCTGTTTGCGGTTTAAAATATGTACCGTTTACTGCTGCAAGTGTTTTATGTTTGTTTGAAATGTTTTTTATCTTAGAGCGATGAGCTAAAGTCTCTGATGCTAATGTTGGCTTAACTTCTAATTGCGGATTAAGGCTTTTGTCTAATTCAATTATATTTAACCTTACGGGACGCCCTTTGTAATTTCTTGTTAGCTTAATATGATATATCCCTATGTCTATCGGCTTTATAACTACATTGTACCCAGCCTTTTTAT
Source organism: bacterium (assembly GCA_017433195.1). Classification (GTDB taxonomy): domain Bacteria; phylum Cyanobacteriota; class Vampirovibrionia; order Gastranaerophilales; family Gastranaerophilaceae; genus RGIG2479. The sequence goes on from JAFRHR010000060.1 coordinate 60,816, forward strand.
ATTTGGTATTTATCTCCTCTTCGAAAATTTTAAGCTTATCTTTAACAAATAAATTATGCTGAACTTTATCCTTTTCCTTATCAATGGAGTTTATTATCGGCGGAACAACAATTCCCTGCGCTAACAATTCATTCGCCGCAAACCCTCTGTTTTGAAAAAATACTATCCCCGTCACTGCAACCGTGCTTAAAAAAATCGCTATAACCGTTTTGTTTTTTTTGCATGGCAAATGAGTATCCATTTTTCTGCCCTTTACTGGTTGATTTTACGGATACCTTTTTTATTAGAGAGTGGTGTGGGGTATAACACTCTTGAGAAAGCCGGATTTTGACTTATACGTTCCTCTACTATTATTTTAGCACAATAAGTGTATTTTTTCAACCCTCTAAAAGACAGTTATAGCAATAACTTTACAAAACTAAATAGTGTAAAATCCACACATAGCGTGGCGTGTAACAAATACACTTATTAATTGGGTTAAGTATTTTATGCATTGTTAAAAATTATTACAAAACATAAATATATTTATCCCCAAAAAGTCAATTTTTTTTGAGTAAAAAACTTTATCTATATATAGAGGAAATAATTTTTTATTGGAAATTTAGAGGAAAATATATGACAGAAGAAGAATTAAATACATTAATGTCAGTCGTAAGTGATCCTATTTGCAACGTGTATCATATTGACAGCAGAAAAGACGTTGAAGAAATTCAGCGTATGATAAGAATATTTAATATTTCAGCAGCACAAAAGAATAAGCACAGATTGTTATCAATAAAGAATTTAGCGACATTCAGACTTATGTTAAGCAATAACTAATAACAACAATGAGATGATAAGATAAAAAAGGCTTGCCCTTTGGGCAAGCCTTTTAGTTTAATTTAAACTTTTATTTAAGACAAATTGTTCTTAGTTTTAATATCCAAATTCTTCTTTTAAGGTTTCTTATATCACTCTTTTGCTGTTTTATTTGAGTTTCAAGCTCGGATACTTTATTTGTCAGCGCAACGCTTTTTTCTGACGGATTTTTAAGGCTTACAATTATATCAGATATTTTTTTATTAAGTTCTTTAATTGCATTTACCATTGCGTAGAAAATATCTTCCTGACGAATTGTATAATAGCCCTCATTATCTTTTGAAACAGCATTCGGGAAGATTTTAATCAATTCCTGAGCTACAACCCCAACTCTTTTATTTTTGGGGTCGTTCTTAAAAGTATAATTATAAACTTTTAATTGATTTATTTTATCCATGCCTGAGGTATATTCGCCTCCGACATTTTTTAATCTTGAATCTGAAGATTGAACAGGATTTGAACAATAAAGATCATTCACAATTATCTCATTTGCACTTAATGTATGCGGAGAGTATGTGGTACCCATAAAAGCAACATTCATGTTTGGTCCGCCTAATATCACAGAATTTGGATAAGATATAGCAATTTTGGGTTCAAATGAATGACCAATACCACCAATCGGATCAATCTCTCCGGCAGTTATGCCTGACGCCGTCGTCCCGTGACTAATAAGAATAGTATTCTGCACAGAAGTAGTTGATTCTTTTCCGATAACGTACGAATCATTTGAAGCTGCAGTCGCATTATCACCCATTGCCAGAGAGTTTATCCCCGAAGCCACCGCATAAGGGCCTACAGCAATAGCCCCTTCTGCTGCCGCATTTGTATAATACCCAATAGCTATTGAATTCGCACTGTTTGCTATTGCTTTGTAACCTATCGCAATAGCATTATTTCCGGAAGCAACAGCTCCGTTACTCCCAATAGCAATACTATTAACTCCGCTTGCAGATACATTACTACCAATTGCAACAGAATTCGAATTATAACCGGTAACATTTCCTAAAACGACTGCATTTGATATTTCACTATTATTTGAACTCGAAAATTTTCCCAAAAATAATCCTTTATCTGAGACAGTAATACTGCCTTTTTTCTGTGCATTTTGATAAAATGAAATATGGTTAGCAACACCATCAGAATTAATTGCTAATCTCGGAAGCGGAGGAGGAGTTTCATATTCTTCAACCACTTCAACAGGAATGGTTCCGGAACCTATAATTGCAGTTACATTTCGGCCTTCTCTGTTAAATACAGCATTTGTTGTATTACCAACCCATTCCCACGGATTATTTCCTTTGCCTCCCCGAGTTCTGATTGTTCTTTTTGTTATAATCGGGGTTGAGGCAGCAAGAATAACAGCTATGACCAAAAGTGCGACCATAACTTCCGCTAACGTAAACCCTTTTTTCGTAAATTTCTTCATTAACTGTTATTCCTCAACTTAACTTCAATTGAATTTATTTCTTTTTTTAGTTTCTCTATATCGTTTGCATTCTTTTCTGCCTGTTTTGAAAGTTTTTTGATTTTTAAATCAACCGAAACGACTACTTTATTTAAATCTGTTACTTGCTTGATAATATCTTTAATTTTTATATCAAACTCCTTGAGTGCATTAACCATTGTATAGAAAATATCTTCCTGACGTATTAAATAATACCCATTCTCGTCTTTTGAAACGGCATCAGGGAATATTTTCATTAATTGCTGAGCAATAACACCTACTCTTTGCTTTGAAGGATCATTTTTAAATGTATAATTATAAATTTTTAATTTGTTTAATTTATCAAACCCTAAAATATACTCATTATTAATATTTTTTAATCTTAAATCTGAAGATTGAGGAGTATTTGAAGCAGTCAAAGTGCTTGCGTTAATACTATTTATATACATGGTTGCCGGAGAATACGTATTACCATTCAAAATAACCTTCATAGAAGGACTACCCAAAACAACGTGTCCGGAATAACTGTTACTCTGACCGGGCAAATAAGTGTAGGTACTTTCAGCCAACAAAGTAGTTCCATGTCCAATAACTATTGAATTTGATACTGCAACATTTGAGTCTTCTCCTATAATCATCGTTCCGATTCCGCTTACCACAGAATTACGCCCCAAAATTGCAGAATAATTTCCGGAAACAGTTGTGTCAGGACCTATTGCAATTGCATTATTGGCTCGAGCATGTGCATCTTTTCCTATTCCAATAGAATTGCCATACACATCTGTTGATTCTCCTATTGAAACAGCATCATTACCCCCGCCGCTGGCATAACCTATAGTCACCCCATTATTATGTGTATACGAGCCATTTCCTATTACAACAGAATTAGAACCTATATTGATTCCACGCCCGATAGCAACTGAATTAGAATCGTCCTCATTTTGGAAGTAAATATTACTTCCGAAGAAAACTCCGTCATTATTTACTTTAAGACTACCTGCTTTTACATCATTATTATAAAAACCTAAGTGATCTATATTATTAGAGTTTGCATGAATAACAACTCTTACAACATTATTTTGTAAATAACCGCCGCCACCTATAAGAAGTACCGAATTGTTTGTTGAATCAAAATATGCTGCATTGTTATTGCCCCATTTCCATGCTCTGTTAAGCGCCGCTCTTTGCCTTGTCATAGTTTGGGTAATAACAGGTACAGAAACTGCAGTAATAATAGCTATTACCATTAGTGAAATTAAAATTTCCGTGAGCGTGAAACCTTTTTTCATTCAGTCACCTCACTTTTCTTATTTTTTAAAGAATCAACTTTTAATTCAAGATTTTTAACTCTCTGTTTCAGCAGTTTTATTTCCTGAGCGTTATACTCTGTCTGCTTAGATAGATTTTCGACTCTTAATTCCATATCTGCCATATCTTTGTTGATATTTGAAATACTTGTCATTATATTTTTAATTTTTTTATCAAACTCCTTAAGTGCGTTGACCATGGAATAAAAAATATCTTCCTGACGAATCATATAATACCCGTCTTCATCTTTTGATACGGCATCAGGAAAAATTTTCATTAATTGTTGAGCAATAACACCTACTCTTTGTTTTGAGGGATCAGCTTTAAACGTATAGTTATAAATTTTTAGTTTATTTAATTTGTCAATCCCGGAAGTGTATTCACCAATAATATTTTTTAATCTTAAATCTGACGGAGCCGTATAATTACTACTTGTAATACTATTTGCATAAATTGCGTTTGCATAAATTGTTTTGGCAGTAACTGTATTACCATTCAAAACAACAGAGCTGTTACCTCCGATTATCACAGTATTATTTGCATCAATACTGTGATTTGAACCTGAATACTTACAAGTATATGTATTACTTGTGGTTGAGGTCATATTTGTATTATGAGAAATTAAAATAACATTATTTACATAATTACTACCTTTTGCCATATTAAAAGTTGAATTATTTCCTATAACAAAAATCTGATTTCCTACTGCTGTTGCCCCATATCCAAGAGCCAAAGCATTTTTTACCTGAGGAGGAGTATATTTTGAAGCATTTGCTGCGGTGCCGATAGCAATAGACTCCATCATAGATTTCGCACCGGAGCCGATAGCAATCCCCATACTAGTATAAGTTTGCTGCTTATCGGAAACATGACAATCCAATTCATTAGTCTCTGAATTAAACGTACATTGGGGAGCTGTAGTTGCACTATTTCCTATTGCTATTGAGTCATATATTAAAGATGCAGCATTATTACCAATTGCAACATCACGAGACATAGTTAAGGTATTTTGTCCGATATTAACAGAATTACGACCATAGACTCTGACACTTCCTATACCAACAGCCGCTGCATTACTAACATTGGCACCAAACCCCCCGATAGAAGTCAAATAAGGGGAGTCACCTAAAAAATATCCTTTATTATTTACTGTTAAAGCACCTTTTTTTAATCCATTTTGATAATAAGCAATGTCATCAATATAATTATCAACAGTTCTTATAGCCATTCTCGGGCGCGGATTTGCATTAAGCCCGCCTAAGCCAACGAGCAATGACCTGTCATCACCACCACTGTTATACTTAGCATTTGAGGTATTTCCAATCCATTCCCAAGGTTGCCCTGTTTGTTGGCTTAAGTCTACTCTTGTTTTTTGGGTAATAATAGAAGCGGACGCAGCCATAACAACTACTACGACCAGAAGTGCGATTATAACTTCAGCAAGAGTAAATCCTCGTTTCATTTAGCCCCTTTTTACCATAGATAATATACTAAACATTTTAACTCATATTACACTATTTTACAATTTTTAAGGGGTAAATATTACAACAATTGTAAATAAAAAAGTTTTGTGTTAGAAATAAAAATGAAAATAAAAAGTTTTCGAATTGAAAATTGAATATGGGTGACGGGCAGAAAAATTGTAACACAAAAAGATTAACACCCACCCTGCCCTCCCTAATTAGGGAGGGAGCAAGTCTCGTTTTGCAAAGCAAAACTAAAGAGTTGCGGGAGGGTATCTTACAGGCACTCTGCCGAGCGGGATTTGCGGACGGATGAAACAAAGTGTAATCCGGATAGCGAGGTTTGAAGTTGCGACAGTGATAACGAAGCAACGGCAAAACCGAGCGTGGAGCAAATCCAAGACAGCAAAACAATTAAGTATTGTTTTGCGAGAGGTAGCACGGAGTGCGCTACAACCCGAAAATTGAAAATTTAATAATATGGGCGATTGGCGCAGTTGACTCTGCCGAGCAAATGATTAAGTATCATTTGCGAGAGGTAGCACGGAGTGCGCTACCACCCGAAAACTGAAAATTTAATAATGTGGGCGATTGGCGCAGTTGGTAGCGCACTTGAACGACATTCAAGGGGTCACAAGTTCGAGCCTTGTATCGCCCACCATAAAAAGAGAAATGACTTTTGTTATTTCTCTTTTTATTTTGAGATATAGGAATGAGAACGAGCAAGGCGGAGCCTTGCCAAGTTCGAGCGCGAGTGAGCTGAGGCTGGAGTGCTTTTGCGTAGGTTGCATAGCAACAGAAGCAAAACACGGAATTGCCGTTAAACGCGAACGAGCAAGACAGCCTTGTATCGCCCACCATAAAAAGAGAAATGACTTTTGTTATTTCTCTTTTTATTTTGAGCAAGTAGGGTAGACTTTAGTCTACCAAAATATGTAGGTTGGCTTGGTAAAGCCAACCTACATACTGTCATGCTGAACTTGTTTCAGCATCTTACCAATTTTGCAAAATCAAATTTTAACTGCATGGGTTGTAATCCCCATGAAACTGTCTTGGAGTAAGTTCAGGGTGACATAATATATTTATTTTTTCTCAACGTTATTAAGATTATGTTTCAAAATACTCCAAAAACTCGGGGCTTCGGGGCGTGCGTCGTATTCAAGCCCTAAAAGTTCTTTCCAACCGCCTAAAGAAACTGTTTTTTGCACAGCGTTAACTCTGGGTTTGAAAAAACTGCGTTGTCTGTCTTTTTCAAACAATTCTTCCAGGTGTGATTCCTGTTCGCCTTTTTTCCATTTCGGCTGAGGTCTTGACCAAACATCAGGTTCTTCCCATTTTTCTGCTTCTGATTTTACTCCGTCTTTTTTAAACCAAAAGAATAAATTCTTTTTACCTGAGCGTTGTTTTGTAACCGGATCTGTCATATATTCCGCAAACAAATCAACAGAATCCTCAACAAATTCATCCCCGACTTTTTTTCTTGTTAATCTTACGTTATGAAAACTTTCATTATGATAAATTCTGTCAACATAAAAGTCGCTTTTTATCATATTAACTTCGTAGGGGCTTGTACCTGCAGGATTTTTAAGTAATTTATAACCCTGATTTTTCTTACTTATTGCATAAGCAACTGTTTTCAAAGTATCTAAATTTATTTTCATTAAAATACTCCTTAAAATTAAATTGGTATAAAGAGTATATCAAAAATGAAAATATGTTACAAGCAAATTGAAAAAAGAGATTGAGCATGTTAGATTGTGCATGTACGGAGGTTTTATGAATATTTGTCCGTTAGGAATCACAAAATCAGAAAAACCCGTTTTTAATGCTAAGTTTGTGCGTGATGAAGAAGGTAAGTTAGATGAAGTATTGAACAATCCTTCATATAACAGAGAAATTACACAAAAGACCATGCGGCTCGCAAATGAACTCAGAGAGTTGGGCAAAGGGCAGGATTTAGTAGTGTTGAAACAATGTGAGTATGACGATTCTTTGAATCACAAGAGAGGATTGCTCATTTTGAACACGACAACACAAAAAGTTGCGCCATTTTGCGGAAATTCGGAAAAACCTTTTTGGGACGGAGTGTTATCAGCACTTCTGAGAAGAAGAGATTTTTACGAAGTTGAAAAACCGACCGGAGATGATTTGCACAAACTTCTTTTAAACGGTTAGACAACGAAGAAGTTATTAAAATCATAATAACTGTTCTGTATAGTATTTTTGTATTCAATTTTTGATTTTATTAAATCACGGGTTGATGTTAAATTTTTAGAACATTTTTTCATAAAAAATAACTTTAATAGCAAAAATAATTTTTATCGTGTTTTATTATGGTATGCAAATTAATAACCTCTCATTTACCTCAAAAATAAATTTCGTAGATAAAGCTAATTTCGAAAATATCGTAAAAGGCGAATATGTCGGATTCAGCGAAAATCCTGCCGATATAAATTCCGTGCGCAAAGCAGATGACTACTTTACTTATGCAGTAAGAACATGCGGAGCAGGCGGAGTCCATAATTCAAAAACAGGACAAAGTGCAGGATATCATTCCTATGACTGCAAACAGATGTACCAAAATTTAGAATACTTCGTTGACAGATTTTTCAAAAATGTAGAAAATCCTGATCAGGCATTACTTTTAGGCGGAAAGGAGTTATCTGACTCTCCGTATTCTATGAGACAATTTTTAAAACTAAAAGAACTTTTGGAACAGAGGGTTGAAAACGTTTCAGTGATTGAGGAACACGTATTTCCATGGTCCGAATCAGATATATATTATTCAGGCGAAGACGACACCTATACAATATACAGTATGTACAGGCCTTATACTGAGTTTAGAGAGCGTGCCGTTTTAACTCCTGAAGATTTAAAAGTAGCTTTCAAAAAAATAAAAATAGCACCTTCAGATACGCTTCAAATAAACGGCTTGGATGTTACTATTTAGAATTGTGACTCACTTTGTTCGTAAGCGGGTTGAGGTTCTGCTATATTTACCCCTTTTACTTTTAACTTAACCGAATCGCCTTCGTGTTTAACACAATTTACGCCATGGGTAAGTTTTCCTGCAGTTTCACCGACAATAAACAGAGTCGGCCCGATAAGTACAATTCCTACAATCGTTACGGCTTCAACAACTATGCAGCAAGCCCCGACTGCACCTGCAACAACTGCGACAGGAAGTGTAATAACTCCTTTTGTTACGTTTTTAACGGCAGAACCTTTTATAACATGGCTATCTGTTCCGCCTTTTATTTCATATATTTCTCCTGACGGAAGAATCATTTTTTCTAACACGATATGTGCTTTTGCGCGTCTGTAACCCCAACGTCCTTTTTTAAAACTTTTAACCTTTCCCTGAAAAATCGTACCTTCAGGAATACCTTCGTAACCTTTGATTGTTCTGAACTGAACAATCTGGTCTTTTGAAGCCTTATTTACATTTAGTTCCGTGATAAATTCCGCATTAACTTTTTCTGTAGAACCTTTTGCAAAAACAGGCATTGATAAGAAATTAATCATACAGATTAATAAGAATAATGAAATAATTTTTTTCATATAATTATCCTCGGTTAAAAGTTACCTTACTTTGATACTTTCGTCCATATATTTGATTAACGGATAGATAAAGAACTCTATAATTCTTCTTTTACCGATTTTTATTTCGTTGGTTGTTGACATACCGTATTTGATAGACTGTTCTTTTCCTTCAACCAAAAGAGTTTTATTCAGCGGTTCTATATAGACTTCGTAAATATCCCCCATATGTTCGTCATAAACACTGTTTGGAGATACTATTTTTACAACTCCGTCAAGAATACCGTATTTCTGGAAATTGTATGTATCAACTTTTACTGAAACAGGCATATCAGGTTCAACAAATCCGACATCCTGATTTAAAACTTTTGCCTTAATCATCATTGAAGCATCTTTCGGAACAACCGTCATAATTTTTTCAGCAGGCTGAACAACACCGCCTTCAGTATGAACAAGAATTTTATTAACATAACCTTCAATTGGACTAACCAATATTTGTTTCTGTTTTTCTATCTGAAGTCTTTTGTTTCTTATTTCTGATAATGACGCATTAAGTGAAGCGATACTGTGTGAAAGTTCTGTTACTTCTTTCACAGCATCATCATATCTTGATCTCGGAATAATATCTTTAACGTCTTCAAGACGATTTTTTGTTGCAAGCGCAAGCGTATATTTACTTTTATCAGATGCAAGGCTTTCTGCAATACGTATTTCTTCGTCTCTTAAGTTATTTAATTCGAGCATAGGCTCGTGTTCTGCCGGAGAAATAATTGCAACAACCTGTCCTTCATTTACATAATCACCCTCTTTTACCAAAAGTTCTCTCACAACACCTTTATCAAGTGATTGAACAACTTTTTCCTCTCCTGACGGAATGATTATACCTCTTGCAGTGACAACAATATCAACTTTACCGAAGTACATCCATGAAGCTGCAAATACTATAAATAAAATAATAATCCAAAAAACCATATTCCCCAAAGGATTTAACGGAGCATCTTCAATTTCAGCCAGTATCGGCTTAAATTCGTGGCTGTCATCCTGTTTTGGTATCAACATATTAATAAGTTTCATTTTTGTACCTCTTTATAATAAATTAATTAAGTTGTGCATCATATAATTTTTTATAATAACCGTTTTTGGCAATAAGCTCATTATGAGTACCCGCTTCAACAATTCGTCCTTTTTCAAAACAGAATATCTTGTCGCAATTTTTAATTGTTGAAAGTCTGTGAGCAATAATAATTGTTGTACGGCCCTGAGAAATCATAGCCATATTATCTCTTATGATACGTTCTGATTCGTAATCCAAAGCAGATGTTGCTTCGTCAAATATAAGAATTTTCGGGTTTGAAATCAAAGCTCTTGCTATTGCAATTCTCTGTTTTTGTCCGCCTGATAAAGAAGAACCTCTTTCTCCAACCTCTGTATCATAACCTTTCGGGAATTGCGAAATAAATTCGTGAGCACCTGCAATTTGCGAAACCTGAATAATACCTTCCATAGGCATATTAGGTCTCGGAAGAGCGATATTATCTTTTATTGTGCCTGAAAACAGATAATTTTCCTGTAAAACTATACCAATATTTGTTCTGAGCCATACAGGGTTTATGTTTCTTATATCAATCCCGTCAATAAATATTGTTCCCTCTGTAGGATAATATAATCTCTGAATAAGTTTTGTAATTGTTGATTTTCCGCTTCCGCTTCTGCCTACAAAACCTATTTTTTCTCCGGCCTTTATATCAATATCAATATTATTTAATACCATTGGAGCATCTACATTGTATTTGAAAGATAAATTATCAATATGAATATCGCCGTTAACATGGCTTAAAGTAATTGCGTTTCCTGATTGTGTTTCAACAGGGCTGTTCAAAATATCTCCGATACGGTCAACTGCCAAAAGTGTCTGCTGGAATTCGTTCCATAAACCAACAAGTCTTAACATAGGTGCTGAGAATTGTCCCGAGAACATCTGGAATGCAATTAACTGACCTATTGTAAGTCTGTTATCTATAACAAGCATAACACCTACATAAAGAATAGCGATGGTCATTGCTTTTTGTAAAAATCCGCAAATTGAACCCGTAAAGTTTCCCATAATAGCGAGGTTAAAACTCGATTTTAAATATTGTCCGAGTTTCTCTTCCCATTTTCTGAACATTGAACCTTCAATTGCAAGAGATTTTACTGTTTGAACCCCTGTTACAGATTCGACCAAATAAGAGTTTGAATGTGCACCCATCTGGAATTTTTCTTCCAAACGCAACCTGAGCTCAGGAGTTATTATAAGATAAATCACCGCAATAATTGCAAGGAAAGTTAATGCAATACAAGTTAATTTCGGGCTGTACATATACATAACAACCAAAAATACAACAGAGAAAAATGAGTCTATCAAAACTGATATTGATTTGTTTGTGATAAATTCTCTTATTCTGTCAAGTTCTCTGACCCTTGCAACGATATTACCAACCTGTCTGTTTTCAAAGTAAACATAATACAATCTGAATAAGTGCTTAAATAATTTTGAACCTAATTTTGCATCTATTTTATTTGTTGTGTGAATAAAAATATAGTTTCTTGAAAGGTTTAAAAACAGCTCAAATACAGATACAACGATAAACGCCAGAGCCAATACATCGAGTGTTGCCAAAGTCCTGTTTACAAGGACTTTATCAAGAATAACCTGTGTAAATAACGGAGTTACAAGCCCGAACAATTGTATAACAAATGATCCGAGAAGTATCTGTGCCATTATTTTTTTGTATTTAAAAATTTCATTTACAAACCATTTGAAACCGAATTTAAAATCAGAGTTTGCGTTTTTGTGACGTAAAATTATAACCTGATCCTTAATTTGCTCCTGCAATTCATCATAAGGACAACTTTCCGGATGTTTGCCTAACGGAGTAAGAATCAGTGCTGCATTCTCTTCTCTTTTTAATGCCAAAAGTACAATATATGTATCGTCTTTTTTCTGAAGAATTGCCGGCATTGGATATTTTTCGGAAATATCTTTAACTTTTAATTTCTTTCTTTTTGCCTTGAAACCTTTATTTTTGGCAATTCTGATTATTTCTTCAGGGGAAGTTTCCGTTGTATTTATTCCGTATTCACGGACAACAGATCTCATATCAATATCGGTATTATTCATTTTTGCTACGATATCAAGAGCAATTAACCCTGTATTTGCCTGAGGTTTGGCTTCCTGTTCCTGTTCTGCTTCCTGTTTCGGTTTCTGTTCTTCCATTTTTTATCCTCTGTAATTAAAATTCTTCTGTTAAAATTTCTATTCCTCTTGTTATTGCAGTGTGCGTCAGACTATTTTTCTGCTGCTCTATCTGCTGATTTAAAAGTTCTACTTTTACATCATTTTCTTCTATAGGTGATACAACTCTTTTGTTAACGAGTTTATGTACCGATTTGGATTTATCTTTAAGTTCTTCAATTGTCTTATTATTTTCTTCAAGCTGTTCATCAAGATAAATAAGATTTGAACGCATTGTTGCAAGTTTTGTTGTCCACTGGGCAATCGCTTTATCTCTTTCTACATACAATTGTTTTAACTCAAGTTTTGTTCTTTCAACTTGAGCGCCATGCTTAAAACCATCAAATATAGGCATATTCAAAGACATACCAACAGAAAAGTTTGACGGTTCCAGTTTAAAGCCTTTAGCGAAGTTGCTGTGATCGGAACCATATAAATAATACCTTCCGTATGCGGTAATTTTAGGTAAATTTTGTTTTTTTACAACGCCGAGTTCAAGTTCCTTTTTTCTTATATTTTTCTCATGAACTTTCCATGTAATGCTCTTTGTATAATCAACAAATGAATTAACATCAAAACCGGAATTTTTTATTTCAGCAATCTTCAGATTAAAATCATAATCTTCACCCGTATAAAAAGATAACCAGTTTAAAGACTCCTGTTTCATTGAGGATAAGTCCGAAATTCTGGTTTTTATCTGATTTGTTTTTACTTTTTCATCATTAAGTTCGGTTTTTGAAAGTTCTCCCGCATTATATAAACGTTCTTTCATTAATAAATTCTTTTCTTCTATTTCAAGAATTTTTTTATTGATTTCAATTTGTTTTGAAAAAACCAAAAGCTTTGTATAAGTATCTAAAAGAGTTAAATTAAGATCCTGTAATTTTTCTTTGGTTTCGAGTTCTTTTAAAGCAGTATCTTCTTTTGCCATTTTGACATTACCGCCTCTTACACCAAAGTCAAAAACGTTGTAGGAAACATTTACCCCAAGCATTGACTGAAATCTTGTGTAAGGGTTAATAAATGCATCACCGATAGACATAACAGTCGTATCTTTTATATCCCTGAAATTTTTTGTATACTCAGCCCCTGCCCCGAAATTGAGTTTAGGATAGTATTCACTTTTGTAATATCTTATATCCTGCTTTGATATCAGAATGTTAAAATCGGCTATTTTTAAATCATAAGAATGCTCTTTTGCCTTTTCCAAAATATCATCAAAGTTTATGGAAGTAACTAAAGTCTTTTCAGCAGGAATTTCTTGTTCTTCTGTAATTGTCTGTTCTTCGATAACTGTCTGTTCTGTCTGAATTCCCGGGTCAGCAGCAGCTTCTTCCTGCACGGCTGCATCTTTTTTTGCTTTTTTTTGTTTTTTGGCAGATTTTTCTTGTTTGGCCTTTTTTATTTTTTTAGTCGTTTTTTCCTTTTTTGCAGGAGCATCGGTTACTTCACTTACAGCATAAACCGTTGTCCAGGCCGAAACCAAAAAACATAAAAGTATTATTATTGTCGTTTTTATAAATTTTAACTTATTAAACATTTTATTTAAATTAGCCTTGTTACTACGTTTTAGCATACTTGAAACAGTTATTCAAAAGAATAATAATTTTTGCGATAAGCATGTTTTCTTAATTTTATATTACAGCTAGTCTTTTGACATCATATTAAAAAATTATTTTTTATTAATATTTCTGTAAAGATTTGTTAACAAAAATAAAAAGTATTCTTTTATTATGATGATTTTTCGATTTTAAAAATTTTTTCCGATATAAACATTCTTTCACATAAAAGATAAGGTTGCAAATATTAATAATTAAATAAGGTATGTTGATTTTTATTTTGTGTTATAATTTTCCCATGAATACAACTATCACAAACAGTTAAAAGAGTCTCTTACAGTCTGTATAAGACTATTTGGACATTTTTATAAAAAAATAATAGTGTAAATATAAAACATAGGAGAGAATTATGGCAGTAAAGACAAAAGATTTAGTTATCGACATCAATGAATTAACAGAGGATAAACCTATTGAAAAACCGAAAGAATCAGCAATTTACTTTAAAGGAAAAACTTATGCCGAAGCAGTTACAGGAGTAGCTGTAAATGGTGATAATCTTGAAATCACAACAACAAACAGCGGACACAAAATCATACTTAAAGATTATTACAAACAAAACGGTAAAAATCCG
>JAFRHR010000061.1 GCA_017433195.1 bacterium
CCACTTTTAAAAAGAAACACCTTATAAAAGGTGTTTCTTTATTAGTTTTTATTTTAAAAGTAAGCCTTAACTCGGAGGTTGTGTCAAGCACAACCCTCTCGCAAAACGTGACATTTTTATTTATTAAAATATCATATTTTTTCTCTGTATAAAATACAGTCTTTTCTTCATCAAATTCTTATAACATAGACTTATTATAACACGAAAAAGGCGAGTTTCCGCATATTTTTTATTTTTATGTTATTATTTTTATACAAAAATAAGGAGAGAAATTATGCCATACATCGAAGCAAAATTGAGCGTTAAATTAGACGAAAATCAGAAAAACGAATTACAAAAACAACTTACAAATGTTGTATCTTCCGCTTTTTCAAAGCCAAAAACATACATAATGGCTGGAATTGAAGACGGAAAATCTCTCTATATGGCAGAAAATGAAATTAAAAACGGTGCTTATATCTCAGTAAGTCTTTTAGGCTCTGCATCAAGACCTGCCTGTCAGACCCTGACACAAAATATATGCAGCATACTTTCAAACTACGGAATCGAAGGGTCTCACGTTTATGTAACTTACCACCCGGTTGACTTATGGGGCTGGAACGGATCAATGTTTTAAAAATCGCTTGAAGTAAAAATGTAATTTATATAAATTACAGATTAACACCTCACCCTACCCTCTCCTCAAAGGCGAGGGAAAAATTTAACATAAAAAACAAAAGAAAAAAGGCGGATTCACAATTCCCGCCTTATTAACTAACCTAACACTAATCTATCTTTAATTATCTTTTAATCACTTAATTACGCATAAACACCAAATGTAGTTTGCTGCTGAGACGGCGTTCTTCCCACAGGATCAGTCGGACGGTTAATTGTAGTCTTTGCACCTGTTACATTAATTGTACAACCGCTTGGAAGATATCCTTCGACTTCTTTCTTTGCCTGTTGGTTTGCCACCTGTGCATCCATATCTTTTATATCATTATAAACAGCCATTAATGCCGAACCTAAGTCAAGTTTCTTTCTTAAAACTTTTCCTGATGACATTTCTTTCAAAGTATTTAAGTGTTCAATCTGTTCCGCTGTCATATATTCTGTGTATGTCTCTGCCTTAGTTATCAATACTGAAGTTACAGATTTTATGATTCTATCAATTTTATTTTCAAATTGATCCACTCTGGTTGCGATTCTGTCTTCGCTGGCTTGACATCTCCAAAATGTTCCGAATGTTTTACCGTTTCGTCTCTGTACTCTTTCACCGTCTACTTTTATTTGTTTGTCCTTCGGTAATCTTTCCTGAATTTTAGAAATAATGTCATTACCTGAAATACTATTAAATTCACGGATAAAATCAATTATGTTTGATTCATTCAAAGTAGATAATTTAGTGGATAGGTCATCTAAATCACCTGATTTCATATCTCTTCTGAACCAAGAATCAATTTCATTAAATGCTTCTGTAGCAGTTCCCATTGCTGATCCGTTTTGTGTATTTGTATATTTTTTCTTTGCCAAATCATTTGCATAATCTTCTAATTCTGCCCTGTGATTAGCATGGATATCTCTGAGTATATCGTCTAATTTTTTAATGGCTTCAGCATAAGTCATTTCACCTTTTTTGATATCTGCTAATGTTTTGCTGTATCCTGAAAGTTTTTTCTCTTTTATTAATTTTTCGATAAATCCGAATTTTGAATCATATTCTGATTTTTCAACGTCATCACCTGTCTTTTTGCCTTCAGCTGATGATGTTGATGAGCTTGCCGATATTAATGGACTTGCAGCAGTTGCAGATGCCGCAGGAATACCTGCAGCAATGTTACCTAACTGAGAAAAAAGACTCATTGAAAGATTTTGTATATTATTCAAATTATTATAGTATGATGCAGTGTTATAAGCCGTCAGAACCATCTTGTCTAAATCAATTGCAGCAAGATCTGCTGACGTACCGTGTATTGCATTCATTATCCCGTAACTTGCCGGTATAAAGTTGAAATAACTGCCTGTACCTAATGAATAATTGTATCCCATTTTCCAAACCCTTTATCTTTAATATCCCTGTACCTTTATAAAGTTTTTTTGTTTTTGAAAATTGCCTTTTTTGTTAAATATTGCTTAACAATTCTTAACATAAAGCCTAAAACACCCACTATATAAGGTTTTTAAGATACGGTATTTTTTAATTTAAAAAGGCACGAATTATAAATTCGTGCCTAAATTTTTATTATATACAGCCAAACTATTCTTTATTAAATACTATTTCATCGTTTTCAACATCAATTTTTATAGTATCACCTTCGCCAAAATTACCTGCCAAAAGGAGTTTAGACAGAGGGTTTTCAACCATTTGTCTGATTATTCTCTTTAACGGTCTTGCACCGTAAACAGGATTAAATCCTCTCGTAGCAAGAAATTCTTTTGCATCATCAGTTATTTCAAGTTTCATATTCTGATCAGCAAGTAATCTCTTCAGGTAATTTGTCTGAATTTCTGTTATAGCGGATAACTGTTGTAAATTCAAAGCCTTGAAGTAAATAATATCATCAATTCTGTTTAAGAACTCCGGTTTGAATTTTTCCCTCATTATTGCCATAACTTTTTCTTTTGTCTGTTCAAAATTACCCTCAGATATAGCGCTATTGAGCGTATCTTCAAGAATTAACTCGCTTCCTATATTACTTGTAAGAATTATAAGAGTATTCTTGAAATCAACCGTTCTGCCTTTAGAATCAGTCAATCTTCCGTCATCAAATATCTGAAGCATTATATTAAACACATCAGGGTGTGCCTTTTCTATTTCATCGAAAAGTACAACAGAATAAGGTTTTCGTCTGACGGCTTCGGTTAATTGTCCGCCTTCATCAAAGCCTACATATCCCGGAGGAGCTCCAACAAGTCTTGATACTGTGTGCTTTTCCATATACTCACTCATATCAATTCTTATAATCGCATCCTCATCGTTAAATAAAAACTCTGCCAGAGATTTTGCAAGTTCTGTTTTCCCGACTCCTGTAGGGCCTAAGAAAATAAACGTACCCATAGGACGTTTCGGATCTTTCAAGCCAGATCTTGCACGTCTTATTGCATCGGATACGGTAACAACAGCTTCATCCTGACCTATAAGTCTTTCGTGAAGTATTTTTTCCATATCAACGAGTTTTTGTTTTTCGCTTTCAACAAGCTTGGTAACAGGTATTCCTGTCCACTTACTTACGATTTCAGCGATATCGTTATCGTCAATTTCTTCTTTAAGCAATTTATTCTTTGGCTTTGCAGTCCCTTTTTCGGAAATCGCCTTTAACTGTTTTTCAAGTTCAAGGAGTTTTCCGTATTTAAGTTCTGCAGCAGTCTGCAAATCTGTATTTCTTTCCGCTTCAGCAATTTTTACCTTAACTTTATCAATCTCGTCTTTTATGCTTGCTTCACCTGTGATAGAAGCCTTTTCTGCTTCCCACTGAGTTTTTAAAGTTGTAATTTTTTCGTCTAACTGATTTATCTCATTAGATATTTTTTCAATTTTTTGTTTCGCATCGTCGTCAGTTTCTTTCTTCAAAGCCTCTCTTTCGATTTCTAACTGCATTTTCTGTCTGAGCATAATATCAATTTCCTCAGGCAGAGAATCGATTTCAATTCTCAAAGAAGATGCAGCTTCATCAATTAAATCTATTGCTTTATCCGGCAAAAATCTGTCGGTAATATATCTGTCAGAAAGTTTTGCGGCAGCAACAAGCGCATTATCAAGAATACGAATACCGTGGTGAACTTCGTATTTTTCTTTTAAACCTCTTAAAATACTTATTGTATCCTCAACCGATGGCTCATTCAGTAAAATTGGCTGAAATCTTCTTTCAAATGCAGGATCTTTTTCAATATATTTTCTGTATTCACCGATGGTCGTTGCACCTATGGTTCTCAAAACCCCTCTTGCAAGCATCGGTTTCAAAAGATTTCCTGCATCCATAGCACCATCAGTTGCACCTGCACCTATTATTGTATGAATTTCATCGATAAACAGAACAATTTCTCCGTTTGAATCTTCAACTTCTTTCAAAACGGCTTTAAGTCTTTCCTCAAATTCGCCTCTGAATTTTGCACCTGCAACCAACGCACCCAAATCCAAAGATACGAGTTTTACCTTTTTAAGTTTTTCAGGAACATCACCCCTTATAATACGCTGGGCAAGTCCTTCAACAACTGCAGTTTTTCCGACACCTGCTTCTCCTATAAGTATCGGGTTATTTTTGGTTCTTCTGTTTAATACCTGAATTATTCTTCTTATTTCTTCGTCTCTGCCTATAACAGGATCCAGTTTGCCTTTTTTGGCAAGTTCCGTCAAATCGGTAGAGTATTTTTCAAGTGCTTTTAATTTTTCTTCCGCATTTTTACTGTCCACTTTTTTATTACCTCTTATTTTCTTCATTGCGTTTAAAACGTTATTTGTTCTTACATTGTACTTTTCAAGCAATTGTTTAACAGTTGATGATTCAAGTTTTGTCATTGCAAGTAAAATGCATTCAATACCGACAAAATCGTCTTTTAATTCTGTTTTTTGCTCGTCTGCTATCTCAAACAGCTTCATTGTTGCTGATGACAAAAGCATTTGCTGACCGTTTTGCGGGCCTGACAATGTCGGATAATTGCTTATATTTCTCACAAGTTCATTTACAAAATTCTGATTTAAGAGTTTTAATTCCGTCAGATAATCTTTTGCAATACCATTATCTTCCACCATCGCAATTAAAATATGTTCAGGCTGCATTTCCGGATTTTTATAGGAATTCATCTTTGCACTTGCGGCATAAACAATTTCCTGTGCATAATTTGTAAGATTTTCAAAATTAAACATATTTATCTCCAATAATTTTCAACACTAACATTTTAAATTCAAATTTCGCAAAACCGCCAAAAATTAATTATAATTTAATAATTATTCTTCTCCACAAAATTCATTGTACTGGTAACCAGAAACCGTATCAGGAATGACATTTGACCAAAATGCCTTTGGTACAATTGATGTTTTTCTCTCTATTATATTGTTCTTATCACTGAGCATAACCATATCAAGGATTTTAAACTGTCTTTTTTTACAGTTTAACTCAGTAAGAGTCATAACTGTTTTTGTTGATTTCATTTTAAAAATCGCATTTTCTCTTTCTGCAAGGCAAGCCTCTTTGTCTCCGTCTGTCGGAAGGCTTTCACAATACTCAGCAGTATGAACATTTGGCAAAACAAAATCAGTTTTACCATAATTAGGATTATCCCATTTAGACCAAAATCTGAATGTTCCAAATTTATTTACAAAATCGGCACTTTCCGTTTCAACCCAAAGGTTATCCTGAATTTGTTTCCAATCGGATGCAACCACGCATGTCGAAATCATCACACACATGAATACTGCTATCAGTTTATATATTTTATTATTCGTCAAAATCTATTATTCTCCTGTTGTTTATATTTTACTATAAATTAAATATTATAATAATAATTCAAGTTCCTTAACCGCCTTATTAACGCAATTATCCCAGTTATCCATATTTATTGCCCTAAACGGTTTAACTGAATTGTACCAACCGACATTGTCGCCCGAAAGTTTGTACCACCTGTAATCGGTATAACGGTTAAACAATCCAAACGTCCTTACTCCCAAAGCACCTGCAAGATTTAAAATAACGTTATCAGATGTTACCACCAGATCCATATTCTTTATTGCACAGGCAGTATCATAAAAATCAGAAAAATCTTTACCCAAATCAATAATTTTCTTATCCGGTGAAAATTCTTCTAAAATACCATTTTCTTTTGTTTTCTGAAGTGAATATATTTCAACGTTTTCATACTCTAATAACGGAGAAAGACATTCTATCGGGATATCTCTGTCAGGATTTTCGGTATTTTTAAACGCTCTGTAAGAAATCCCTATTTTGAATTTATCGTTATCACATATATATTTATTCTTATAATCAAGAATATCTCCATCATATACAGTTAAATAACCATCCGCATCCGGCATGCTTTCCGGAACAGTCTTTAATAAAACAGGCAAATCCATTATCGGAATATGATAATCATAATTAAGTTCTGAAATATCCAGTTTATCCGAATGTATTTTTATATTGTCACTTGAATTTTTAAACAATTTTACAAGGCTTTCCGGAACAACGTAATAAACTTCTTTTGTCTTTTGGGCAAGTTGTTTTACAAATCTGAAATACATTATTGAATCACCAAGTCCCTGCTCATGGTGAACAAGTACAACTTTATCAGATAAATCTAAACCGATATCATAATTTAATTTCTTTTCAGGAGGCAAAATTGTAGGATACACAGCCTTTTTTCCGTTTTCTTTCAAAAATCTGTGAGTCAGCATTTTATAACCGTCAATAAAATCGCCATGCTGAATTAAAAAACACGCATAAGCAAAATAATCGTCATGGGTGGGATTTAATCTCTGAATTTTCTCGTAAATCTCTTTTGCTTTGTCAAAATCATCAAGCCTGTTATACGTAAAAGCAATATTGCTTAAATATGTCTTTGTATTCGGTCTTAACTTATTGGCTGTCATAAAACAACTTAACTGTTCTTTTAATTTCTTATCCTTATAACACGTTGAATAAAGATGTCCCATAGTATTATAAGCAAGCGCATTTTCCTTCTCTTTGTGCAGATATTTTTCAAGATGCGGGATTGCTTTTTCAGGCATGTCCAGATTAAAAAACAAAATATCAGAAGCAACGTATTCCGCCTCTGTCTTGTTTTCTGCGAGTTTTAAATATCTTTTTACAAATTTTTCCGCAGCATCTTTTTGTCCGAGTTTTGATAGGCAAATTGCTATATTTTTACAATCTTCCTCATCAATCGGGGAAAGGTGAATAAGCCTGTTATACTGTATCAGAGCATTCGCAAAACAATTATTTTTAAATAACTCATTTGCCAGAATTTTTATTTCCGGAACCAAAGTATTACTCAGATTCGTTAAAATTTTCGGATTAATTTCCGCAATTTTGGCATACAATATCATGCCGTCATTTATATCACCTGCACGGCTAATTCCCTCTGCAATAGCAAGTTCGACTCCCTCAACCATATCTTCGGATATATTATTATCTTTAATACTAAAATTAAAATCTTCAAGAATATTATTAACAGAAACTTTTGCCATGAATATATTATAAATCAGATTGCCATGCTGTGGCATGTACATGCTTATTAATTTATATTATTATATACAACTTGCTATATGTTTATATAAGTTATATATATAAACTCACAGTTTAATTGTAACAATTTCTTAACATAATAGCAAAAAAGTCAAAGTTAGGGTTTTATAATACTGTAATGAGAAAAAAATAAGGATGGTATTATCATGAGTGAAATTGGTAAATCTGACATTTCAAAAATTAATGCGAATTACAACACTCAAATGTTGGGTAAGAATAATAGCCCAATTGAAGAGAAAGCAGAAAGAGCAGAGATTAAAGAGTTTAACAATCCAGGTGCAGACGCAGTCGGTCGTGCTATGGTAAGCACAGACAATTTAGACAATGATATTAAAAAAATCATTGAAGCACCTTCGATTTTAGATGATTCAGAAACTCTTTACAAAGCAGCAGAACGAGTTGCAACAGCAAACGGCGCAACACCTGAAGAAGCAGCCGCTATTGCTGCAGGCGTTTCTACTGAAGGCTGGTAATTAATCAGCCATCAGAGCAACTGCAAAGATAAGAGCAAAATACATCATTAAATTTCGTATCTGATACATACGGAACTTAAAGTTTGCAGTCTTTTCAGAAATGAGTTTTTCTGCATTTTCAAAAGGAAAGTTATACCATTGGATTTCAGGGACGCTTTCTTCATCTTCTGAAAATTGTACCATGGAATTATAAACATTTACTGCAAGCGGAATTGTAATATATGTCAGTAAAACCTGCCAGTTTGTTATGTCTGATGCAACACACATAAATACCGACAAATACGCCACTGCAACCATTCCTGTCCAAAATTTTAAAGCACCTTTTTTTGTCTTAAAAAAGTTTGCCAGAGTTCTTTTGTTTTCTTTTAAATCAATATCGTAATCAAGAATATTATTAATATATAAAACACTTATGGTAAGAATAGCCGTTGGCACTGAAATTAAAAATACTTCAGGTGCAAATTCCTGTGTCATTACATAATAAACCCCACCAAACATAAAAGGGCCGTATGCCAAGAACAGTGCAATTTCCCCAAACCTTGAAATAAAGGGATAAATAAACATTACAACAGCACCCAAAAGCGCATAAAGAATAACACCGCTTCCAGTCAAAAGAAACAGTGCAAAACCGATTAACGCTGCAATTGAACAGAATAAACCTATAACGCAGAGCGTTTCTTTTAATGTTGCCTCATTATTAAGCAAAAAAGTACATTTATCGCGTCTTGAATTAGGTAAAATTATTCTGTCGCCATCTTTCGCTTTCGTGAGTTTTTTGAAATCTATATAATCGTCAATTAGATTAGCACCCAAGTGAGCGAATATAAGTCCAATTAAAGCAATGGCTCCATATAAAATATTTCCGTCCTGAGAAATACCGTATATAAAAGCCGTAAGCCACGACAAAACAGTCATCGGCAATGCATACCATCTTGCATTTTCAAGCCAAAATATTATTTTTTTAATCATTTATTACCTCTTTTAAACCCACTACTTTTTCGTAATCAACCCCGTAATTCAGTAAGTCCTCGGCACTAAATCCGAAGAGCGAAATCAACTGTGAAACCTTTTGTTTGTCATCAATATGTTTTAAGACAAAATCAAGAGCTTCACCTCTCGACATATTTTTAGGTATTGAATCATCATGCTTTTCTAATGAAAAAGCCCTTTTTTTTGATTTACCCATTGTATTTCTCCAATGCCAAAAGTGCCGCACCTATCATGCCGGAATTATTACCTGCTGATGCTTTTACGACCTTTGTTTTTGAAGTAACGGTATATTTATTAACATAATCTTCTATCTTTTTAACATCTGTAAATTCGGCCATAGAACCCGAAAGAGAAAAACATTCGACATCAAAAAGATTTTGAAGTCCCAAAATCCCGTCCGCAATATCTTTCTGCCACATATTAAAAACCTTTATCATATTTTCATCATTTTTATTAACACCTTCAATAACATCGTAAGAAGTATATTTATCGTTTTTAAGAACTTCCTGAGCAGTAAGTTTGAGACCGTTTCCGGAAGCATAGATTTCAAAGCAGTCATTACTTCCGCATGTACAGTTTCTTGTATTAAATCTACTCATTTTAAAATGCATTTCTCCCGCTGCTCCGGATCTTCCTTTATATAATTTATTATTTAAAATAATTCCGCCTCCGACACCCGTACCCAGAGTCAGCATAATCGAATACGCATAGTCTTTTGTTGAACCGACTTTATGTTCAGCCCATGCGGCAGCATTTGCATCATTTTCCACAAATACCTTTTTATCCGTTAACTCATGAAACTTAATTGTTCTGTAATCGGACGGCAAATTTCCGGTCGAGCTTATAACCGCGGTATTTTCATTATTAACCGCACCCGCAGTTGCAAAAGATACAACATCAAAATTATCCTTATTCTTTAAAACCTCACCTTTTATAATTGAAATAATTTCTTCTGTTGTTTTCGGAGTAGAATTTTTTGAAATCTCACTTAAAAATTTTCCATTTTCATCAACTATTGCAGAATAAATTTTTGTTCCGCCTATATCAAATGCCAGAGCCTTTTTCATATTTTCATCCTAATCATTATAATTTACAAACCGTTTTGTTATCACCTGAGGTCTTGTTATCGCTGAACCTATAACTACAGCATACGCTCCAAAATCAAATGCTTTTTTAACTTCATCAGGAGTCCATATTCTTCCCTCAAGTATCACCGGTATTTTTACATTTTCCACAAGTTTTGTCAGCAAACCAAAATCGGGAGTATCACCGTTTAATTCCGATGTATTTGTGTACCCTGCAAGAGTGGTTGAAATTATATCAGCACCCAAACGTTCACACTCAATCCCCTCCTCAAGATTTGAAATATCTGCCATAGAAATTCTTTTGCTTATTTTTATATATTTTATAATATCAGCTACTGTACAATCAGGTCTTTTTCTCATTGTTCCGTCAAATGCAATTACATCCGCACCGGCTTTTATTAATGTAGTAACATCATCAATAGTCGGAGTAATATAGACCAACTCTTTCCAGTTTTTCGGCAAAACATCAGGCTTTGTAATTCCTATAACGGGAACCGTAAAAAGTTCCTTTGCAATTTTAACATCTCTTGCGCCTGCGACTCTTAATCCGCCGGCACCACCTTTTACGACAGACTGCATCATTGCCGTCATACATTCTTTTTTATACAACGGCTCGTTTGGCATTGCCTGAACCGATACTATTACTTTATGTTTAAGCCTGTTATTCATATAAGACCTTTTTAAACCTGAACTTTATTTTCACAAAATCTGTCAAAAACCGTATTTATATTTTCAAGATACTTTTTAGCATCAAAACATTTCAACAGCTCATCCCTGTGAGCCTTTAACTTATCATCATTAAGGATATTTTCCTTGAAATTACCGTTATTATCGAGAGTATCGAGTGCATGTTTCTGAACAATTCTATATGCATCTTCTCTTGTATAACCCAATTCCGTAAGTTTAAGAAGTACCGCCTGAGAATAAACTATTTCCCCGTAAAGATGAGCATTTTTAAGCATATTCTGAGGATAAATAATCAGATTTTCAACAACATTATCAAACCGTTTGAGCATAAAATCCACAAGAGTGAACGAATCAGGGAAAATAATTCTCTCAGCGGAACTGTGAGAAATATCTCTTTCATGCCACAAGACAACATTTTCCAATGCAGCCTGAGAATTTGCTCTGACAACTCTTGCTAACCCGCAAAGATTTTCACAAAGTACCGGATTTTTCTTATGAGGCATTGCAGAAGAACCTTTTTGATTTTTTCCGAAACCTTCCTCTAATTCTCGGACCTCTGTTCTTTGCAAGTGTCTTATTTCAGTTGCGAACTGTTCAATTACTGTTGCAGTTAAAGCAAGACTTTGCAAAACAGCAGCGTGATAATCTCTTGCAATAATCTGTGTTGAAATTTTTGCAGGCTTCAACCCCAATTTTTCACATGCAAGTTTTTCAACCTCGGGAGATACATTACTATATGTCCCGACAGGTCCTGAAATTTGTCCGATATTTATCTGTTCAAGCGCACGTTCAAAATTATTCTTTACTCTCTCAATTGCATCGTACCAGGTCAAAACTTTTGTCCCAAAAGTCGTCAATTCTGCGTGTACTCCGTGAGAACGCCCGATACAAATTGTATCCTTATGTTCAAATGCAAGTTTTTTAACGGAACTTAAAAGATTTTCAAAATCTTCAAGAATAATTCTTCCGCTGTCCTGAATTTGCAGCGACAAAGCCGTATCAATAACATCGGAACTTGTAAGTCCCATATGCATATATTTAGATAAACCGTCAGGCAGGCTTTCGTTAACGCAAGTCAAAAATGCAATTACATCGTGTTTAACTTCAGTCTCAATTTCATCAATCCTATGAATATCAAACTTTGCATTCTTCTTTATCTCTGCCAAATCACTGTCTGAAATTTTTCCGAGTTTGTTATAGGCATCGCAAACAGCAAGTTCAACCTGTAAATAATAGTTGAATTTACTTTCTAAATCCCAAATACTTTTCATTTCAGGCATGGAATATCTGTCTATCATATGCTTAAACCCTATTGATTAGCCAGTTTGTCTCTTATAAGTCCTTCGATTTCAGCAAGAAGTTCAGGGTGCTGAGCAAGATATTCCTTTGACTTATCACGTCCCTGACCAATCTTTTCATCTTTGTAACTGAACCAAGCACCTGCTTTTTTAACAATATCAAAGTTTACGGCAACATCAAGGATATTACCTATTTTGCAGATACCCTTTCCGAAGATAATATCAAATTCAGCACTTCTGAATGGAGGTGCTACTTTATTTTTAAGAACTCTTACTCTTACGTGATTTCCGATATCTTCTCCGTCACTCTTAAGTCCTTCTGTTCTTCTGATTTCAAGTCTTACGGATGAATAATACTTCAATGCATTACCACCTGTTGTTGTTTCAGGGTTACCATACATAACACCGATTTTTTGTCTTAACTGGTTAATGAAGATAACTGAAGTATTGGTTTTTCCTATAACACCTGTCAGTTTTCTCAGAGCCTTAGACATTAATCTTGCCTGAAGTCCCATTTGCTGATCTTCCATAGACCCGTCAATTTCAGCCTTAGGAACCAACGCAGCAACAGAGTCAACAACTATAATATCAACCGCACCTGAACGAACGAGTTCTTCTGTAATATCCAAAGCCTGTTCTCCTGTGTCAGGCTGAGAAATGAGTAAATCGTCAATGTTTACTCCTAAATTCTTAGCATATTCAGGGTCAAGTGCATGCTCTGCATCAACGAATGCGGCAATTCCTCCTCTTTTTTGACATTCAGCAACTATATGCTGCGCCAAAGTAGTTTTACCTGAAGATTCAGGTCCGTATATTTCAACTATTCTTCCTCTCGGAATACCTCCTACACCAAGCGCAATATCCAACGCCAAAGAGCCTGTCGGAATTGCATCGACATTCACTGATGTCTTATCCCCAAGTCTCATTATTGAGCCTTTTCCAAAATCTTTTTCTATTTTATCAATCGCTAATTTTAACGCTTTTGTTCTTTCTTCAGAAACAACAACAGTACCTTCTGCCATATTTACACTCCCTATAGTAATACTTCGCTTTCATCCTGTTTTACATAAAAACCGAACATTAACGGCTTATATGAATTTAAAGAATTTTTCAGATGAAAATTTTCTTTATTTAATTCGTTAACTTTGTTTTTGAGGTTTTCGTTTTCTGTTTTGCAACGGATAAGTTCTACAACTATTTCATCCATCCCCTCAAGTTTTTCATCAATAACTTTTGTCATTGATGAGGTAAGATTTTCTTCCATACTTTTAAGTGATTTTAAAAGATTTTCAACAACCGTCTGCGAAGCCGCTTTTGTAATAGCAGTAGATGTTCCGCCATTTTTTGCTCGTTTTAAAATTCTGACTTCATCAAGTGAAAAATATGTGTTTCCCTTTTCGTTCTTTCTCGGAACAATAGAAGATTTTTTACACAAACGAATAATCTCTTTATTATCAGCATTTAGAATTTTTCTTACATCATTAGGCGTCAAAGCCGTATCGTTAGAATAAGTTCTGTTACCCATGAAAACTCCTCATCTTTACAACACCATTGTAATCAATAAAAATATGTATTTCTACAATTTGTAACAAAGAATTAATTAATTTTTATAAAGCAAAAATGAGAAAACCTCACCCAAATTTCTAATGCTCATAAATTCGCTTTGAAATTTTCCCCTCTCCTTAAAGGAGAGGGATCGTAGCGGGTGTTGCATAAACAATATATTCTATCGAGGGCGAAGTATTTATTTTCTCCCTCTCCTTATAGGAGAGGGTTGGGGGGAGGTGTTTTCACATTAATTCTAATTATGATAAAGAAAAAACTACCCATCCTAACCTTCCCTGATTAGGGAAGGAACAAATACTATCCTCCCTAATAAGGGAGGATAAAGGCGGGTAACAATCTGTCATAGATAGCGTTGTTATGGCATTCAATTACTGTATTTCTACAATTTGTAACAAAGAATTAATTAATTTTTATAAAGCTTTATTTATATATTAACTTTTGTAACAAATATTACTATTAGTGAAATTTGGCAAAATTTAAATACTTTTAATGTTTAGGCTGTAAAGCCACATGTAAGATATTACCCAAAAGAGAGAGTTAAATGTCATTCAACTTTTCAGCATTAATGAATACTAATCTTTTGACGCAGCTAATGGGCTCTTCGACTTCAAGTACCTCATTATTTGGCAGCAGCAATCTTTTGGGCGGTTTTGGCAGTATTTTTGCGGGATACAGCACCGGAGGAACAAACGGGGCTTCCGCAACCAATCAATTCGGATACTATACGAATTATGAACAGGCAGCATCTCAGGCATCAAAACAGCATACTGCTGTCATGATGAGCGTTCTGTCAATGGTATTACCATCTGCAGCAACTATGTTGCAGGATTTTATTTCCGCACTGGTTGAAGCAAAAGCAGGAGATCTTCCTCAAGGTACACCAAGTGCTTCTACAAGAGGAGCAATAGCCGCACGAAACAGTGCAGCAAGAGCTGAAGCGGAAAGTCAGGTTCAGAAAAGTACTGTTAACGAAACAATAGCTAAAAATTTATCCGGAGATACAATAAATACAGATCAAGCAGCACAAACAACAAAATCGCTGAAAGTAAATGCTTCCGCCTTAAAAAATATAAAACCGAATAGTCAAAATTTATCAGGAATAACAAGCAGTTTTAGCATGGTTGGGGCTGAGATACTTAATCAAGCCATCTATTTCGATGACATTACAGTTCCTGAATTTTCTTCAACAATAAGTGAAGATGATATTAACAATAACAATATTACAATAGAAAAAATTAATTCTGAAATAGCAGAAATAGAAACTCACAAAGGAACAATTACAGAAAGTTTCACAAAATTTGATGAAATAATAAACACCCCGGAAATAACAATAACAGATTTAAAAAAATGCACTACAATGATATCAATTTCCGTCCCAAAAGGAGATGGATCAAACGAAACCGAAGTCATGAAATTTGGATTTGAAGATGAAGGTTATCCTACTGATTTGCCGGATTCGTGCAAGGCAGATTATGATGCTAAAGTAGCAGGATTAAGAAAAGAAAGACAAGATCAATTAAAAAATTTAAATGATGATTTAAATGAAGTTAAAGCCAAAGCAAAAGCTGATAAAGAAAAATTAAATGAACAAATAA
>JAFRHR010000062.1 GCA_017433195.1 bacterium
ATTTTAGAAGAAATGGGTTATGAAATTGTATTTAATAAAGTAAAATGATTATACATTACCTGACTAAAATATTCTGTAGGGTTGACTTTAGTCAACCAAGGTTTATCGGTAGACTAAAAGTCTACCCTACAAATTCCTTTAAATTAAATAATTATATATCAAAAAAGCGCAATATTTTTGTTTTTTGCAGTAAATAAAAACAATTCCTTCTCCTTGAGGAGAAGGTTAGGATGAGGTGAAAATTTTCATGTAATCAATAAAAGATTAATACCTCACCCCTTCCCTCTCCTATTAGGAGAGGGAGCAATAAATTTTACCCCTATCCTTAATGTTAATAAATGGACTAAACTTGAAAAATATAGTAAAATCAGGTAGAGAGGTTTAATTTATGTTACAGGAAGCAACAAGAGCCATTAATTCGGCATTTAATAACAGTTTTATAAAAAAACTCTGCCAGTATTTACACGACTGCGTAAGAGAAGAGGTCAAAAGTTCAACTTTCAGAAACCTGAAGGCAGATCCCGATAACAAGTGGATTTTCTTAAAGGATGACGATATTCTTTTTACCAAAGGCGCAGACTACTTAAAACTTGACGGTGCGGACAGTAAACTCACCGAACTTATGATTCAAAGTGAAATCAACCAAAAAGATAAATACCTTATCTATGGTCACCTATTCTTAACGGGTAAGAGTTCAAAAACCAAGAAACAAAACGAGTTTCTGACACCGCTTTTATACACCGCCTGCAAATTGGAAAGAAACGGCGTAAACATAAACTGCATGCTGACAGACGAATTTGTATCTCTGAACACGGGCGCATTGACTGCATTAATGAAAAAAAGCGACGATGAGGAAGAAGTCGAATCATTACTTGAAGGCCTGCTCGATGTTGTACCTGAAATTCCTATAACTCAGGAAAAATTAGACATATTTTTGACAACCTTAAAATCAATTGTTCCGGATATTGAGATAAAACTCGACCACAGTGCCGATGAAAAAGAGGATAACATTTCAGAAGCGGTAAAAGAGTTTTATGGTGAAGGCGAAATAAATTCAGAAAACCTTGATGAAATTATAGAGGCAGAAGAAAAAGCCGCAAAAACAACCGTCAAACTTGAAAAAATATGTCTTACAAACCAGTCCGCAATTGTTCTTACAAAAAGACCTGCAATAACAGCGGGAGTTTTACACGAACTGACTCAAATTGCCGAAAAACCAAGCGGAATTTACAGAGAAACCGCATTGAACATAATAAATGAAGAATATGTTCAGGCAAAAGTTGCGGAACAGGCAAAGAAAATTACTGAATTTTATCCTGTAACACCTTTAAAACTAAGTGATTCACAGGAAAATGTAATAAAAAATATCGAATTAAACAGACTTGTTTCTGTTTACGGACCTCCTGGAACAGGAAAATCTCAGACAATAGTAAATTTAGCATCGCACTTAATAGCAAACGGAAAAACCGTTCTTATCGCATCAAGAATGGATAAAGCGGTTGATGTCGTTGCGGACAGATTAAATGAACTCGGAGCACCGTTTTTGGCTTTGAGAGCAGGCAGACTAAATTATCAAAAACAATTGAGTTTTCAACTTCAGGATTTGCTTGCAAACAAGGTTGATTTGAATGACGGCTTTGAAGAACATGCGCTTGCTAATCTTTCGGATATGAAAGATTTAATCGATATGATACATTCGCTTGAAAGTAAAGCCGAAAAGATTTTGGCTCTTGAAAAGAAATGGACGGAGGCTAACAAAGAAGTTAAAAATCAGGAAAAAATAATCGGTGAAACCGTATTTATAAAAAATGTTCTTAAAAAAGAAGAAATAGATACTGTAACAGATATTATTTCGACCTTATCGAAAAATCTTGAAAAGAATAATATAATTGCAAATACTGGTAATTTCTTTGCGGTCAAAAACCTTAAAAAGATTTTAAACATTGATTCTTTTGAGGTTAATAACGAAAATCTGATGACTTTAAAAACAGAGTTGGAACTTGCAACGCTTATTTATAATGCAAGAAGAATTGAATCTGAAATTCAAAATACGGGTAATCTGCATATTATAACGGAACAGATAAAGAGTTTAAGAAAGAAACACTGTTCGCTTGCTGCAGATATTCTTAAAAACAAGCGCAGAGAGGCTTTAAAAGGTTTAATGACAGATCAGGTTAAACGTCAGAGACTATTTGTTCATTCGAAATCACTTGTTGAAAGAAAAAGAAACTTACAAAACAGACTTCTCGAAACAGAAGATTTCAGACCGTTATTAGAAGCATTTCCATGCTGGTGTGTTACAACTTATGCGGTTTCGGGCTCATTACCAATGAAGCCCGGAATTTTTGATGTCGCAATTATTGACGAGGCATCGCAATGTGATATTGCAAGTTGTTTCCCGATTTTGTTCAGAGCAAAAAGAGCGGTTATTGTGGGTGATGACAAACAGTTACCGCACTTATCATTCCTTGAAAAGGCAAAAGAACAATCATTTATGAGCCAATACGGAATTGCGGACAAATATCAGTTAATGTGGCGTTTCAGAACAAACTCCATGTTTGATATTGCAAACTATTATTCAATGCATCCTGTGTTGCTTGATGAACATTTCAGAAGTTATCCGCCGATTATAAAATTCTCAAACGATGAATTTTATGGCGGAAGAATAAAACTTATGAAAAGCGATAATTCAAAAGAATTAGTGCTTGATACAATAGTCGTTCCTGACGGAAAAGTCGATTACGATGCAACAAGAAACCTGCCTGAAATCGAGGCTTTGGTAAAATATCTGCACGAAATAATAATCGAAGATGAAAAGAAAAATCCTGATAAACCTGTATCAATAGGTATTATTTCGCCTTTTAGGGCTCAGGTTGAACAACTCAAAATATCAGTTTCAAGGGTTTTATCGGAATATATGATGAAAAAACACCAGATAGATATCGGTACAGCGCATACTTTCCAGGGTGACGAGAGAGATATAATCCTGATTTCATGGTGTATTGCAAACAACAGTCATTCACAGAGTCTGACTTTCTTGCAAAAGCCGAACCTCTTTAACGTTGCAATTACAAGAGCAAGAAACAAAATGGTTAACTTTATTTCAAAAGACCCAAAAGAGTTTCAGGAAGGTATGTTCAGAAGTTATTTAGCTTATGTTGAAGAATACAAAAACAGATTCAACATGATAAAATCAGGTGAAATTGACGAAAACATTTATAAAAATAACTTTGAAAAAGCGGTAGCAAAGGCATTGACAGACAAAGGTCACAAAGTCAGAGCAGGCATGGAACTTGCAGGACTTAGTGCAGATTTATATGTTGATGATAAATTTATAATAGAGTGTGACGGGGTTGAGGATAATGTCAAAACAAACATGTCTGATACCAAAAAGCAGTCAATACTTGAAAGATGCGGTTACAGAGTTTTCAGAATAACTTACAGAGAATGGATGTATTCGTATGAGGCTTGTCTTAAGAGAATATTAGATATAACGGAAGATTAATTATGGAAAACAAAATTTATATAGTAGATGTAACAAACAGAGACGGAGTTCAGACCTCAAGATTAGGATTGGCAAAACTCCAGAAAACAATAATAAACCTTATGCTTGACGATATGGGAATTTCAAGATCAGAGTTTGGTTTCCCCGCAACAAGACACGAAATAAACTATCTGAATGCTAATTTGGAACTCGTTAAACGTGGTGCAATTTCAAAAACAAAACTTTCAGGCTGGATGAGAGCAATTGCAAGTGATGTTGAAACAGGATTTTCTAACGTTCCGGAGCTTAAAAACTGTAATTTATCACAATCGACTTCACATCAGATGATTATAGGAAAATACGGCGGTAAAAAGACTCCCGAAGACATAATAAGAATGACCTGTGAAGCGGTTGAATGTGCGAAATCAAAAGGAGCAGAAATTATCGGAATAAATGCGGAAGACGCATCAAGAAGTGATTTGGACTTTTTAATAAGGTTTGCTTTAGAGGGTAAAAAATCAGGTGCAACTCATTTCAGATACTGTGATACCTTAGGTTATGAAGATCCGCAAACTGCATATCAGAGAATTTATGAAATTGCAAAAATAATACAGATGCCGATAGAAGTTCATTATCATAACGATTTGGGAATGGCTGTCGGATGTTCTGTTATGGCTGCAAAAGGTGCAATTGATGCAGGTTGTGATGTTTATATCAATACCGCAATAAACGGAATGGGAGAACGTGCCGGAAATGCCGATTTGGTTTCATGCCTGCTTGCAATTTTGAAATCTGCAGGATTCAGAGATAAATACAAATTAGACGAAAGAATTGATTTGAGCAAAACCTGGAAACTTGCAAAATATACGGCTTACGCATTTGGAGTACCTATTCCTATGAATCAGCCTGCAGTCGGGGATAACGCTTTTGCACACGAATCAGGTATTCACGCAGACGGTGCATTAAAAGACAGACGTAATTATGAACTCTACGATTTTGAAGAGTTAGGCAGAGGTGAGCCTGAAATAATCGAAACAGGAAGAATGATTACAACGGGTGAATACGGTGGTATTAAAGGGTTCAGAAATGTTTATAACAAGCTTGAAATTGAGTTTAAAGACGAACACGAAGCGAAAAATATCCTTGAACTTGCAAGATACGCAAACGTTCATACCCAAAAACCTCTGACTGAAGCGGAATTGAAATTTATTTACCATTATCCTGATATTGCAAGCAGAATAATGACAGTTTCACCATACTACGAACCCGAAGGCGAACTTAAAAAACGTGTCGATAAGCAATTGCTTACAAAATCAGAACACATTGTTTAAAAATATTTAAAATAAATCAATACTGTCATTCCGAACTTGTTTCGGAATCTTACCAACAAATAAAATAAAGGTTAATTTTTTATTTGTGTAGTTTATAAGACCCTGAAACGAGTTCAGGGTGACATTTAAATATTAAAGCAAACTCTGTATTTCGGATTGGATATTTTTACGTGCGGTTTTTTCAAAATTATCTCTGAAAAAATCCGTGTTATAGATATTATCTTTTTCTAAAAACTCTTTTAAAACCTTTATTCTCTCAGGGTTATAAATACTGTCGTCAAATTTTCCGTATTCCCGACGAACCGCTTTTGAATATTTTTGATATTCCTCAGGATTTCTGCCCAAAACCGCCAAATCCAAATCCTGCATAAGTGCTTCGTCAAAGGTTGTTATTTCAGGGTTGTGAGAGTAATCTGTTGCGGAAATAAGTTTTCTGATATATTCACTGTCTGCCGTTCTCAGATTTTTTGCTGAATTTAGAGCGTAATCAATACTTTCCGCAACATCGTTTGGTGTTCCGTTTCTAAAATCGTGCATAAATACGGAATACTTAAAAGCATCAGGATTTCTTACTTGTTGAGTAAGTCCTGATTTTTGGACTTTATCAAAATCATTCAGCATACTTTCTATATGGTCTAAACCGTGATAACCACGTTCTGCTGTATCGTATGCGTCCATAAAATCGTTAAATATGGTTTTTGTTTCACTTTCCGCACCCATACTCATAAGTGATTTTTCAAGGTTGTCTTTTAAAAACAGAGTTTGTCTTACAGGCTCAGGAACAAGTTCCGAAACGTCTTTACCCTCTGCAAAATTCTTTCTTACAAGGCTTGATGATATGTTTTCAACCGCAGGATTTGTAGGAAGAATAACAGTATCTATATTAGGGTTAAGTCCTCTGTTAAACTCAAGAACCTTTTTCTCAAACTCGTAATCTGTCTGATTTCTTACACCTCTTATCATTAAATCGGCGTTTTGTTCTTTTGCAAAATCAACAGTCATTCCTTCATAAGCCTCAACCGACACATTTTCCATTGATTTAACTGATTTTTTTATCAGGTTAACTCTTTGTTTTGGTGTCAAAAAAGGTATTTTTTCAGGGTTTATTCCGACTGCAACAACAAGAGAATCCAAAAAATTTGCCGCCCTTTTTATTATGTCAAAATGTCCGTTTGTAACAGGATCAAAACTTCCCGGGTAAATACCTTTTGCCTTGAAATTGGGTTTGGTATTCTTTTTATAGTTTGTATTATAACTGCTTATAGGTGAAATTTTCATCTGTTTAATATCCCGTTCTAATTATACACAAAATCCGTAAAAATATTTTTTGCCAATTTCTTTTATTATTTGTTATATTGGTTTAAAATAAAATAAGATAAATTTTTATCTGCATTGTTTGTAAGACCCTGAAACAAGTTCAGGGTGACAAAAGAAAATTTTGGAGAGCAATTATTATGGGTTTAACTTTAGTTGAAAAAATATTGTCGGAACACGCGGGAAAAGAAGTCCACGCAGGCGAATTAATCATATCAGACGTTGATGTTTGTGCCGTTCAGGACGGAACAGGACCTTTGACAGTTGAAGAATTTAAAAAAATCGGGAAAGAAAAATTACACAATCCCGAAAGGACAATTCTTTTCATCGACCACGCATCTCCAAGTCCGAGAAAGGAATTATCCAATACCCATATGGTTTTAAGAAATTTTTCAAAAGAGTATGGTGCGGTTTTATCCGATATCGGAGAAGGTGTCTGCCATCAAAGATTAATCGAAAGTTTTGTAAACCCTTGTGAAGTCTTGGTTGGTGCTGATTCTCACACGTGTACATCGGGTGCTTTGGGTGCTTTTGCAACCGGCATGGGCTCTACAGATATCGCAGTTGCTATGGCAACAGGAAAAACATGGCTTAAGGTGCCTCAAACTTTTAAAATAAAAGTAACAGGAAAATTTAAACCCACAATTTGTTCAAAAGATTTAATGCTCTATCTGATAGGTATGATAGGTGCAGACGGTGCGACTTATAAGGCGCTTGAATTTTGCGGTGACACAATAGAAAATATGGAAATGTCTGAAAGATTTACCCTCGCAAATATGGCGGTCGAAGCAGGCGGTAAATGCGGACTCTTTGTTGCAGACGAAAAAACCAAAAAATACCTTGAAGAAATGGGCAGAGTGGATAAATTCAGACAGATTTTGCCCGACAATGATGCTGAATATGAAAGAGTAATCGAAATAAAAGCGGAAGACGTTCCTCATATGGTTTCAAAACCGCATACTGTCGATAATACAATTTCCGTTGAAGAACTTGAAAAAACAGGTGAAAAAATTAATGTTAATCAGGTCTATGTCGGTACCTGCACAAACGGCAGAATAGAAGATTTAAGAGTAGTTGCGGAAGTTGTTAAAAACAAAAAAAGAGCTCAGGATACAAGAGTTTTAATCTGCCCCGCCTCACCAAAAGTTTATAAACAGGCGCTTAAAGAGGGTTTAATTGATATATTTATGGATTTTGGCGCTACAATTTTACCTCCGGGTTGTGGTCCTTGTGTCGGAGTACACGCAGGAATACTCGGTGACGGTGAAGTCTGTCTTTCAACACAAAACAGAAACTTTAACGGCAGAATGGGAAACACTAACGGCAAAATTTACCTCTCATCACCTTATATAGCCGCAAGAACAGCCGTTGAAGGTTATATTTGTATGTAAATTAAAGTTGTCATACTGAGGGGTTTATCTCCGAAGTATCTCGTTGCAGAAGGTGTGAGATTCTTCGTCCTTTCAGGACTCAGAATGACAAGATGTGACATATTATTATATTTGCAAATAACTCAATATTGGTTATAATTTATGTATGCGCTCGTAGCTCAGTAGGATAGAGCGGAGGTTTCCTAAACCTTGTCTGTCGTGGGTTCGACTCCCGTCGGGCGCATATTATTATGGGTAAATTTGGATAATTGGGGAGTCGAACCCTCGTTTACTTCGTAAACTGGGTTCTCACCTCTCAAGAAACGTGACATTTAGTCACCTTTCTTTCGGCAGAGTCGTCGGGCGCATATTATTATGGGTAAATTTGGATAATTGGGGAGTCGAACCCTCGTTTACTTCGTAAACTGGGTTCTCACCTCTCAAGAAACGTGACATTTAGTCACCTTTCTTTCGGC
>JAFRHR010000063.1 GCA_017433195.1 bacterium
ATAATTTATGGATGAAAATATAGAAAAAAAAGTGAGAGAGTTGTATGAAAAAGCGCAGTATCACAAGAATATTGCGAATAATTATCGTGAAAAACTCGAAGCTTTTCTTGAAAAACCGCTTGCAGAACCTCAGGACGGATTAGAAACGTTGGGTGATGTAATCGATTATATGAAAAGACTTGAAAAGAAGAAAGAAATTGCCTTAGAAGAAATTTATGAAGGCGAGCAAATTTTAAATGTATATTACAGGAAAAAAGCCGAAGAAGAAGAAAAACTTGCAAGTATAAAAATATATGAAAAACCGCATACTCCGATAAGCCTTATAATATCTCTGCTGAATAAATCAATGACTTTTTCTGACTTGGTAAAATACTTCCAGCGTATCTGCCACGGGTTTAGCAATAAGAAAAATTAGAAGTTAAATGTTAAAGGTGTAAAAGGCAAAAAAAATTTTGTTCATGTTATAGTATCTTTGTAGACTTGTTAGTATAAGAGGTGTTTATTTTGAACGTACAACCGGTATTTAACGGAAAAATCCACGTTACTGCGGTAAAAAATGAAAATTGGTCTTGGTACGATTACGAAACTTCTAAAGAAGATGATGAAAAGATACTTGAAGTTGCAAAAGATATTTGTCCATACAAGTATACCCTTGACAGACAACACATATCAAAAGAAGCGGGAGATCGTCTTCGTTCCGTTGTTGAAAATGCAATAGGTGAAAAACTCGATATTCCTGAAGATCCGATATATTCTACGACTTATTCTCCGAGTTATAATTTTGCAAAAGATAAAAATTCATATTCAATTCTTTTGTTCTGTCAGCAAAAGTTGGGAAAAAACGGAGAGGTTCGCTCAGACAGGACAGCTGTTGATATTTATATATAGGAGTTATGATAATGAAGGTTAATCCTGTATTTAACGGAAGAATGCATGTTACAACAATAAAAGATAAAATGAGAGCTACTTATGAGTGCGAAACCTCAGAAGATGCGGATAAAGAAATAGCGAAAGTTGCTAAAGAAGTTTGTCCTGAAATGAAAGGTTTTTATAGGCGGTTTATGCCCAAAGAAAATGCGGAACTTTTAATCTCAACTATAGAAAACGCAACGGGAAAGAAACTGGATATACCCGAAGATGCACTTTATTCAACACTTTATAGTCAGGGATATGATATAGAGGGAAAACGTCCTAAGTGTTCTCTGTTTTTACACTGTGAGGAAAAAATGAGGGAATTTGGTGAACTTGGCGATTGTACATCAATTGATATCTATATATAAGTGAAAGATTTGTAAAAAGGCGGGCTGATGAAATCAGCCCGCCCTTTTTTGTATTAATTTAAAATTATTTCTTTAAGAAATTCATAACAAAATCAAATGATTCATTTACAGGAACCATGCTTACTTCACCAGTGCTTCTGATTTTGATTTCGAGGTTTCCTTCGGCTAAAGATTTACCGACTGTTACTCTTAATGGGAAGCCGATTAAGTCGGCATCTTTGAATTTTACCCCGGGACGTTCGTCACGGTCATCAATTACGACTTCAACTCCTGCTTCAAGAAGTTTGTTATAAAGATTTTCAGCCGTTGATTTTATTTCTTCGTTTTTAAGGTCAGCAGGAACGATAATTACGTGATAAGGTGCAATTGCAACAGGCCACTTTATACCGAAATCATCGTGATGTGCTTCAACTGCGGCTGCGGCAGTTCTTGAAATACCTATTCCGTAACATCCCATTATGTAAGGTTTTGTTTTTCCGTCAATATCTGTGTAAACTGCATTCATTGGTTTTGAATACTTTGTGCCCAGTTTAAAGATGTTTCCGACTTCAATTCCTCTTGTTACGAAAAGCGGTTTTTTGCAGACAGGACAAAGTTCGCCAGCTTCAACAAGTCTTATGTCAGCGTATTTGTCAGGTTCGATAAGAGTTAAGCCTGCATTATCCTGATTATAATTTGCACCGACTAAGTGTTTGTCTGTCTGGTTTATTCCGACAACGAAGTTTGTAAGTGTTTTTATTGTTTCGTCTGCTATTACTGTTACTTCTTGTTTTTTGAATGTGTTTTCGCCGTTATTTAAAACAGGACCTATGAAACCTGGTTTTGCGTTAAAACCGCAATTTATCATTAATTCTTCAATTTCGGCTGATGAGGCGATACGGATATCGTTTGCTCCGACTGCATTCATAAGTTTTGTTTCTTCAACTTGTTTATCGGCTCTTATTAATGCCAAAACAGGCTTTTTATCTGCTATATAAACCAAAGTTTTTAAAATTACACTCGGCTCAATTTTTAAGAAATCGCATAATTCTTCGATTGATTTTGTGTTTGGAGTGTCTAAAACTTCGGGTTTTGAGAAATTGCCGTTAGTGTTAGCTTCGGGCAAAATTGAAACTGCGTGGTTTGAGTTAGCCGAATAATCACAGGTTTTGCAGTAGAAAACGTCATTTTCGCCCGCATCTGTATCTGTGATTACCATAAATTCGTGGCTGACGCTTCCGCCTATGGCACCGCTGTCCGATTGGACCATTTTTGTATCAAGTCCGCAACGGGAGAAGATGTTTTTATATGCTTGAGCCATATTTTCGTATTCGGCATCAAGTTCTGCTTCAGATGTTCCGAAACTGTATGCATCTTTCATAATGAACTCACGACCTCTTAAAAGTCCGAAACGGGGACGGACTTCGTCTCTGAATTTTGACTGAATTTGGTATAAGTTTACGGGAAGTTGTTTGTATGATTTTAAGCCTTCACGAGCGACAAATGTAATGACTTCTTCGTGAGTTGGTCCTAAACACATTTCTCTGTCGTGTCTGTCTTTAAGACGCATAAGCTCTTTTCCGTAGACTTCCCAACGTCCTGATTCTTCCCAAAGTTCTTTGGGTTGAACAAACGGCATCAGGAGTTCCTGAGCACCTGCTTTGTCCATTTCATCACGAACGATGTTTTCGACTTTTGATAAAACTCTTTTCATAAGCGGTAAGTAGTTGTAGACGCCGCTTGTGAGTTTTCTTATAAAACCTGCTCTGACCAGGAGTTTATGAGAAATAACTTCCGCATCAGAGGGAAATTCTCTAAGTGTTTGAACGAATAATTTTGACATTTTCATAGTAAATACCTCATGTAAAAATAATTTTAACATAAAAATTATTTTGTGATAGAATTAAGGAACAAATAAATAGAGAGGTGTCCGAGCGGTTTAAGGTGCAATCTTGGAAAGGTTGTGTGAGCGCAAGCCCACCGTGGGTTCGAATCCCATCCTCTCTGATTAAAAAGGTTTTGACTTCTGTCGGAACCTTTTTAATATTTGAGTGATTAGGGTGAGAAATCACATTTGTGGGTTCGGAGGATTTTGCGTAGGCTGAAGCGAAGCGGAACGCCGAAGTAGCACGGAGCATAGTGAACGACTATTTTGTGAAAACAAAATATAGTGAACGGCAGCGGAGTGTGAAGCAATAATCCGACATAAATCCAAGACAGCGGATTCGGGCAAATAATCCTATAAAAATCCCATCCTCTCTGAATTTAAAAGCTCCCGAAAGGGAGTTTTTTGTTGGATAGTGGTGAAGAATGCATATTATCTTTTGGCAACAGAATTTATTAATTCTAATTGTTTTTTAAGCATATCTTTTTGTTCGCATTTTTCAATGATGGTTTTTCTTGCGTTTTTGGATATTTCAGTATATTTTTCCCGGTTATGTAATATATCGGATACGCTATTGACTATCGCATTTATATCGTAAAAATCAACCAAAACTCCGTTATAACCGTTTTGCATGTATTCAGTAACTGGCTGAGTGTTTGACGCAACAATTACACATTCTGTTGCCATGGATTCCAGTAATGACCAGGAAAGTACAAATGGATATGTTAAATAAATATGAGCCGTAGAAATTCTTAATAAGTTAAGATATTCAGGATAAGGTAGTGAGCCGACAAAATGAAGTCTGGACATGTCATATTCAAATTTTTTCAGCATTTCTTTTTTGAATGTTGAATCCTGGTATTTTCTGCCGTAGCAAACTCTGTCATCTCCTGCAATGACAACATGTAAATCAGGTTCTTTTTTCATTAATACCGAAGCGGCTTCCATAAACTCAGGAAAACCTCGATATTCTTCCATTCCTCTTGTTGCGTATGTTAAAACTTTGTCTTTTTTAGTTAAAACTATATCAGAATTGGGAATTTTAAACTCTGCGTCATTGTCAGGTTTAAAGAAATCAGTATTTATTCCTTCGTGTATTACTTTCACTTTGTTGTGGAATATTTCCGGAATTTGTTGCTTTTGCCATTCTGTGGCCGTCAATACCAGATCAGATTTAACCAAATCCTGCAAAATATGAGAATTTTTACAAACGAGTTCCGCTTTTTGGTTTATATCGATATTTTTATTTATAAAGTCTACATCACTGTCTTTGTATTTATAGTACCATTCAACGTAACTTATGTAAGGCGTATCCGGAAAAACTTCTTTTACAAACATAGAATTTCCCCAGGAATGTCCGATAATCAGATCAGGAACAAAACCTTGGTTTTTGAGTGATAGAAGTTCTCCTGCTGCGGCCTGCCCATGGATTATTGATTCTTCAGAAAATTTTACATATCTGTGGCAATCCTCAGGGACAGATATTCTTAATTTATATTCAATTTTTATAACTCCGTTTTGAGCGGGTGTATTTTTATTATTTGTTACAAAAATAACCGTGTTATTTTTATCCTCAGTTAGTTTTGGCAAAAGATGCCTGAATTGTGCCGGATAATTTCTGTGTATGAATATAATGTTAATAATAAAACTCCTTATATAATCGGTCACAAAATAATATATCATAAAAAATCAAATTTTTTGCAAAAAA
Organism: bacterium; assembly: GCA_017433195.1. Classification (GTDB taxonomy): domain Bacteria; phylum Cyanobacteriota; class Vampirovibrionia; order Gastranaerophilales; family Gastranaerophilaceae; genus RGIG2479. Next base: position 4,853 of record JAFRHR010000063.1, read on the forward strand.
AAAGCCGTTCACTTTCGAGCGGCTACTAGACTTGGGGAGGAGGTATGAAAAACCTTTTCCGGTTTTCCATATTAGTATTTACGTAACTAAAAACAAAAACTTTAAAAATCTCATCCGATTGGATGAGATTAGTTTTAAATTTATAAAAAATCAAAAATTAAAATTACCAGAAAGCAAGCGGCATCATTCTTTTGTAACACCAAACGTCAACGCCGTCGTAGGTTAAGTCAAAGTGTTTTGCAAGGCTTTCGTCAATTCCTATTGCAGTTATCGGGATGTTCAGTTTTTCAGATACCGTTTTTAATTTGTTGTAGCCGTTAATAACGTCTTCTGATGTCGTTTCGTTTCCGAAGTGGGTATTTGAAATAAATCCTGCAAATTTTTTCCACGGACGTTCAACGGTTCCCAAACTGAACTGAACGTATTCCAAAATATTATCTACAGTTGAAGTTTCAAATTTTGATGTGTTTACAACAAGATAAATTCTTAAATCTTCTTCTTTATCAATATCGGTTACGATATCGAGAATATCAAGTCCTGATGCCCCGTATCCTACATCAATAATGATATCTCCGTCGGGAGTAAGACAATTCATTTGTGCAGGGGTAATATAACTTGCAGCTTCGCCTAAGCCAAAGTATTCAGGCTGGGTTATAACGTTTATTCCCATATTTTCCAAATCTTTTGCTATCGGTCTAAGTGTGTATGCCGGTTCAACCGTATCTAAATCAACAAGTGTTATCTGTTTATTCATTGCAGCAAACTGTCTTGCTCTGTTTATTGCCGTTTCCGATTTCCCGCTTGCGTATGCTCCTGCATATATTTCAACTGTTCTCATTTTTTATCCTTTTACAAAATTTCTTCAATATATTTTATAACCTGTTTGTGAATGTTTTCTATCGTGTCGTTTGAATTTATAACCTTGACTCTTTCGGGTTCTCTTTTCCCTATTTCAAGATAGCCGTTTCTTACACGGTTAAAAAATTCGGACCCTGCAGATTCCATTCTGTCTTTGTTTTTGCCGACTCTCTGCATTGAAGTTTCAACGTCAATATCAAAAACAAAAGTTCTGTCGGGATTAAATCCTGAGGTCGCAATTGAATTTAATTTTCTTATTCGTTCAACATCAAGTTGCCTGCCGTAACCCTGATAAGCAACGGAAGAATCGGTGTGCCTGTCGCAAAGAACGATTTCACCTCTTTCTACTGCGGGTTTTACGATTATGTCCGTGTTTTGCGCCCTGTCTGCAAGGAAAAGAAAAGATTCGCAAACATCGGATACATCACCCTCATAGTTAAGTAAAATTTCTCTTATTTTTTCTCCAAGCCCTTTGCAGCCCGGTTCTCTTGTTAATTTTACAGTGTATCCTTTTTTTGTTAAGTATTCCGCAAGCAGGTTAATCTGGGTTGTTTTTCCGCACCCGTCAGCGCCCTCAAATGTTATAAATTTTCCCTTTTGCATTGTTTACTCCTTATTTCTATACTATAACAAACAAAAATTTAGGGCA
>JAFRHR010000064.1 GCA_017433195.1 bacterium
CTTCCATGTCCTCTTCGAAAATAGAACCTTTAATGTTATTTTGAGCTTTCAGTTGCTCATAATTTTTCAACAACTGAGCCTTGGTAAGCTTTTTACCTGGTTCTACATTAAATAACAAGTCAAAATTTGAAAAATTACTACTCATAGAAATATCTCTGCTTCACAAATATTATAAAGTATTTTTAGAATACATACTTTCAGATATGCAATTTATTGTAACATTTGTTAACAATAGTAATTAATTTATTTGGCTGATAAAATATATTTTCAAAAACTATTATGATAAAATACAAAATAAAAGAGGGACTTTTATGAAAAAATTCATATTAACTTTGATGATGCTTAGTTTTGCAACAATGTCTGCGAATGCAACAAATGTGATAGTAGAAAGTTTAGATAATATAGAACAGAATAGTAACAGCCGGATATTTTCGGCTAAGGTACTTGAAGATGCGACTTTAAAGACAGGAGAAGAATTTAAAGAAGGTTCTGTTTTAAAAAGCGAAATTGTAAAAAAGGTTGATGCCCAAAGAGGTAAAAGAAGCGGCTATATAGTTATACAACCTATATCAATGGAGTATAACGGAACAGAAACATATTTTGAAGGAACGGATATAGAAGCAACCGTAAAAGGATATTCTAAAAAAAGCTGGAAAGATTTGGGAACAAAAGCCGGTTTATCAGCAGGGCTTGCAGCAGGAAGCCGTAAAATCCCCGGGTTTAGCCAGGTATTTTATTTTTCAAAAGGTTTTTTGAAACCTGAGGAAGATCAATCCAGATTTAAATCAGGAGTTACAAGTGCATATGAAAATTCTCCGTTCGCATATATTAATAAGGGAGAAGAAATAAATATTGAAACAGGCGATATGCTTGTTTTAAAATTTTATCATTCGGAAGTTCCGAAATGGAGAGTATTAAAGAGAAACGACTAAAAATCTTGATATGATAGAATAAAAATATCAGGAAAAGGACACAGAAAGTGGAAGAAAGAAAAAGACCACAGTGGTCATCATCGATAGCATTTATAATAGCATCTATCGGAAGTGCGGTGGGGCTGGGAAATATCTGGAGATTTCCTTATATTATGGGGGAATACGGCGGAGCTGTTTTTCTTTTTATATACTTACTTTTAATTTTTACGATATGTATTTTGCCGTTGATTAGTGAACTATTTTTAGGCAAATTTTTCCAGAAAAATATAGTATCAGTTTATGAAGCAATAGATAAAAAATGCAGTATATTTGGATGGTTATGTATAGTTACAGCAATACTAATTCCGTGTTTTTATTTTGTTGTCGGAGGCTGGATACTAAATTATATATACATATCATTAACCGATTTGCAGGTTGCTGACTATACGGTATATTTTGCAGATTTTGTAAAATCACCGTTACTGCAGCCATTTTACACAATACTGTTTTTAATTCTGACTGTAGGAATAACATACAGAGGAGTTAATAAGGGAATAGAAAAGGCGAATAATATAATGATGCCTGCATTTGCGGTTATTTTACTGATTTTGGCGATATATACATTAAATTTACCAAATGCTTCAAGAGGGCTTGAATTTATGTTCAACCCTGATTTTTCAAAGGTAAATATGAAGATGATACTTATAGCATTAGGGCAGGCACTTTTTACGCTGAGTATCGGAATGGGCGCATTAACAACTTACGGAAGTTATTTAAAGAAAGATGCAAAAATTGTAAGACTTTCTTATGTACTGGCATTTTTTGACACATTGCTGGCTGTTTTAGCGGGAATAATGATATTTCCGGCTGTATTTTCGTTTGGTTTGGAACCCGGTGCAGGCCCGAATTTAGTATTTATCACAATGCCTCATATATTTAATCAGCTTCCTTTCGGTAATTTAATTTCACTTATGTTTTTTGTACTCATATTTTTTGCGGCAATAACTTCAGGAATAAGTTTATTAGAAACTTCCGTTTTAACTTTTATAGAAAAATTCAATATGAGCAGAGGAAAAGCGGTTTTGGTATTAACCGGAATTATCTCACTTATAACAATTCCGACATCGCTGTCTTATGGGATTTTAAACGGAACGGCTTTATGCGGTTTTAATTTATTTGAATTTCTGGATTTTGCAACCTCAAATATACTTTTACCTTTTAATACATTGATTATCTGTCTTGTTGTAGGCTGGGTAATAAAACCGTCAAATATGCTTATAACCAAAAGACGCTGGTGTTTTAAGATATTTAACTTTGCACTTAAGTACATAATTCCTATTGTACTTATTACATTGATGTATTTTGGGCTTGAGGGATAAAGCAAATTTATTTTGACTGAATATATTCTTTGTAGAAAGAAATCATTCTGCCAAAGTTTTTAACTGATATTTTTTCATTATCGTTATGCATTTGGGCTGCTTCATCAACCGTTAAAACACAGGGAAGAAAACAGAAAGCATAATCAGTAATTTCTTTGTATTCACTGGCATCTGTAACACCCAAAACCATATATGGTGATATTTTTATATCTGGAAAAACCTGATTTATGGTTTTTGCCAATTTTTTAAATTCATCGGAATCTATACGGGCAGACAAAGTCGGTTCTACTATATCAAGGTACTCTGTTTTTATTTGTTCTTTTGGCAAAACTTCACTTATTTTTTTGTTAATAAAGTTTTTAACATCTTCAACTGTTTCTTCGGGAATTATTCTTGAATCAATCAGGAGAAAAGCCTCGGAAGAAACTGCATTTGGGACGGAAGATGCTTCAATAACCGTTACTGCGTGCGTTGAAGATATTCTTGCAAAGTCATCCGGAGTTTTTGATATTTTCCAGATGAATATTGGTTTAAATATATCCATATTTGAAATAAGGAACTGAGTTAATCTTCCATAACTTGTATAAGTCATTTTGTAATATGCTTTTGTTTCATCTGAAAGAACAATTTTATTGTTATTTTTAGCAAATGCCGTAATTATTTTTGCGAGTTTTGAAACGGCAGAATTTTGAGACGGAACAGACGCATGAGCACCTTTTCCGAAAACAGTAATTTTTGTTAAAAGTCTTCCTTTTTGGGAACTCCCTATAAAGGCATAATAATCAGATTTTTTATTAATTATCCTGCCGCCCTCGTCTAAAGCGGTGGAAAAATGGATATTTTGTTCTTTAAAATAAGATACTATGCTTGGCGCACCTTCTGCGGAACCTGTTTCTTCCGCATGAGAAAATGCTAAATAGAGATCACTTTCCGGTTGGAAATTATTAACGAGTAAATCATTTAATGCTTCAAAAACAGCAAAAACAGAAGCTTTATCATCAATAGTTCCTCTGGAATAAATATAATCATTGTCAAAGAACCCCGAAAACGGCGGATACTTCCAGAAATCGGGATTTTTTGCATCTACAACATCATAATGTCCGAGAAGCACATTTGGTTTTTTAGATGAATCAATGCCTTTTAGTTTAAGTACGATATTGTATTTATTTACACGGGTAAATTCACATTTTTTAAATATTTCAGGATAAGCTTTTTGTATATAAGTTATAAAATTTTCAAACTCTTGAAAATCAATTTTATGATAAAAAGAATTGCTTACTGTTTTTAACTTCAAACCATCTGAAAATCTGTTTAAAGCTTCTGTTGAAGGGAGATTTGTTTTTTCGTTAAAAGTATAATTATTTGCGGCAAAAATATCTTTGACAAATCTGTAAAAACAAAAGACACAAAGTGCCGCCAATAAGACAATTAAACAAACAACAAATTTTTTCATGAAATAATTATATCACAAAATTATATGTTGCCTTCATTGTATTTTGGAATAAAGATGCATAAATGTTATTGATTTCAGAAGGGGAATTATCGGCAATTGTAGAGAAACATTCAGCAAAATTTTCTCTCAGGCCTTCTCTTGTAATATCTTTTTCATCAATTCCGTCAGAGAAATCAGCGCCTTCCATATAATGTTTCAAATAAACAAGCATTTCTTTCAAATTATGCCCGCCTATTTCAGTAACACCTGCATTGAGCATATTTTCGATATTTTTCAAATCTTTCAGATACGCATTTTTGAAAGTATCTGTTGTAGAAAGCTCTTCGTCAATCAGGTGTCCGATTTCGTGAGTAACGGTATCGGCAGCCTGATCTGCATAATCACCTTCAAGTGATACGTCTTTTCTCTGATGATTATGTTCGTTAATAAGAATTGCTTTATCTTTTCTTGAAACAAAGCCGTAAGCATCTCTTGCATACTTGTCGAGTTTTTCTTTTGTGCTTGAAAACTCTCCGGAGATAGCAGACTCTGAATCTTTTAAAATAATAACATTTTCAATTTTAGAAACCGCTTTTTGGGTTTTGTCAGAGAAATTTTTCAGGTTGTTTATACTTTCGAAAATACTTTCCTGAAAGTCTTTTTTGACGCCATTGGTAATATAATAATTTGTATTACCCTGTCTTGTTTTAATTGTCTCTGATGTTATACCAAACAAAACCAAACTCCTTATGCGATAGCGCAGAAACCGCTTCTGTCCAAATCCAAATCTCTGTCCAAATCACGATCCATGTCACGGTCGAGATCTCTGTCCATATCTCTGTCTAAATCGCGGTCAAGATCTCTATCTAAGTCACGATCCATGTCTCTGTCTAAATCACGGTCGAGATCTCTATCCATGTCTCTGTCTAAGTCACGATCCATATCGCGGTCTAAATCTCTGCAAATAGGATTAATCACATAATTTCCTAAGCCAACTGCACTAATACTTGTCATAAACACATTCTCCTTTATTACACACATATATATATAAAGTAATTTTTTTAAATCTGATTTCATATTTAAATTTTTTTGTTACAAAAATTAACCAAATAGAATAAAACGTACAAAAATCTTCATAAACAGATGTGTTTATGTCGTTTAGTTATATCAGGACAATTATTTACCCAATTACAACTATTTTAAATTTCTTACATAGGAGAAATACTCGTTATTTTTGTATTTAAGTGCATTTTGCTGAATTTGTTCTTTTGATAAAAAGCCCATTTTTAAAGCAATTTCTTCTAAGCAGGCAATTTTTATTCCCTGATTTTCTTCTATTGTCTGAACGTACTGTCCTGCTCTTAATAAAGACATGTGAGTTCCTGTGTCGAGCCACGCAAAACCACGGCCAAGTATTTCAACATTTAACTTACCTTTTTCGAGATAAATTTTATTTAAATCAGTAATTTCCAATTCCCCTCTATCAGATGGTTTCAGTTTTTTTGCATATTCCACGACACTGTTGTCATAGAAATATAAACCTGTGACTGCATAATTTGATTTAGGGTCTTTTGGTTTTTCTTCAATGGAAATTGCTTTTCCGTCATTGTTAAATTCAACAACGCCAAATCTTTCGGGATCTTTGACGGGATATCCGAATACTGTTGCTTCAGAATTATTTTCAGCGATAGTTACCGCATTTTTAAGCATTGCAGAAAAACCTGTTCCGTAAAAAATATTATCACCTAAAATCATTGCAACAGAATCACTGCCGATAAATTCTTCCCCAAGGATAAAGGCTTGCGCCAAACCGTCAGGGGATGGTTGTTCTTTGTATGAAAGATTTAACCCGAACTGAGAACCGTCGCCTAATAATTTTTTAAAATTCGGCAAATCGTGAGGAGTAGAAATAATAAGGATATCTTTTATACCGGCTAACATCAAAACCGATATCGGATAATAAACCATAGGTTTATCATAGACTGGCAAAAGTTGTTTAGAAACAACCATAGTGCTTGGATATAATCTTGTTCCGCTTCCGCCTGCTAATACAATACCTTTCATTTTTAACTCCTTATATTTACCATTTATCCTAAATCTCTCAGATTTATATAATCTTTTAAAGCAATTTTCCAATCTCTGCAAATTTTATTATTATCCATTACACTGTAATACGGTCTTTTTGCGGGACGAGGAAATTCATCTGTTGTGCAGGGTTTCAGATTTACATTCAATCCTGCAAGATTAAATATTTCTTTTGCAAACCCATACCAGCTTGTTTTACCGCTTCCGCAAACATGGTAAGTTCCGTAATTTGAACCTTTTAACAATTTTGCAATGCCGTTTGACAATTCAACCGTCCATGTCGGGCAACCGATTTGGTCATCAACAACTTTTAATTCAGGCTTATCTGCAAGAGAAATCATGGTTTCAACAAAGTTTTTACCGTGAATACCGTAAAGCCAGCTTGTACGGGTTATAAAATACTTTTTGCAATGCTTACGTACAGCTTCTTCCCCTTCCCATTTTGTAAGCCCATAATTATTTAACGGATCAGTTTCATCAAAAGGCATGTACGGTTCTGTTCTTTTTACATTTACCCCACCGTTGAAAACGTAATCTGTTGATATGTAAACAAGAACTGCATCAATTTCAGAGCATACTTTTGCTATATTTTCAGTTCCTTTGGCATTGATAAGTCTTGCAGTATCGATATCTTCTTCGGCTTTGTCGACATTTGTGTATGCGGCACAATGAATAACGATATCAGGTTTTTCTTGATTTAAAACCCTATTAACTATACCAGGATTAGTTATATCAAGATTTTGGATATCAGTTTCAATAACTTCATAACCTTCATCCTCTAATATAGGACAAAGATCCTGACCTAACATACCATTTGCACCGGTTACAAGAACTTTAGGCATCTATACGTTTACCCCCGCTTTCTTTGCTTCAATAGATTTCATCCAATCCTGATTATTAAGATACCAGTTAATTGTTAATTTTATTCCTTCTTCGAATGTTATAGAGGGTTTCCAGCCTAATTCAGAAGTTATTTTATCGTTTGAAATTGCATAACGTCTGTCGTGTCCGAGTCTGTCTTTAACGTATTCTATTGAAGATTCGTCTTTACCCATAGCCTCAAGTATCAGGTGTGTAATTTCAATATTTGTTTTTTCGTTGTGACCGCCTATGTTATAAACCTCACCTATCTTACCTTTATGTAAAACGACATCAATTGCTTCACAGTGGTCATAGACATATAACCAATCACGAACATTCAGACCGTCACCGTAAACAGGAACTTTTTCCCCTTTTAAAAGTTTTGAAATGAAGAACGGAATTAATTTTTCGGGATACTGATATGGGCCGTAGTTATTTGAACAACGAGTATTCAAAGTCGGTAAACCGTAAGTTTCTCTGTATGCTCTGACTAACATATCCGCACCTGCTTTTGATGCCGAATACGGACTGTTTGGCGCAAGCGGAGTTGTTTCGTAAAAATATCCTGTTTTGCCGAGAGTTCCGTAAACTTCATCTGTTGAAACCTGTAAATACTTTTCAACACCTATTTCTTTACTTGCCTGTAAAAGGTTTAAAGTCCCCTGAACATTTGTTTCAATAAATATTTCAGGATGTTTAATTGAGTTATCAACATGAGATTCCGCAGCAAAATTTATTACACAATCTGCTTCACTAATTAAATCTCTTACAAGTTTTTTATCGCATATATTTCCGTGAACAAATGTGTAATTCGGATTATTTTCAATATCTTTTAAGTTTTCGATATTACCGCAATAAGTTAAAGCGTCCAAATTTATAATTTTATAATCGGGATGTTTTTTTAGTTCGTACCTTACAAAACAACTACCTATAAAACCTGCACCGCCTGTAACCAGTAATGTTGTCATTATATCAATTCCTCTTTGTTAATTTCACACAATTTAGGCTGAACCTTGTCTTTGTCGGATAATAGAGGTTCAAAATCAATATTCCAATCGATATTAATATCTTTATCATTCCATAAAATTCCTCTGTCACATTGAGGAGAGTATTCTCCGCTTGCTTTGTAGAGAAGCTCCGCTTCATCAGAGAGAACGACAAAACCGTGAGCAAAACCTTCGGGGATGTAGAGCATTTGTTTATTTTCCTCTGAAAGTTCAACTTTTACGTATTGTCCGAAAGTTTCAGAGTTTTGACGAATATCAACCGCCACATCATAAATTCTGCCCTTAACACATCTGACAATTTTTGCCTGCATACAGGGTTTTGCCTGATAATGCAAACCTCTTAAAACGCCTTTTGTTGATTTAGAATGATTATCCTGATTAAATTCATCTTTTATTCCGTTGGCAACAAAGTCTGATTTCTTGTAACTTTCGAGAAAAAAACCTCTGCTGTCGCCAAAAACCTTAGGTGTTATTAAAATTACATCTTTAATTTTTTGTTTTTCAAATTCAAACGGCATTATGACCTCACAATAACATATATTTTAACATTTAAAAAAAATATAAATAAATTTGTTTTTACAATTTATTATCCCAATTTATTTTTTGTTCATACATATCAATTTGACTTATTGTAAAATCTGATAAGTCGGATTTATGTTCATAAAACATTTTATACCAATCTACAGTATTTTTTACAGCTTCTTCAACTGAAAGAGTCGGACGCCAACCCAATACTTTATTTGCCTTTTCTACACTGAGCATTAAGATTCCGGATTCATGAAGTTCACTTTTATCAACAGTAATTACATTTCCTTTACCATAGAATGCACAAACTTTTCGTACTATATCAGAAACAGTTAATATACTTTTTTCGTCAGGACCAAAATTAAAACAATCAGCATACTCTTTTCCGGATACTAAAAGTTTTTGTCCCAACAATAAATAGCCGCTTAATGGCTCCAAAACGTGCTGCCATGGTCTTACGGAATTAGGGCATCTTATTTCAATATCTTTACCTGAAGTGATACTCCTTATACAATCAGGAATTAGCCTGTCTTCAGCCCAATCGCCGCCACCTATAACATTTCCCGCTCTTGCTGTTGCCATAGCAAAAGAATCTTCATTTTGGAGAAAACATCTTCTGTAAGATGATGACATAATTTCTACACATGCTTTTGAGGATGAATACATATCATATCCACCCATAGGGTCATCTTCTTTATAACCTTTTTTTATTTCTTTGTTTTCATAGCATTTGTCAGTTGTAACATTAACAAAAGCCTTTACGGATTTTGTTTTTCTTGCGGCTTCAAGAACATTTAGTGCACCCAAAACATTTGTTTCATAGGTTAATTTTGGCTGAGAATAAGACAATCTTACAAGAGGCTGCGCTGCGAGATGGAAAACTATATCCGGTTTAAAATCACTGAATGTTTTTTCAAGATTATCTGAATTTAATATATTACCTGTTACTGATTTATCAATGATAGTGTTTATATTAAGTGCTTCATACATTGACGGATTAGTGTATGGTTCAAGCGCATATCCGCAAACTTCGGCGCCAAGTTTTTTTAACCATAAAACCAACCAGCTTCCTTTAAAGCCGGTATGACCTGTGACTAAGACTCTTTTATTTTTGTATGAATTATCATACATGAAGAACCTCTTTTTTGAACCATACAGCCCATGGAGCAGTTCCGTTCATCCACATATCCGTTAACTCATTTTTACCTTTAAGTGTATCCATCGGATACCAGAATCCGTTGTGCTTGTATGAATTTAACTGACCGTCACGTGCCAGATTTTCCAAAGGTTCTTTTTCAAAGATTATATCGTTACTGTTTGGGTCAATGTAATCAAAAACTTCAGGTTCACAGACCATAAAACCACCATTTATCCAGTTGCCGTCACCTTGTGATTTTTCTCTGAAATTGCTTATGGAACCATCTTCTGCGATGTCTAAAGCCCCGAATTTACCGCTTGGTTTTACGGCGGTTAATGTCAGATATTTTCCGCTTGCGTTGTGGTGTTTTATGAGTTCAACTATGTTTACGTCACTAACGCCGTCGCCGTAGGTGAGCATAAATTTTTCATGCCCGATGTAGTCCTGTGCTTTTTTAATTCTTGAGCCGGTCATGGTATTTTCGCCGGTGTAGAGCATAGTAACTTTCCAGGGTTCGGTTTGTGTTCTGTGAATTTCCACGGAATTATTCAGCATATCGACTGTAATGTCGGAATAGCGCTGATAATAGTTAACGAAATACTCTTTAATGACGTGGGATTTGTAACCTGTTAAGATAACAAATTCATCGAAACCGTAATAGGAATACGTTTTCATTATGTGCCATAAAATAGGTTTTCCGCCAATTTCAACCATTGGTTTCGGGATTAATTTTGTTTCTTCGGATAGCCTTGTCCCCAGTCCGCCTGCGAGAATTAAAACTTTCATTTAATTTAACACCTTCTGTTGCTTGTAGATATATTATATTAGAAACAATTCAATAATACAAATTTTTAATTAATATAAATTCAAATAAAAAAGGGAGATTTTTCAATCTCCCTTAAAAAATGCTCCAGGCCAGACTTGAACTGGCACCGAGTTATTCACCCGATTGGATTTTAAGTCCAACGTGTCTACCGATTCCACCACTAGAGCACGTGTATTAAATTTTCATTGTTATTATAATATTACAGACAAAACAAATTGTCCAGTAAAATTTATACGTTGACTAAAGCCTCACAAACATTGGTTTGTGGTATAAAGTCATAGTCTTTCTCTTCGCTTATAATTCTCGAACGTTTTTTACGATAAAGCATATCGACAAACGCTTCCAATCTTGTGATAAAACCTGCCTCACCGGTATGTTCATCAATTGTTAATGACAATATCGGTTTGTTACATAATTTTGCCTGTTTTATAATTCTTTCGATCATAAGTGAATCAGGACCGCAACCGAATGACGTTAATAAAATCATTCCGTCAATTCTGTTATCTTTCAGATAGTGACCGGCAGTACCTGTCATTTCATGTTCATTTGCCCAGTATGATTTGCGGTTCATATAAGTCATACCTTCTTTCATCTGCTCGTCTGTCAACTGAAGAGAAGTTTTAACAGAAACATCCATTTGTTCAAGTTTATCGAATATTTTCATAGATGCTCTGTCATCATATATGTTGTAGCCGTGAGATACAAGGGCAATATTGATAGGATATTCTTTTTCACCGCTTTCGATGAATATTTTACCTTGTAAAGCATAGTTAATTGCTTTTTTGTAACTCATGCCTGCACGAACCATAAGCAGGAAGTTATTATAAACTTTCCAGCCTGCTTTAGAAGCTTTTTTGATTAACTTTTCATTTGTTATGCCGAATGGTTTTACCATTTCTTTTAAGAATACGTATAAGCCCTGATCTTTGGCAGATTTGTCTAAAGTCGGTTCTATTAATTCAAAATCTCTTTTTACAACGTTTCTGATTAAATCGGGCAGCCCTCTGATTTTAGAGCAGTTGTAGATTTTTGGAGCAATTGACTGAATTGATGGTACCAAAATTTTGGTAACACCCTTGTCCAAAAGGTTTAAAACGTGTCCGACAAATATTTTTATTGGCAGACATGTTTCAGTAACAACAAGTCCTGCACCATCAGAAACTGTTTTCTTTGTAGTGGGGTCTGACAGAACAATTTCTATTCCCAGATAGGATAAAAATCCGAAAAGGAAGGGATAATTGTTGTAGAAAGACATAGCCCGTGGTATACCAATTTTTTTTTCGTTATTATTCATACTTCTTCCCGCCAGTATATTGTATATTTTTTCTTTATATTACAACTAACAATTTTATTTGTCATTAATTTAATTGCCAATTGTTAAATAACTGTTATAATTTTTATATGAGAATACTTGGAATAGATCCCGGAAGTGCAATAACAGGTTATGCTTTACTTGATTTTGATGACGGTAATATAACTTTACATTCATCAGGCTCAATACAGACAGAAAAGAGTTCTGATAAAAGGTTGCTGGAACTTTTTAATGATATGAATACAATTATTGAAACCTACAAACCTGATGTTGCATCAATAGAAAAGTTATTTTTCTTTAAAAATCAGAAAACTATTATTGATGTTGCGCAATCGAGGGGAGTAATTTTAACGGCTTTTGAAAAATATAATATTCCATTTTTCGAATATACGCCGTTAGAGGTAAAACAAATACTCACAGGATACGGCAGAGCTGATAAAAAAGAGGTCGAAAAAATGGTCAAAATTGCGCTTAATAATCCGGAATTACCGAAACTTGACGATACCGTTGACGCAATTGCAATAGCAATAGCACACTCAAGAAACCTCCGAGTCTAACAAATCGACAGAGTTTTATTTACCCCACCTATTCGGCATCAAAGCCCATGTTATCGTCTTCTTCAAATGCCAATTCGAGCAAACGGTAAGTCATATATGCTCCGAGTGCAACGGCTTTGGGATCTAAATCGGTATTATTTGCAACTTCAAGGATAGCGGTATTAATTTCCGGGTTTTCATCTTTCAGGTACTGCACCATATTTTTTCTCCAGCCTTTAATATCCTGGAAAACTTCCGCAAATACTAATGATGAATGCTCTTCTGTGATTATCGGTATCATAAAATAACTCCGTCTTCTTTATTATCGTTAAAAAAATTATACAATAAATTATAAATTAATACTATACTGTAACTTTTTCTTTAAAAACTTCTTCTTTTGTAATTTTACGTCCGCATGATTTATCTTCATCGCAGTAACCTATTCTTTCGCATTTTGGAACGAGATACGGTTTAAGCCATGGTTCTTCTTTTATTATTTCATCACACATACCTTTTACCAGCATTCTTATTTCGTATTGCGCACGTGTACATAATCTCAGATTTGCAAGGTGAATAAGTTCACGGAGATTCAAACTTGCAACCATAGAACTTGAAGTTGCGTTAGGAAGAACAAATCTTGCATCTTCCGCAGGAATACCTGCTTCTGTAAATTCAAGATACACTTTTGAAATTTCGCCCATAAAGTTTTCAAATTTTTCTTTAAGTTCGGGATTTTTTTCAATTGTCGGGGGGATTATGTAATCGAACTGACCTTTTTCTTTTACATAACGCTGAGATTTTTGAGAAAAAGACATATGTCTATGTCTTACAAGCTGGTGAGTACATGCTCTTGATACATTTGAAATAGCAAAACTTACCTGTATGTGCTCTATTGTTGAATAATGACCGGAAGAAATAACACGTTCTATAAGTTTCAGCATTTTTTCTTTGTCATCTGTGCTGTTATATATGTTAATCGGATAGTCTGCGCTGTAACAGGTACGACATGCAGTATAAACTGTCTTTAACATATTTTCAGGTTTTGATATCAAATTAACAACAGGCTTATTATCGCTCATAATCTCACTCCCCATATTTAAACAAACTACATAAGTAGATTATACCAAAATATTTTTATATGGTAAATAATCTCAAAAAACACGTTACTTTTTGTTTTTTGAATAAACAAATATGAAAATACCTGTAAAAAACATAATAAGAGAAACAATATGCGCTATATGTAAAGAACCAAAATTTAATACACTGTCAGTTCTTAAAAATTCAATCATAAACCGGACTATTGAGTATAAAATCAAATAAAGCGCCGTTATTTTTCCACCGGAAGCTTCCTTATACTTTTTTAAGAAAAATATAAGTATTACAAAGATTAATAAATCTAAAATCGATTCATAAAGAAAAGTCGGATGAAAGTAATCATAATTTAAATACTGTTCTGTTCGAAACTCAGGGGCGATATATAATTTCCAGGGCAGATTTGCAGGCAAGCCGTAGGCTTCTGAATTGAAGAAATTCCCCCAACGGCCAATTGCCTGACCGAGAGGTAAACCCAAGGCAAAAATATCACAAATGCCTAAAAAAGATATGTTAAAATTCCTGTCATCCTTTTTTTTAAGCCGATAAGCAATATACAAGGCCAAAATTCCGCCCAAAATTGCGCCATGGATTGATATTCCTCCTTCACGGAAGAGAAATACTTTTTGCGGAAAATTCATATAATAACCATAATTTATAAGGCAATAATATAGTCTTGCAAAAATTATTCCAGAAATAAGGATAAATGGAGCAAAATCAATAACAAAATTTTGTTTGTAATACTTTTTTGACAAAAAGTCTGATATTAAAACTGCACAAAGAATCCCTATGGCAAGAAACAGACCATACCAATAGATATCAAACCCAAAAACTGATAATAAAACTCTGCCCGGAGAAGCGAACATTATAAATCTCCGAATTACTGATCCGCATTTGCAGGAAGAACCGGATTAACCCATAATTGCATTTCAACTTCTTCCATGTCAGTTTTTATTCTGTCGATTTGTTTATTTGCCATAGCCATTTCATCTTGTGCTGGCTGCATATTTAAGAATTTATTATAAGAACTTAAAGCACCTTTAAACATATTAAGAACTTCATCTTTTGAAGTTAATTCCATTTTTTCCGTACCATCGGGATTTTGTTTAACTTTATATTTTTTTGAATAAAGTGTTCTTGCATAGTTTTCCTGGGCAACCGCCATAGAATAATAAGTATCTTTAATATCGGGTTTCAGATTTGCAGCATCGTTAAAGGCTTTAATTGCATCTAAATATTTTTCGGCATTTGTGCAGGCAATACCTAAATTATAATGAGTTTCAAAAATTGTGTTATCTAAATCTAAACTTGCCTGTAATCTACTAATAGCGGCGTTATAATTACCCTGATCGAGATAATTTTTAGCTTTGTTATTGAGTTCCTGAACTGCAAAATTATTTATACACGCAGTTGAAAACACTGCAATCATTAGTATCATTATGGTTAAAACGGCTTTTTTCATTATAATCTCTCCCTTTATAATATACATAATTCTATAAAATTTATAAAAATTTGGCAAGTTATTTTGAAAAATAAACAAAATGTGTTATTATAGACAAGGTAAAACTTAAAAAAAGGAGCAAATTATCGAAAACGAGAGACAGGGCGCAAGAGAAAAGGTCGCCATCAACGAACAAATAAGAGCAAGAGAAGTAAGATTAATAGATGAGAATGGTGTAAACCATGGTGTTGTAGCAACATCAAAAGCATTACTAATGGCAGAAGATGCGGAATTAGATTTAGTAATAGTAAGTCCTAATCAAAATCCGCCGGTAGCAAAAATTCTTAACTACGGGAAATACAGATACGAAGTTGAGAAGAGATCAAAAGAAGCGAAAAAGAAACAACACGTTGTGGATGTTAAAGAAGTAAAAGTAAGATATAAAATTGACACCCATGACTATGAAGTAAGAATAAAAAATATAAAGAAATTTATAGCACAGGGCAACAAGGTAAAAGTTGTTGTTATGTTAAGAGGCCGTGAAATGCAGCATTCAGGTTTAGCAATGGAATTAGCCCAGAGATTTATGACAGATTTGGCAAATGAACCGTTGACAGTAGAAAAACCGCCAATGCTTGAAGGCAGAAACGTTACTATGTATTTAGCCCCGCAAAGTTAAAATTTCTTAAAATTATAAAAACAAAATCTATACGCGTCCGTAGATGTCGTTATATCGAATAATGTCGTCTTCACCTATATAGTCGCCTTTTTGGACTTCAATAATTTTTAAGTTGCGGTCTGTGTGGTTTTGTAAAGAGTGTTTTGCTTTTACAGGGATATCAATACTATCGCCTGCATTGCATGTTATTTCTTTATCTTCGAGAACAATTGTGGCAGTACCTTCTAACACAACCCAGTGTTCCGAACGGTGGTTGTGGGACTGAATTGATAATTTTTGCTTAGGCAAAACACAAATAACTTTGGTTAAATACCCTTCTCCTGCGTTTTGACAGGTATAATATCCCCAGGGTCTGAAAACGGTTTTATGCATTTGAACGGTTTCACTTCCTGATTGTTTTAAACGTTCATATAAGACTTTTACATTTTGGGTTTTATTTATATCACAGGCAAGAATTGCATCTTCTGTTTCAACGACTATCACGTTTTCAAGGTCAGACACGGCAACAAGTTCTTTTTGAGAAAAGACCAGGGAATTTTTAACATTATTTGTAATAACATTACCTGAAATTACGTTGTCATTTTCATCTTTTTCCTGTTCTTTGTATATTGCCTGCCAGGAGCCTAAGTCATCCCAATCTGAAAGCAATTCAACAAGCGCAATTTTTTCTGATTTTTCCATAATTGCGTAATCAATAGAAATATTTGGCATTTGCTCATAAACGGAATATTTGATTTGACTTGCATCTTTATCAAATTTCAAATCTTTTAGACAAACGCAAATTTCTGCTGCATATCTTTGAAATTCATTTTTCAGAGTGGAAATTTTGGCCATAAACATTCCGCCATTCCAGTAATAGTTGCCTTGTTTTAAATATATTTCAGCAGTTTCACGGTTTGGTTTTTCGACAAAACTGTCGACTTTAAATCCGCCTTCAAGTGCTTCTGCGGTTTTAACGTAACCGTAGCCTGTTTCCGGAAAATACGGTTTAATCCCAAATGTAACTATATAGCCGTTTTGTGCCAATTTTTCCGCTTTTTTAACAGTTTTACAAAAGGCATCGACATTTTTTATAAGACTGTCTGAGGGTACAATTAAAACGATGTCGTCATCTTTGTTATCGATCTGAGAAAAATACTCAATTGCACAAGCAATAGCCGGGGCTGTATTTCTGCCCATAGGTTCGGCAAGAACTTTAACATTTTTTTCTTTTGAATTTAATTGCATTTTTACATCAGAAAAATGTTTTACGTTAGTTACAGCAATAATGTTTTCAGGCTCAACTACTTTTCTTAGTCTCAGAAAAGTATTTTGCAAAAGGCTGTTATCTTCATTCAGTTTTAATAACTGCTTAGGATATTCTTCACGTGACAAAGGCCATAAACGGCTGCCTGCACCTCCTGCTAAAATAATTGCTTTCATATTTCCCTCTTCTCTTTTAATAGAACAATATTATTATAAATAACAATTAAAGGCAAATTTTATAATACTTCATATTTATAGTTGATTTAAATTTAAATAAATAATATTAGACTTAGAGAGCAGGGCTGATATATTAATTGGAGAAAAATATGGACTACGGTTTATTAATGGAAAACGCAAAGGAAGCATCAAAAAATTCATATTCAAAATACTCAAAATTTGCGGTAGGCGCATGTGTTTTGGCAGGAAGCGGAAAGATGTACCGTGGCTGTAATGTTGAAAATTCAAGTTACGGACTTACTATTTGTGCTGAAAGATGTGCGATATTTAAGGCAATTTCTGAAGGCGAAAGAGAGATAAATGCAGTTGCAATATATTCTCCAAATCAGGATAATTGTGCTCCTTGCGGGGCATGCAGACAGGTTATATATGAATTTGCTCCGAACGGAGAAGCGGTCGTTGTAACTGAGAAAAACAATGAACTGATATTAAATGATATAAAAACATTATTACCTGAAGGATTTTTACTTTAAAATGTATATTTTTGAACTTTTATTTAAACTATTAAGTAAAAAAGGGAAGAAAAACAAAGATTTAAAGCCTTATAATCCTCTTGATGAACAAAATCAGGAGGATGATGGATATTGCGAACATTCTTTCATGCCCGTAGACAGTACAGGAGAGACACTTGCTTGTATTAAATGCGGGTTTATAGTAAAAAGAGAAGATATAAAAACACAGGACTATCGAAATGAATAAAATAAAAGAATTTATAACAGAAAAAATACAATTTTTCAGACATAAAAATTTGCATTTGTTTTTTGCATTTGTACTTACTATGTCTGTCATAATTTCGTCACAAAATTTCTTTTTTCAGAGAGTAATTGAAAACGGAATAAGCAAGAAAGATGTAATTGCGCAAAAGACGATAACGGTTGTTGATACCAAAAGAACAGACCAACACAAAAAAGAGGTTTCTCAGGGGATTGAACCTATTTTAACTCAGACTGAAGACAATTTTATAAAAGAGAATTTAGATACTCTTGAAAAGTCTGTAAACAAAATCAGAGAAAAAGATGCTTCAATTCAGACTAAAACTGAAGAATTGAAAATTCTTTTTGATATTCAGAACAAACAAAAGAAAGATAACCTTGTAAATTATTTACTTTGGGCGGATGACAGAGAATTACAGAGTGTCTTTAATAAAACAAAATGGACACTTGATAATATATTGCTAAACGGAATTTCGGAATCCGATGTTCAGAAGAACAATATAAATGCAATTATACAGAAGAATATTTCGCCAAACATCCCCAAAAATCAGAGTGCAATTATTTCAACACTTTTAGAACAGATAATAGTTCCGAATTTGGTTGTTGACGAAATGGCAACGGAAATTGCAAAAAGGAATGCACAGAATGCGGTAAGACCATATGAAGTTACTTTCAAAAAAGGTGAAAAAATAGTTTTTGAAGGAGAACCTGTTACGCAATTAAAAAGAGACGCTTTAAGAAAAGCGGGATATAATTTCTTTGAACTCAATTATATAGGTTTCCTTGGAATATTTCTACTTATTACTCTTTCATCAATTATATTTCTGCAATATGAAAAGAGTTTTGAGAAGAAGTACACGGAATCTAATCATTTGAAGATTACGGCAGTTCTTACGTTATTTACAGCATTAGTTGCAGTTGTGCTTCCGACAGGATTTTCGCCTTATATTTTGCCCATGCCGGCATTTATAATAATAATGGCTATATTTACAAACCCGCGTATTGCATTTTTTGCAGCTACGTTGTTGTTAGGGGTACTGACAATTGGCTTGTATTACAGAATAGAATTTGTAACAGCATTTATATTATTAAATACAGTTGCAATGATAACGGTATCCAAAATAAATTATTCAAAACGATTTGACCTTATTTTGGCAGGCATACAAATATCAGGTGCAGGGCTACTGATAGTTCTGTGTATTTATATGCTTGATAAATTACTTATAGATGTCGACGGAATGTTAATACTCCGAGATGCACTGCTTATATTTATAAACGGTATATTGAGCGGAATTGTAGCATTGGGGACACTGCCGTTACTTGAAAAAATGTTTAATATAACCACGCCGTACAGCTTGGCGGAACTTGCAGATCACAATCAGCCTCTGCTTAAGAGACTTCAGTTTGAAGCTCCCGGAACTTATCACCACAGTTTAATGGTTGCAAATTTATCAGAGGCTGCAGCGGAAGCAATAGGTGCAAATCCGATACTTGCAAGAGTCGGCGCTTTTTACCACGATATAGGAAAATTAAAAAGACCTCTGTTTTTTGTTGAAAATCAATCTTATTTCGGAATAGAAAACCCTCATACAAAACTTAATCCGAGATTAAGTAAAATGGTTATTACGTCACACCCGAAAGACGGAGTTGATATAGCAAAAGAGTACAAGTTACCTGCAGTAATACAGAACTTTATATTGCAGCACCACGGTGACGGACTTGCAAGTTACTTCTACAATCAGGCAATTATAGAAGAGGGGGCGGAAAACGTAAAGGAAGAACAGTTCAGATATGTAGGACCTAAACC
The DNA here is from genome assembly GCA_017433195.1 of bacterium. Taxonomy (GTDB): domain Bacteria; phylum Cyanobacteriota; class Vampirovibrionia; order Gastranaerophilales; family Gastranaerophilaceae; genus RGIG2479. The sequence goes on from JAFRHR010000064.1 coordinate 19,227, forward strand.
GAATATGAAAGAAACTGCAATTCTTATGATAGCGGATGCGGTTGAATCGGCAGTTCGTTCTTTAAAATCACCTACGAATGAAGAAATAGAAGCCGTTATAGAAAAGATTGTTCAGGAAAGACTCAGAGACGGACAATTCAGTGACAGTCCGCTTACGCTCAAAGATATAAAGATAATCAAAACGACCTTTAATCGCATTCTCAGAGGAATGCAGCATAACAGAATAAAATATCAGGAAGCAAATTTAGCTCAGGAATTTGATAAAAACAAAATCAACGTATCTTTTGATAAAGATTTAGAAGAAAAAATCAAAAAATTAGAGAATAAACAGAATGACAACGATTAATGTTTTTACCGAAAATTTAAGAAAAGAATGGGAACTTGACGAAAGAAAGATAATTTCTAACGCAAGGAAATTTACCAAACTTTTAATCGAAAAGTGTTCTAAATTAAGAAAAGACGATTTTTGCTTAAACGGATATGATTATAAAACTATTTCTTATGATATTCTGTTTTGCGGAAGTGAAAAGACTCACGAACTGAACAGAGATTATAGAGAAAAAGATGCACCTGCTGATATTATTACGTTTGCCGTTTTTGCTGATGACGAAAACAGATTTATGTTTGATGACGAAATTAATTTGGGCGAAATTATAATAGCAACCGATAAGGTTGAAGATAACGCAAAAGAAAAAGGTGTTACAAGAGATCACGAACTTTATTTTCTTATAGCACACGGAATTTTGCATTTACTCGGATTTGACCACCAGACAGAGGAAGATTATAATCTTGTTGTAAAACTGCAAAACGAAGTATTGCAAGAGGTTTTTAATGAGCAAATTTAAGTGCAAAGATTACGGAAGTACGTTCAGAAATGCCAGAAAAGGCTTCAGGATTGGGGTAAAAAGCGAAAAGAATATAAGAATACATATTGTTGTGGGCAGTTTGGTACTTGTTTTCGGATATATGCTTAATTTTACGGCAGAAAAGTTTTGTATATTGCTTTTGGCAATTGCAATGGTAATTGTATCCGAACTTTTGAATACCGGAATTGAATTTGCTCTTGATGCGGTATTTCATAACAAATACTCAAGACTTGTCGGAATGGCAAAAGATGTGTCAGCAGGGGCCGTAATGTTTGCAACGCTGATAAGCATCTTAATCGGACTTATACTATTTGGCGAAGCTATACTAAAATTAGTTTATTAAATGTCATCGCGAAGGAGTAAAACGACTGTGGCGATCCATTTTTATTTTCTCCTCTCCTATTGAGGAGAGGTAGGGTGAGGTGTCAATCTGTCATTGCGGGGTGCTACGCACGTAGCAAGTAGGGTGGGCAAAATGAAATATGCCACCGGAATATTTAACTCCTTTGAGGAGAGGGGGTGGCAGCGGGTGAGATGACAATCTCCCTCCCTTATCAGGGAGGGTCGGGGTGGGTATAAATCATCATTTGTCAAAAACATTAAGAAACGTTAAATTCGATTGTTGACACTGAATTTTGTTTAATGTACGATTTATCTGCTATGTCGAAATAAATTAAGCTATAGCAAAAGCAAGTTAGTTGAAAGACCTAAAAAAACAGGCTTTCTCAGGATAAAAAGGAAATAGAAATGGCAAACACAAGACAAAGAATTAGAGTTTGTTTGAAAGGATACGAACACAAATTAGTAGACGTATCAGCAGACAAAATCGTTGAAACCGCCAAAAGAACGGATGCAAAAGTTGCAGGCCCTATTCCTTTACCTACTAAAAGACGTATATATTGTGTGCTTCGTTCACCACACGTTGATAAAAAGTCAAGAGAACACTTTGAAATCAGAACACATAAGCGCATTATCGATATATATGAACCTACTCAACAGACAACCGAAGAACTCAGCAGACTGGATTTACCGGCTGGTGTAGATATCGAAGTTAAACTTTAATTCGGTTTTTGAAAATTAAATAGCATTATGCAAATAATGTGAACTACAGCGTCTTTAAACAGACGAAAGGGGAAGGTCCTTAGAGGTAAAGTTATGTAGCGCTCGCAAGAAGCAATGATGTACGGTAACGTATCGTATGTCAGGAAAGGAAAAAATGACATTAGGTGTAATAGGTAAAAAATTAGGTATGACACAAATCTTTAATGAAGAAGGTTTGGCTGTTCCGGTAACTGTTGTAAAAGTTGCTCCGATTGTAGTAACTCAGGTTAAGACTGTTGAAACAGACGGTTATAACGCAATACAGGTTGGTACAATAGAAGCTAAGGAAAAACACTTAACAAAAGCTCAATTAGGTCATTTTAAGAAAAATAATTTGAGCAATTACAGACATTTACAGGAATTCAGAATTGATAATCCTCAAGACTACAAAGTCGGACAGGAAATAGAATTATCTGTATTAGCAAATGCAGAAAAAGTTGATGTAACAGGAATCTCAATTGGTAAAGGTTTCCAGGGTACAGTAAAGAGATGGAACTTCAGCAGAGGTCCTATGGCACACGGTTCAAAGAACCACAGAGAACCCGGTTCGATCGGTGCCGGTACAACTCCGAGCAGAGTTATCAAAGGTAAGAGAATGGCAGGAAATATGGGTAACGAAAGAGTTACAATTTCCAAGTTACGTCTCGTAAAAGTTGATAGCGAAAACGGATTGGTATTGATTAAGGGTTCAGTTCCGGGATGTGAAGGAAGATTAGTAACAATAGTTCCTTCAAGAACAAAATGGAACAAGTAAGCATTTAAATTAGTAAAGGATATAAAAAATGTCAAAACAATTATTAAGCACAAATGGAGAATCACTGGGCGAAATAACTTTAAGCGATAAAGTATTCGGTGTTGAACCAAATATGCATGTAATGCACTTGGCTTTAAGAAGACAGTTAGATAACGCAAGACAGGGTTCTGCTTCTGCAAAAACAAGAGCAGAGGTATCAGGCGGCGGAAGAAAACCATGGAGACAAAAAGGAACAGGACGTGCGAGAGCAGGTTCTAACAGATCACCATTGTTCGTAGGTGGTGGTGTAATCTTTGGACCAAAGCCGAGAAGTTACAGTTTCTCAATGCCTCAGAAGGCAAGACAGTTGGCATTACGTTCAGCATTGTCATCAAGAAACGAACAGGTTATTGTTGTTAAAGATTTTTCAGGCATTAACGAAGCAAAGACAAAATTAATGGCTAATGCATTAAATTCTTTAAACGCAAAAGGAAAAGTTCTTATCATAGCTGATACAAATGCAGCTGAAAATAAATTCTTAGGTTTGGCAGGAAGAAATCTTCCTTATGTAAAGATTATTTTACCGTCAAACATTAACGTAAAAGATTTACTTGAAGCAGACAGTATCGTAATGACAGAAGCAGCAGTAAACGAAATAACTGAAAGGTTACAATAATGAGTACACAGAGAACAAATACAGAAAAATTATATGACATAATCAGACAGCCGATTATCACTGAAAAATCAGTTTTGGCTACAACATTATGCAAATATGTGTTTGAAGTTGCACAGGATGCGACAAAGACAGACATCAAGAAGGCGATAGAATTAATCTATCCCGGTAAAAAAGTAAAGAGTGTAAAGACTATACCGGTTTTATCACACTCAAAGAGATTGGGTTATAAGTTCGGCAGAACAGATGCTTCTAAGAAAGCAATTGTTACTGTAGACAGCCCGATTGAAGAATTAGCGTCAGTATAAGCCAATAGGAGAATACAGAAATGGCAATTAGAAAAATTAATCCGACATCTCCGGGACAAAGAGGTATGACGAAGAGTGATTATCAAGAAATCACTACAGACACTCCTGAAAAAAGTTTGTTAATGCCGGTAAAGAAAACAGCCGGAAGAAATAATACAGGAAGAATTACTTGCCGTCACAAAGGTGGTGGAGTAAAGAAAGCATATCGTAAGATAGACTATAAAAGAGAAAAATTTGGAATACCTGCAACAGTTAAGACTATTGAATACGATCCAAACAGAAATGTAAGAATTTCATTAGTATTCTATGCAGATGGTGAAAAGAGATATATCTTAACACCTGAAGGATTGAATGTTGGTGATGTAATCGTAAGCGGTCCTGATGCAGTTATCCAAAACGGAAACGCACTTCCTTTGGAATTGATTCCGTTAGGTACAATGGTACACAACATCGAATTAACTCCTGGCAGAGGCGGAAAGATGGTAAGAGCAGCAGGAAACGCAGCTCAGGTAATGGCAAAAGAAGGTAACTATGTAACTATCAAATTACCGTCATCAGAAATGAGAATGGTAAGAAAAGAATGTATGGCTACAGTAGGAACTTTGGGTAATGCAGAATTCAAAAACTTATCAATAGGTAAAGCTGGTAGAAAACGTTATATGGGCGTAAGACCGACAGTAAGAGGTGTTACAATGAACCCATGTGATCACCCACACGGTGGTGGTGAAGGTAAGACAGGACCGGGAGGACATCCAAAGACTCCTTGGGGTAAACCGGCACTTGGATATAAGACAAGAAAATCTAACAAAGCTTCAGATAAGTTAATCGTTAGAAGAAGAAAAAAATAACAATACATAAGATATAAAGGAGAAATTAATGGCACGTTCATTAAAAAAAGGTCCATATGTAGAAAAAGCACTTTCAATGAGAATTCAGAAGATGAATGAAAACTCAGAAAAGAAAGTAATCAAGACATGGTCAAGAGCATCAATGATTGTTCCTGATATGTTAGGTCACACAATTGCAGTACACAACGGAAAAACTCACGTTCCGGTATATGTAACAGAGCAAATGATTGGCCACAAGTTAGGTGAATTTGCACCTACAAGATTATACAGAGGACACGCCGGATCAGTTAAGAAGGCGTAATTAAACAAAACAAAGTTACAACAAAACTAAAGTGAAAAAGGAAACTAAAATGGAAGCTAAAGCAAGACAAACTGATATAAAAATGACAGTAAGAAAATTACGCAGAGTCATTAATGAAGTTCGCGGAAAATCAGTAGTTGATGCCCAGAATATGTTGAGATTTATGCCATATTTTGCAGCAAGAATAGTTGAAAAGAACTTAAATGCGGCAGTTGCTAACGCAAGAGAAAAATATGGTGTAGGTCCTGATTCATTAAAGGTATCAGAGATATATGCAGACGAAAGTGCTACATATAAAAGAGGACGTCCGAGAGCACAAGGACGTATGTACAGCAGATTAAAACGTACATCACACCTCACAGTAAAAGTTAGTGATACTACAAAGTAAGGGAATAAATAATATGGGACAAAAGACACATCCAAACGGATTCAGAGTAGGTATAATAAAACCTTGGACAAGCACATGGTATGCAAAGATTAAAGACTATGCAGGTTTTGTTGCCGAAGATGCAAAAATAAGAAAATTCATTAAGAAAAAATTGTATGCAGCAGGTGTATCAAGAATATTGATAGACCGTAAGTCACAGAACACGATTATAACTGTAGTAACAGCTAAACCGGGTATCGTAGTCGGCAGAGGCGGACAGGGTATTGATGAACTCAAACAGGAAGTTTCAAAATATCTTGGTAAAATGGTTGTAATCAATGTTGTGGAAGTTGCAAGAATAGATGTAGATGCTCAGTTAGTATCAGAAGCAATTGCACAACAACTTGAAAAACGTGTAGCATTCAGAAGAGCAATGAAGCAGGCAATGCAGAGAACAATGCGTGCAGGTGCTCAGGGAATAAAAGTTATGGTATCAGGTCGTTTAGGCGGAGCTGAAATCGCACGTTCTGAATGGGCAAAAGAAGGAAGAATTCCTCTTCAGACATTAAGAGCAGATGTTGATTACGGATTTGCAGAAGCAGATACTATGATGGGTAAAATCGGTGTTAAAGTTTGGGTATTCAAAGGAAACTTAATGCCGGGAGAAAAAGCAGATGCAAACATCAAATCTAAATCATCAAAAGATAATTCAGAAAAGTTTGCAAGACACTCAAGAAACAAAGCAGTAGAAGCAGAATAATAAATAATAATTAATAGATTACAGGAGAAATACAAAAATGTTAATGCCTAAGAAAACAAAATACCGCAAAATGATGAAAGGTAGAACAAAAGGCACCGAAACCAGAGGTATAAATTTCGAATTCGGTAAATATGCATTAAAAGCATTGGAACCGGGTTGGATAACCAGCCGACAGATAGAGGCAGCCAGACGTGCTATGACAAGAGAAATCAAAAGAGGCGGTAACGTTTGGATAAAGATTTTCCCTGACAAACCGATAACTGCAAAACCTGCAGAAACTCGTATGGGATCAGGAAAAGGAAACGTAGAATACTGGGTAGCAGTAGTTAAACCGAACAGAATCTTGTTTGAGTTAGACTATTTTGACAGAGACGTTGCAATCAACGCACTTGAATTAGCGGCTCAAAAGTTACCTATTAAATGTAAGATAATGGAAAAAGAACAATTACAGTAAATTAAGGAATACATCACAATGAAGATTAAAGAAATTCGTGAAAAAACAATTGAAGAATTGAAAAAAGAAGTTGTTGATCTGAAGAAGAAGTTACTTGATTTAAGATTTTCAAAAACAAGCAACAAATTGGAAGACACAGCATCAATTAGTAATACAAAAAGAGATATAGCACGTATACGTACGGTTATAACAGAAAAAGAAAAAGAGGTACAAAATGCCTAAGAAAGAAAGACAAGGTGTTGTAATAAGCAACAAAATGGATAAGACTGCAGTTGTAAAGGTTGCATCTTATGCACCGCACCCGAAATACAAAAAGATTATGGAATCAAACAAGAACTACAAAGTTCATGATGAATTAAATCAGTGTTCAGAGGGTGATATTGTTAGAATTATTGAATCTAAGCCAATGTCAAAAGGCAAAAATTGGACATTAGAATCAATTGTTGAAAAAGTTAAGTAATTAATTTAATAAAGGAAACAAGTAATGATACAACAAGAAACGAGATTAACGGTAGCAGATAATACAGGTGCAAAAGAACTGTTAGTTATTCGTGTTATGGGAAGTTCAAACAAGAAATTCGGAGCTGTAGGCGATGTAGTAATTGCGACAGTAAAGGATGCTACACCTAATATGACAGTTAAGAAGTCAGAAGTAGTAAGAGCAGTAATTGTAAGAACAAAACATGACATCAAGAGAACAGATGGTTCAGTCATCAGATTTGATGAAAACGCAGCCGTAATTATCAATAAAGACGGCAATCCACGTGGTACTCGTGTTTTCGGACCTGTAGCACGTGAATTGAGAGATAAAAACTTTATGAAGATTATCTCTTTGGCGCCGGAAGTAATATAGGTAGGTAAATATTATGACAGATTCTAAAAAGAAAAATTTACATGTAAAAACCGGAGACAGAGTTGTAGTAACATCCGGTAAAGATAAGGGTAAAATGGGCAGTGTTAGAACTATTAAGACTGACAAAGATAAAGTTGTAGTTGAAGGTGTTAATATGATAACCAAGGCCGTAAGACCGAATCCTGCAGCTGGAATACAGGGTGGCTTGACCAAGTTTGAAGCTCCGATTGAGAGTTCAAAAGTAATGGTTGTATGTCCTGCCTGTGAAAAACCGACGAGGATCAAACACGAAATAAAGGACGGAAAGAAAGTCCGTGTTTGTAAAAAATGTGGTGAACAGATAGACGTATAGTTTTATATGTCGCAGAATTAAGGAAAAAGAAAAATGGCAAAGACAGAAAGTTTAAAAACCAGATATCAGAAAGAAGTTAAAAAAGCTTTGAAAGAAAAATTCGGCTATGAAAACGACAATATGATACCTAAACTTCATAAAATCGTTTTAAATATGGGTGTAGGTGAAGCATCACACAACTCAAAGATAGCAGAAACAATTGAAAAGCAGTTAACAAAGATTGCAGGACAGAAAGCAGTCGTAACAAAAGCAAAAAAATCTATCGCTTCATATAAGTTGAGAGAAGGAATGCCTGTTGGTGCAATGGCAACTCTCAGAGGCGAAAGAATGTATGACTTCTTACAGAAGTTAGTATGTGTAGTTCTTCCCCGTATCAGAGACTTCAGAGGTGTAAGTCCTAAGAGTTTTGACGGAAGAGGAAATTATACATTAGGATTAAAGGAACAGGCATTATTCCCTGAAATCACTTATGAAGAAGTTGATTTAGTAAAGGGTATGAATGTTTCAATTATAACAACGGCAAACACTGATGATGAAGCAAGAGAACTTCTTGCACAGTTGGGAATGCCATTCAAAGGTAGCAATAAATAGTAATTATAAAGGAGAAAATCGTGGCTAAATTAGCGATGATAAACAAAGAAAACAAGAGAACAGAATTAGCAGCAAAAGGTAAATATCCGAAAGTAAGATTGCATAACAGATGCAGTATATGTGGTCGTCCTCACGGATTTCACAGAGACTTTGGTCTTTGCAGAATTTGTTTGAGAAAAATGGCTCACCAGGGACTTTTACCGGGCGTTACAAAAGCAAGCTGGTAATTATCAGGTAATAATTGTATTTTAAAAAGGTACAACTATTGTTGTGCCTTTTTATATTGTTAATTTTTGATAACAAATTACTTGCAATCTTAGTTTTAGCGGATAACATGGAGATACGAACTGCCGAAATATGCTTTTATTGAGCAAAAATTAATTCGGAAAGCGTGTAGAATAAGGAAACTGTCCCAAAGACGGGATAAGTCCGCAACAGTAAAGGAAGTGAATATGAATACAGATCCGATAGCTGATATGCTTACAAGAATCAGAAACGCTAATATGGTATCACACCCTACAGTAACAGTTCCTGCTTCTAAGTTAAAAATAGCATTAGCTGAATTATTAAAATCAGAAGGATACATCGAAAATTATGAAGTTAAGTCTGATGAAAAGTTCAAATACATCGAAATAACTTTAAAATACGATGCACAAAACAAACCGGTTATATCTAATTTAAGAAGAGTTTCAAAACCCGGTTTAAGAACATACTGCAAATCTAAAAATATCCCACAAGTATTTGGCGGTATGGGAATAGCAATTTTATCAACAAGCAAAGGTTTATTAACCGACAGAAAAGCAAAAAAAGAAAACTTAGGCGGAGAAATACTTTGCTACGTTTGGTAGTCAGAAAAACAGTTAAAATTTTGGGCTTAATTGGCAGAAAAACCCAAAAAGTATAAGGAGAAATATTATGTCAAGAATAGGTAAATTACCGATAGAAATTCCTCAGGGCGTTGAGGTTAAATTAGATGGTCAAACAGTTACTGCAAAAGGACCTATGGGAACAGAAACAGTTACTGTAAGAGATGAAATAAAAGTATCAGTAGTTGATAACAAGATTATATTGGAAACAACTAACGATGAAAGAAAGACAAATGCTTTGCATGGTTTATCAAGAACATTGGTTGCAAACGCTGTAAAAGGTGTTAAAGACGGTTTTGAAAAGAAACTTGAGATACAGGGTGTAGGTTACCGTGCTGCTATGGAAGGTAAAAATCTTAATATGCAGTTAGGATATTCACATCCGGTTCTTATAGAAGCACCTGCAGGCATTCAGCTTTCAGTTGAAGCAAACACAAAGATAACTGTAAAGGGTTCAAATAAACAGTTAGTCGGAGATGTTGCAGCACTTATCAGAAGCAAACGTCAACCTGAAGTTTACAAAGGTAAGGGTATAAGATACGAAGGCGAATACATCAGACGTAAAGCCGGTAAAGCAGGTAAGAAATAATAAATAGTAATTAAAAAGCCCATATAATCCCTTATTTCCGATAAGAAGGATTGGGTGAAGAAAAGGAGAAAATAAAATGATTAAACAAGAATCAAGAAAACCAAGAATACAAAAAAGACATCAGACAATCCGTACAAAAGTATTCGGAACATCTGAATTTCCGAGATTAGCTGTATACAGAAGCACAAAGCACATCTATGCACAGTTAATTGATGATGAAAAGGGTGTAACAATAGCATCAGCATCATCAGTAGATAAGGATATGAAAGAAAAAATGGCACACGGCGGAAATATTGAAGCTGCAAAATTAATCGGTACTGCAATTGCAGAAAAGGCAAAAAAAGCAGGAATCGAATGTGTAGTATTTGACAGAGGCGGATTCTTATATCACGGAAGAATTGCTGCATTGGCAGATGCTGCAAGAGAAGCAGGTTTGATGTTTTAATAAAACATTTTAACAACAAAAAGGGCGGACCTTCGGTCCGCCC
>JAFRHR010000065.1 GCA_017433195.1 bacterium
CATGCTTTAATCATATCTATCCAAATTTGACCGTCAGGAATTATATTGTGCAAAAACGCCTGTTTTATAACTTCTTTTGGCGTATCTGCATCAATAATTTGTATTTGCAGATAATCTTTTAAAATTTTCCAACCAAGCTCCGAAACAATCTCAAAACTTTGTGTCAATCCGAGTCTGTAAGAATTTTGCTTTTTATCTGATAAAAAACCTTTCTGCATTTCTTCATATAACTCGTAAGCGTTGTTAAAATTTTCAATTCTTTCAGATAGTCTTGACATATACAAATCCTTTATATCAAAATTATAACCTAAAAATTACAGTTTTGTAAAGTTAATGAGTTATTGCTTTCTTTTTAGTTTTATTTTAAAATAACAAGGTAAGAAAAGAGGTATAAAAATGCTTGATATCAAATTAATAAGAGAAAATCCCGAAAAAGTAAATGAGCTTTTGAAACGCAGAAATCCGGAATTATCAATAAATGAAGTTATAGAAATAGATATAGAAAGACGTAAAATCCAAACACAAGCAGATGAATTGCGTGCAAAAAGAAAAAATGATTCACAAAAAATCGGTATGATGAATAAGAACGGCGAAAACACAGACGCCATTCAAGAAGAAGTCAGAAAACTCGGTGATGATATCAAGACATTGGAAGATAAGCAAACACAATTAGACGAAAAACAGCGTGATATTTTATTGCATACTCCGAATATTCCCGATGAAACAACACCTGTCGGACTGTCAGAAGATGATAATGTAGTTGTTTCAACTTGGGGTGAACCTCGTAAATTTGATTTTGAATTCAAAGCTCATTGGGATTTATGCGAAGAAAAAAATCTTGTTGATTTTGAACGTGGTGTTAAACTGTCTCAAAGCAGGTTTACACTTTATCGAGGTAAAGGTTCAAGATTGGAACGTGCAATAATAAACTTTTTCCTTGATTATCACACGGAAGAACAAGGGTATGAAGAAATTTTGCCGCCGTTTATGGCTAATGCGGCAACAATGACGGGAACTGGTCAGTTACCTAAATTTAAAGATGATATGTATAAATGTGTTGATGAAGATTTGTACCTGATTCCGACAGCGGAAGTACCTGTTACAAATATTTATTCAAACGAAATTTTATCGGAAGATGACCTGCCAAAATATATGACGGCATATACACCGTGTTTCAGACGTGAATCAGGCTCTGCAGGACGTGATACAAGAGGTTTGATAAGAGTACACCAGTTCAATAAAGTTGAACTTGTAAAACTTTGCACACCTCAATCAAGCAAAGAAGAACACGAAAAATTAACACAAGATGCCGAAAAAATGCTGCAATTATTAGAATTGCCGTACAGACGAGTAGCATTATCTACAGGTGATATCGGATTTTCGGCAAATAAATGTTGGGATTTGGAAGTTTGGATGCCGTCTTACAACACTTACAAAGAAATTTCAAGCTGTTCGAACTTCGGAGATTATCAGGCAAGACGTGCTAACATAAGATACAGAGATAAAGAAACAGGCAAAACTCAATTTGTTCATACAATAAACGGTTCAGGTTTAGCGGTAGGCAGAACTTTTGCAGCTATTGTAGAAAACAATCAGCAAGCAGACGGCACAATAATAATTCCTGAAGTTTTGAGAAAATATACAGGTTTTGACAAAATATAATCTCAGATTTACGAATGCATAGAAGTATCGTGATTTAGTTTAATATACTCTATACAATTTCTTTCAATGTATAGAATATTTTGTCGGTAATCTGTTGAATATATTCTTGAGAAACCATGCCGTTAATGACTGCATCAGATATTTGATATGCAGGTCTGATGTATTGTTGTGCGGTTTTGTTAACGTCAGCAAATTGTAAATCCGCAGCAGCACCTGTTTTTCCTCTGAGTGCCGCACGTTTATACCAACGCTCTTTTATAACCTCTAAAGGTGTATAAACGTATACTTTTACATCCATAACATCCCTGACACCCTCATTTAGTACATATAAACCCTCTGTTAAAATAACTTTTGCCGGTTTTTTCAATTCTCCGTCAGGATCTGAAACACAAGTTACAAAATCATATTTCGGCGATTTGATTGAATTACCCTGTTTCAATTCTAAAAGATGTTGTTTCATCAAATCCAAATCTATAACATCAGGTGTATCAAAACTGAACCCTGTTTTGAAAAGTTCTTCATAACTTCCTGCTTCCTGCAGTTCACGAGAAGTATCTTTATAATAATCATCACAGCGAATTACCGTGTATATACCCTCTTTTTTATCTTTTACGCATGCTTTTATCGTGTTATCAACAAAAACAGTTTTGCCTGATGCACTTTCACCTGTAATACCAATCAAAAAAGTTTTTTTCTTTTCTTGAACAACTTTTCTTGCAATATTTAATATCAGATTTTCAGAAGTACGTAAAAATAACGGTTGCGGCTGTAATTTATCTTCTTCAAGAATTTTTTTCAATGCATTAACAATCTCTGATATAATTTCCATATCCTGTCTGCTTGAATAATAATCGTATCCTGTTAAAAAATCTGTTACCATGCCCTTTTACTACTCCTTTTTTCACATTTTACATTAAACTCTTTTTATTTTGTACAATTAATAAATTTTGTAACAATAATAAGATAATTTCTAAAGGTTGTTAGATAATTTGCCGTTATGGGTATATGTGAAGATGATAGGAGATATTTTTTATGTATCATGATGAAATTTTTGAACAAGCTCTGCAGGATGTTAGAGAAGAAAGCTACAAAG
>JAFRHR010000066.1 GCA_017433195.1 bacterium
GAAGAAATGATAAGAGATATTACAATAGGACAATATTATCAGGTTGATTCCATCCTGCACAGACTGGATCCAAGGGTGAAGCTGGCAGGAGTGGTCGCTTATATTGCTGCCGTTTTTATTATTTATAAAATATTATTATTTTATAAGAGCACCCTCTGTGCCTTTCGGAAGCACCCTTGCAAATCCGAACACATCTTTCTTAACTTCATAACCTTCAGGTAAAATTTGTGTTCCTGTCGTCAAATTAAAGAAGTTATTACTGATATCGTAAGCCCCTTCGGCATTTTTTATAAACTTTCCGTTAGAAGGCAGTTTTCCTGATTTATTAATCTGAGCAATCTGTTCATCAGTTAATACTCTGAACATAATCCTTGCAGCATTGATTTTTGGAGGTTCTGTTTCCGCAGATGATAATTCAACAACATCCGGATTCCGAGTTAAATCCGGCTTAAATTCCGGAGCAGCCTGATTTTTAGAGAGTGCTCTCATTACAGTATTTACAGAACCCATCGAATTTACAGAATTCATAAAATCTCCTTTTTCCATTACACCAATATATTTATATAAAACCTTTTTTCTGCACAAAACTTGCCCTTTTTCAGATTAATGTAAACTTTTGTAACAAATACCTTAAAAATCCTAAAGTTTTGAAAAAAATATCCGTAAACAAAAGTATGGGAAATAATTCTTTAAAGGAGAAAGAAAATGGATATAAATAAACTAACATTAAGATTAAATGCAGCCAACTACAAAAATTTGAAAAATGAAGAGAAAAAGGAAGCGGAAGAAAAGGAAGTAAAACCTGAGGAAGCAAAGATTGGAGAAAAACAGGTACCTGCAGATAAAGTTCTTAACTTTATGAATGTAAATGCAATGGCTTTGAGACCTGTTAAAGAATCCAAAAACGATGCAGAATGCGAAGCAAGAATTGCAGCGTCAATGGATAAGTTTGAAAAGATTTTCGCTATAGCAAAAGCTGAGTTCGGTGATGATATAGCACTCGCAATCCTCGATGAAATGTGTGAATAATTTAGGTTAATGAAAATAAAAACAGACCGCCTGAAAAGACGGTCTGTTTTTTAGTGATATGTTTTGGGAAGATAAAAAGTAACAAGAGTACCTTTATTTATTTCACTTGTTATAAAAATTTCACCTTTATGTGCTTTTATAATTTGCTTGCAAATATGCAGTCCTAAACCGTAACCTATTTTTTTATTATTTTGCGCGTAAGACACATATTTTTCAAAAATAGTTTCTGAATTTTCAAACCCATAACCATTATCTTTTATTTTGAAAATAATTTTATCATTTGTTTCTTCAATATTAATATTGATTTGTCCATGCTCAGGAGTATATTCGGAAGCATTTGAAATAAGGTTATTAATTACCCTGCGGATAAGAACAGCGTCAAAATTTCCGGAAATATCATCTCTGTTCGATTGAAAACTTATTTTTTGCTGTTTTGAATTGGTTATATATTTCAATTCAGAAATACACTTTTCGGTAAGATTTTTTAAAGAACCGTAAGATAATTCTGTTTTCATTTCTGTATCTTCATTTTTGTATTTTGACAAAACATTTTCGGTAATAATTTTCATATACTGAACATTTCCCATTAAATCGCTTAAAACTTCTCGCTGATAAGCCGATAAAGGCTCTTTTGAATTTAAAATTGCATTCAGAGCATGCATCTGCGCATTCAAAGGACTTCTTAAATCATGAGTAACTGAAGCTACAAATGTATCTTTTTCAGCCTGAAACATTTTTCTGTCATGCTCCTTCATTAAAATTCCCAAGATCTGCGCCTGCACGAGATTTATATCATAAGGCTTTTCTATATAAAGATTTATTCCTTTTTTACATGCCTCAATTTTTCGGGCAAAATCAGGCTTATCCGAAATACAAATAAAAGGAATTACATTATTTTGAGGCAAATTTACCCATGAACTATTATCAATTTCCGCAATAATCAAATCAACTTTTTCTGAAGAATATCCGTAATAAACAGATATATTATAGTTTTCAGAAAGTATTTTATACAAAAAATCATTTTTTTGATTACTTTTCAGCACAAGAATTTTCATGCCGTTAATTTTTTCGGACGGAAAGGTATCATTATTTTTATTGTGAGTTAAAAGTATATTTGAATCAGTCATAAAAAAATTTTATTAACCGATAAAAATAATTTCTATTACCGACCTGTCTAATTTAAAGAAAGTATTTATCCACTTTTTAAACGATTTATTATTTTGCATATGAGTTAAACTATAATTGGAGGAAGGTTATGAGCATAAATGCCGTTACTAATAACTTAAGCGGTATAGGAATACAACCGTCAGGGCTGACGTCTTTATATGCCAATATGAACAGTATCGGCAGTATAGAGAGCCATACTTTTTCCGAATATTTAAACAAAAGTATTGAAGCAATTAACAACCAAAATACAGACAAGTCCCCAATCAATGTTAACATGACCGGAATGCCGGCTCAGTTACAGTATGAATTATTTAACAATGAACTATCCGAACTTGCAGATAAATTTGAAAATCTTATCAACACAACAGATAATAAAGTTGAAAATAATCAGGACATGTCTGCAGGAAAAGACTTATCTGAAGCAGCAGAAGATAAAACAACAACTTATGATATAAAAGATCTGAATAAAGACGGAGAAGTTTCCGCTTCTGAAACTCTGAGATTTTTCGCAAACAATGCTGCAAATTTCATCCAAAATCAAAGCAATAGCGGATTATTCCAAAATGACACAATAAAAAACTTCATGCAGCAGCAAGGCTTAAAAATTTATGACAAAATAATGCCGGTAGCTCAAACTGCTCTTAATTTGGTATAAATAAAATTCTTTTAAAACAAATAAAATTCTGTAAAAACGATATTTTACAGGATTATTAACATTTGTAAATTATTATAATTTTTTCACTTTCTATATAGCAATTATTTAGAAAAAAAAGTTTTATTATACATGTGTAGATGTGTATTAATATGGAGGTTTAACATGATAAGCAGTGTTTCATTCAACGGTTTACAACCAAATTCATCAGCAAAAGATTTGTATGGTACGCCTCAAAGATTTCAAAGAACAACCCCTTATGCCCCTGATGCTCCGGAAACGAAAAAAAGCGGAGTCGGTAAAAAAATTGCTATCGGTGTAGGTATTGCCGCTGCCGTAGCAACAGCACTTGCACTACTTGCTAAAAAAGGCAAACTTGATCCTAAAACATTAGAAGAAGGCGCTAATTTCCTTCAAAAAGGCTGGGAAGGTGCCAAAAAAGGTATGAAAGCGGCCGGTGATTTTATCGCTGACAAATCAATTGCAGCATGGAATGCTGTTAAAAATTTAATTCCTAAAAAAGCTGAAACTCCTGCAGCATAGGAAAATAAAAAATAATCGCAAAAGTGCCCCGGAAACAGGGCACTTTTTATATGGTTGTATTGAAGTATTCTGGCTTGAATGCGAATTATTCGGGGACGCATAGCCCTACCTTTCGCTTTCAAATCTTAACAGATTTTATCGCTCAAACGGGCTATATGCTCTTACGGGTTTCGTTCGCTGCGCTCACCTCCACCCTACGCAAAAAACCAGTCTTGGATTATTGGCGGTTCACAAACTTTCCCCTCTGCTTCAAAAATCCTGTCGGATTTTTCCGCTTCGCGCTACACATGATTGTATTGAATTTGCTCCACGC